>NZ_JACRTF010000001.1:4324377-4686566 GCF_014385165.1 Jilunia laotingensis | reverse complement strand
ATCTCAAACGGAATCTCCTCATCGATGCACTTCACCTCTCCGGTAGCGAGAAACTTCTCATAATAGGAATTATCGTCACCACGGTAAATGATAGATTCGTTTTTGTCTTTTTTGATTTTCTTTTCCTTGACCAGTCGGGCTTTTTCAGCTCTGATACGTTCAAGAAGTACCGATGCCGGTTCGTCATTAGGGTCTTGCGGTACAAGTTTTCCCTGTATCGCCCACTGGAGTATGCTGTTTTTTAATTGTTTTCCGTTCATCTTATTCTAACTGATTTAGAAGTTTTCGTCTTTTTGTTTTTCATTCAGATAGAACTGATATAACTTTTTCCCTATCTTATCTTTTTTGAAAGTACGTTCATGATTCATAGGAGTCATAGACAAACGAATTTTTGCCACACCTTCATTCAAAATTTCAAACTGCTGTGGAGTAATTCTAAATTGAGCAGTAGAACTAATTTCTGTGATTGGTATTACAATATTTCCACTTATAACACCAGCAGATTGACTTCCATTCCCAATCACAGTTCCTCTTAGTTCAAGATATTTACCTGTGAATGTTCTAATTTTCATGGTTGGTTTAGTGAGGAAATTCATTCTGTCTGAACGTACTGTGGCTACTATAGAATAAATGGTGTCTTGCTTAGCCACACTGTATTTCATATTGCAACCTTCAGCTGCGAGTGCTTTATAAGTATAACCTACTGTTTGTGCTTTAGCGTTAATTCCTAAAATAATACAGAACAGTAATAAGATAATTTTTATAGTTTTCATATTTAATCTTTTTCGTAATCCTCCCCTTGTATTCCTAACTCTCCTTTGCTCATGGCATTGGCAATATCTATTTTCAGTTCTTCGTCATAATCTTTACTTGTCAAAAAGCTATTGACGATGCGTAGCAGCAAATCTTGGTTGATATTCGATGCTGCCACATGATAAATGATAGATTCCAATGTACGCATACAGATGCAAGCGTGCCAGTAGTAATTATTCTTGTGTAAGAAGTAAGCTCCCAAAGTCAGCGCAATACGCTTATTCCCATCATTGAAGAAATGCCCAGAACAGAATCTATACATCAGATAGGTCAGTTTCTCTGCAAAGGTCGGATAGTATAAATCATTTTGTACAAAATCCAATGTAGCACGAATGCCACCTTCATCACGCACTCCTTCAAAGCCACCATCGCTAGCATCAATCATTTTGCCATAGATGGTTAAGGCTTCATCGTAGTCTATATAAACAATTTCCTCACTCATCTTCTGCCTGCTTTAAGCGTTTAAGCACATCTTTATTGTCCGCTAAGATACGGTCAAAATCAATAGACTGGTCACCGATGAATCGTTCAAACTCTTCAGGAGTAACAGCTTGCAGATAATCTGCTATATTACCATGATACGCATCCCGGAAACTGAAATCCCTTGAAGCCATTTTGGTTCTGGCATCATTTAAATAAGGTTTCTGCATCGGATGTTCGGCAAGTTCATTCACAATGCGCTCTACCTCGTCAATGGTAAGTAACCTGCCACCATTTTCTTTAAACCGTTCACTGAGAGCTGCCCCCACACCGTTTTCAAAAGAAGAAATAACCAATAAAACCTCTGAATACAGCGTGTGTCGAACATTGTCTTTGGAATCCAACTTCAATACTTCCCGATACTCCTTAGCATTCTCCTTGAATACAGCCTTATATATAAAGTCTGTAATTTGAGGATATTTGTATGTGGGATGTCCGTCCACATATTGATTGATGGCAGAAGTGAGATTCTTGCGATAGTTTTCTTCTGTGATTGCAGCAGGAAGATAATGTACATCTCTGCGGTTTATGTATTTTGTTCCGCCACCCGTCTTTTCATTGATGGTGGTAATCACGAAATCCAAGATAAGGCTACGTACTTTTTTTGCTTTCTCACTCTCTGTAAGCAACATACCTATATCCAAGAATGAGCGGAAATTAAACAATCCAAGTTGGGTCGTTTTGCTCCCGACATTTATGACGGGAGCAAATTGTAACTTTAACTCTTTCAGATGTTTACCTTTACATAAAACATAACCGTTAGCTGCTAATTCATCTGAATGTTTTTCCAAATAGCGTTCTATGGTTCGTTCTTCTACTTCGTAGAAATCGGCAACCATTTTTTTTGTAAAGCGATACTCTCCCTCAAAGAGCATTCCTTCAATGTCAAGATGCTCCTGTACTTTGCTGACCGCAAAACGGTTGTTAAGTACATTTTGTCTTTCTATGTTTGAGATGGTCAAATCTTTCATATCACTTCACAATTATCAGTTACACGATTTTATGTCAATGCCGAGAATCTTTTGAATTTCGGAAAGCGTTTTGTCTATTTCATGGTCGAGCGCAGCACGTTTTTCAAAATATTGTTTGAGCAGTTCTGCTGGAGGGAGTATTTCTTCTTCCTCTTTCGGGAACTTACATTGATCAAAATTGCAATCCAAGTCTATCAATTGTTGGGCAGTGAACACACGGCTCTTTTCACCCACTTCGTCACTGATAATTTCTTTCCTGTCTTTCCACCATTCCTGAATAGGTAGGGTATGCTCCACCTTCATTGGTTTGGTCTTTGAGAAGTGTTTGTACCCTTCCGGCATATCAAGACGATAGAACCATGTTTCTTTGGTCTTGAATCCTTCTTCGCAACCTTCGGCTTCTTCATTATTAAAGAAAAGGATGTTGGTTGCAATAGATGTGTATGGAGAGAATATAGAACCCGGCAAACGGATGATTGTATGTAGATTGAACTTGCGAAGGAGATTTTCTTTAAGTGCAAGTTTTGCTCCATCCGTACCAAATAAGAAACCATCAGGGATAATCACACCGCACCGTCCACCAGCTTTGAGGCGATACATGATAAGGGCGATAAACAAATCCGCAGTTTCACTTGAACGGTACTGTACTGGGAAGTTGCTTTTTACGCTGTCTTCCGTGCTACCACCATACGGAGGATTCATGCCGATAACATCAACCTTGTCGCTTTCCTTGAAATCAGTAACATTCGTTCCAAGCGAATCACAGTTGGTTATGTTGGGAGCTTCAATATCATGGAGCAGCAGGTTTGTGATGCTCAAAAGGTAGGGCAACGGTTTCCATTCCTGACCTACAACGGCATTTTGCAGTTTTTCTCCATCTGCCGCAGAGCCAATATTCCTGCCCATATATTTAAGTGCCGAGGTGAGGAAGCCTCCCGTTCCACTGGTGAAGTCGCCAAAGGTTTCGCCCAATTTCGGGTCGAGCATCATCACAATAAAATCAGTCAATGCACGTGGTGTGTAGAACTCTCCGGCATTTCCTGCCGATTGCAGATCTTTCAAAATTCCCTCATAAATATCTCCGAATGTGTGACGGTCGTCAGCATCGTCAAATTCGATTTCGTTTACAATGTTGACCACTTGGCGCAGAAGCGTTCCATTCTTCATATACTGGTTCAAGTCTGCAAATGTTTCTTGAACAATGCTTTTAGCTCTTGGGGTATTGGCATCTATCGGGAGATTCTTCAAGGTAGGAAACAGTTTCTCATTGACGAAAGAGAGTAGGGCTTCTCCAGCCAATGCTTCACCGTCTTTTTTATCTATTGCCCAGTTACGCCAACGCAAATCCTCGGGGATAATGGACTTGTATTTCTCATCTTTCCATTCCCATGTTTCTTCTTGTGTGTCATAGACTTTCAAGAAGAACATCCAAGTCATTTGTTCAATTCTTTGTGCGTCACCATTGATACCTGCGTCTTGACGCATGATATTCTGGATTCGCTTTATGATATTATTTACTGCCATTTTTAAGCTGATTTATATATTTGATATTCCAATTCTCTGATGGCTTGTTCAAAAGCGACTTTGCCACCAAATAGTTTTATGATTTTAGTTGGTTTCCCTATGCTGTTGAATGGAGGAATCTCCAAAATATTTGCCTTTTCAAAGTCAAGAATACCATTCTCCGCATATTTGTCAAGAAGAGCCTCCAATACTTCACGAGCCTTGCCTTCGTACTTTCCGAAGTAGTTACGTTTCTTTACATTGTTAGCCCTTTCTTTCCTCGTCAATGGTGGTTGGTCAAATGCAACGTGACATATCACATCGAAGATATCGGCATCTTTCAATGCCGGATTTGCTTCACGTACTGCGTCTATCAAGATGGCATATTCCTTTAACTCATCCATAACCGCCTGTTTGCGTTCTGCTTCAGTCCACGTTTGTACGAAATCATCCAAACTTTGATAGTGTCGCAACAGTTGCTTTCTCGCAAAGGACTGAACGCTTTCCGTTCTCATGGTTTTGCCATCCTCTCCCAAAACAGATACTATCTCATGAGCAATACGAATATCCTTTCCATTGATAAGATACTTTTCACGAGGTTCGTGAGCTGTTGGAGGATTTGAGGGAACAGGCGGATATGGCTTCGGTTTTTTTTCACCGCCTTTGGGTGGTTCAGGGTCGCCGTCAAATGACGGGTCTTTGAATTTTGCGGTAGCATTGCGGAAGTCGAGGATTTCCAGATGCCACTTGCCTTTGTCTTTTCTAAGTCGTGTACCACGCCCGATGATTTGCTTAAATTCCGTCATAGAGCCAATTTCTTTATCAATGACGATTAAGCCACAAGTTTTGCAGTCCACTCCTGTAGATAGAAGTTCGGAGGTAGTAACAATTACCGGATAAGGTTCGTCAACACTGATAAAGTTGTCTAACTGCTTCTTCCCCTCTTTGTCCTCTCCGACAATGCGTGTTACGTAGTAAGGAGATTTTTTACATAAATCGCTATTCATGTTGATAAGCAGTGTTCGCATTTCGGCGGCTTCCTCAATATCTGAACAGAACACGATTGTCTTTGTCATACGACCGATGTCGTATAACATTTGGGTAATCCTGTGTGCTACTACTTTACGCCTTAACTTAATGGCAAGGTCACGACCTATATTCTGTCTTTGATATAATTTCTGTTCAATCTCCTTTCCTAACAAATCTGTTTCACCTTCATCGGGAGTCCAGCCCTGCAAATCAACGTTGATGAAGTCGGCAGTAACCCGATATGGAGCCAAGAAACCATCTTGGATTCCTTGAAGAAGGGAATAGGTATATACCGGCTCTCCGAAATAATCCAAGTTGTTTGCTCCTTCATCAGCTTTCGGGGTAGCAGTCATACCGATTTGGGTAGCCGAGCTGAAATACTCCAATACTTTGCGCCATGCAGAATCGTCTTTTGCGCTACCACGATGGCACTCGTCAACGATAATCAAATCAAAGAAGTTTGGCTGCACCTCCAAAAACGGATCTGGCTTGCCCTCTTTTCCAACCAGTTGGTGGTATAACGCCATATATACCTCGTATGAGGAGTCAATTTTCTCTTCGCCTTCCCCAACAGAAGTTATCTTAGTCATAAACTTCTTGAAAGGTTTGAAGTCTTGCACCATTGTTTGGTCAATGAGGATATTTCGGTCTGCAAGATAAAGAATCTTTTTCTTTGCTCCGCTTTTATGGAGACGATGGATAATCTGGAAAGCAGTGAAAGTCTTACCAGTACCGGTAGCCATTACGACAAGTACACGCTGTTGTCCTCTTGCAATGGCTTCCACTGTACGGTCAACCGCTATACGTTGGTAATATCTTGGCTCATGGCTATGGGCATCATAATAAAACGGTGTTTCTATTATGTTAAGTTCATCCGATGTATAGTTCTTGGATGCAAGATAACGATTGTATAATTCCTCTTCTGTCGGGAAATTCTCTAATTTGATTTCGGTTTCTTTCCCTGTGATAAAGTCATGTTCCAAGAAAGCATCACCATTACTGGAGTACGCAAATTTCAAGTCAAGGATTTGGGCATAATCCATAGCTTGTTGAATACCACCCCCAACGGCATGTTTGTTATCTTTAGCTTCTACCACTGCAATGGGCTTACCATTATGGTATAATAGATAATCAGCCTTTTTGCCCTCTGCTACTGAATGTTGGTTGCCAACAACAAGTACTCGACCATCCGTGAAATAATACTCTTCACGCATATTTACGCTTACAGCCCAGCCCTTTTGTTGGAGTGCAGGGGTAATGAACAAGGTGCGTATCTCTTGTTCTTTGAGTTCTTTCTTGTTTACTTCCATGATAATAAATTGTTTTAAGATTTATTACTGCTAACAATCAAATCTTTCACATCAATATCAAGAACATTAGCTATATCATTAAGGGTTTTGAGGTCTGGTTGAACAGAATTACTACACCATTTACTCACAGTGCAATTGGATTTACCAATCTGTTCTGCAAGCCATTTTCCTGTTTTTTGTTGTTCTGCAAGTACGACTTTTAGTCTGTTCAAATTAGCCATGAGGTAAAACGTTTTAATTCAAGAGCAAATTTATATAAATACTCTGATAACATAAGCAACTTCCGATAATAATTATTATTTGGAAGCGAAAAAATGGCTTAGATACCGTATTTCGACAGGATATTTTCGTCAATTTCAATTTTATGCCGACCTGTTGTAGTTCGCAGATTCTTTCTTACGGTGTCAAACGTGGAGTTAGTGAACCATTCGGCAAATGTCGCTATCACAAATGATGTAGTTACATCTCCACCTATATTATATTGGAAAGCGATGTTCCAAGCAAAGTTCTTTAAAGAGATTTGTGTGAGCGAACTATGTTTCTTAATATGAATCTCGGTCATGGAAAGCACTTGACGATTAGTCACAAAATAGCGGACAGATTCGCAAATTTGGAAAATCTCTGTTTCGTCCAAATCAAAACGCTTGAATGTGTCTCGTGTATATTTCAGGATAGCATTTAATTTCTCGTCTTCTTCTCTTTCTTTTTGTTGCTTGTATTGTTGTTGCTCATGCTGGTATTCATAATGGAATAATTCCATACGCCTTTTTTGTACTTCTACACAATCTTGGGTATGTAAGGATGCAACAGCCGAAGTCTTTTTATCTGTCACTTCATCGGCTAATGCCAAATGTGACAAAGGAGTTTCTATAATGTATCTTGCTATAGAGATGCAAAGATGATATAGAAGTTTCAGTATCACATATCCGACAGCCATAACGAACGGAAGCAAACTCATTCGTATGCTAAGCATATTGCATATTTGAAATGCAATCATTGAAGCCAGCAACACCGCAATGACCTCTATTGTCAAAGAATGGAGTATATATTGTTTTTGCTTCATGCCTATTGTTTTTTATTTAGCAATGCAAAGGTATAACACTTTTTCATAAAAAACGAAAGGAAAAAATAGATACAGTTTTGCAAATCAATAGCTTATGAAAAGAAAAGCATAATAAGAGAAAATATCGAAGACTATCTGAAAACAAGAGAAAATAGAAATCGTCAAAAATAGTATGGTTAAACTAAGTTAAAGTTTTTTGCGGTAGCTTTTCTATTCTCGCTAAGGCTGAAATATAGAGTAAACGAAGTAAAGTAATCATATTTGTACCAAGTTGTATATAATACACTGATATACAGTAGTAATTATCTTTGAGGAAGTGAAGTAAGTTGCGATAAACAAGGATAATTAAATAGGGTGTATCTCAATGAGTTGCACCCTATTTTGTTTTTGATACTAACAAGAATCAATGAGTTAAAAAATCCTGTAAGCGTTGCCCCACCCAATATCAATGGATTGTTTATACGTGGCTATCATATCAAACTCCGATATGTTGCAGCTGCGCATTATTCGATGTACCGGGTGGTGAAGGATCAGTTATCTGCATTTGGTGGAAATTGTTGATCTCAATGAAGGGTATGTCTGCGCTTATTATTTGTCTGTTTGGCCATATGCTACTTTCGGCTCAGCAACCATGAAATTATTATTGCTTTCCGTTATTTGATATGTTCTGATTTTTCGGTCTTCAAGAAAAATATGACTCAAAGCATAAGCTAATGATTCAGATGGTTGTATGCGGGCTTTAGGTTTTAGTTGGCACTCCCAAATAGTGATGCAGTACCAAGCTATAACAGTTAAAACTTATCTGCCACCACCCACTCATCCATTTTATCAAATGAAGAATCTATAAATGTATAGTTAATGAGCTTATGGGTGTTAATCGGCTGATAATTTTCAAATAGTTTACGGCTAAAGCATAATTCGAATGCTAAACGCGTATCATCTGTTGTATCTTCACCTTCTATTTGTTTTGCCTCTTTACTTGTGATAGTCCTTACACGGACAATTTCATATATGTCACGAACACCTTCATTTTTTATGTAAGGTATGAAGTAGTGGAGATCATGCAATGAAATGGTTGTAGGGAATTTCGGCCTAGTATAATATACGGTGGCATTACCGTCAAGGAAACTTTGTGTGTATCCTGATAGTAAACTATTTTCTACCAAACCGATAAGGAGACGATTGGGTACTTTCAATAATGTACCTTTCTGTGGTATTACTTTCGATATAGTTTCATAGGACTTGTTTTGAATAAGCTCTTCAATGAATTGTTCCAAAAGTAGCCTGTTATGAGCGTCTTTGGGACGAAGTGGGAATGCTCCGATATTTACTTCGTCTATAGTCTTTCGGAACTTGGATACAGCAACATCAGCAGGTTCACCATCACCCGGGAATAGAATATAACCACCAATTATTTCTTTTTTCAAAGAATTTGTTTGATAGTCCTTATAATAGATAGCATCACGATATCTATGCATTTGGTTGATGGCATCTTCGGGTGGAACGTCCACACCATTTTTGTCTTTTCCATCAATACGATATTTCGCATCAAATAGATAAGTCATTTTCAAGCCTTCTTGTAAATCGCTCTTGGTAAGTTGCAATACAATGTCTGGCTTTTGAGTTACAGTTGGCACCGTCCAATCTTTTATGCCGATTGATATGTTTTCTCGTTCCGAGTTTTTGGGGTTATAGATTAGTTCAGCCAACTCTATACCGCCTTTCTTGAAAAGGATGCGTGAATGTTCTCCTTTACCCAAATCCCATGTAAACAGACCATTCATTTCCATACGGTTACTATGGTCTACATCTTCATCAGATAAATTCAGTTTCTCTTTTACAATATGACTGACCTCTATGAAACACCAAATTTCATAAAGTGTGGCAATATCTTTTGTCTGCAAGCGATAGATGCCATCATTTAGGGAATATGAGCGGTGGAGTAAAGTCCATGTACGATACACCTGACTATATCCAGTAGCTTTTTGCAGAATCAAACTTTCTTGACTCATTCCTTTGTAATTTCCCACGGTACGGAAAAAGGGATTTTGTTGTAGGTGTTTTAACATTGTCAAGGTTGTTTGCATGTCGGATTTCATTACGTCAGAAGCATTCTTGACAGCTTCTATACGTTTCTTTAAGACTTCATATTTATCGGTAATTAGCCCAAGTGCAAACTTCAAGAATCTGTTTTCTTGTGTGTCATTTGTCCAAACACGTTCCTCTACACGATACAAATAGGAACTGTCGTGCCTGTGTTCCACTAATTCGTTTTCTATACAAGAGGGAATAAATGTCAACCTATCGGCACGCTTATACGCCTCCTTTCCATGCAAGCGATGCCGTGGTCGGTCAATGATATTCTTACAAGCTTTTATGAATTTCTGTTGCTCATAGGCAAACACATTCCACCAGATTGTTTCCGGGGTGTCTTCACTTGCATTGGGTGAAAATCCATGAAAGGTTCTCCGCATGTAATCAAGTGAAAGCATTCTGTACTCCTGTTCAATATCCTCGATAATGGTTTTCCAATGCTCGTGATAGTTGAGTTTGGTACTTAATACTTCAAAGGAGAAGACAAAATTACGGTTTTCCGTTCCCACTTGATATATGAGCTGTATTTCACTGCGACCAATTTCATTGCCATAATTTAAGAAACCGGCTAATATTTGGCTGCGAAAAGTAAATTTCTCGTTTTCGTTCTGAAGAGAAGACCCGAATTGTGCTTTTTTTACATAGTCCTTAAACTCAATCCAAATAGGATAATCGGTATTATCGAAAAAGATGGCAGGAGCTTGTTGGTTATTCTCAATCGTAATGGCTTTTTCATTGTAGTGGTTCAAAATAACAGTAGATACTCCTTCTGACCAAGAATATGTGGAATGTAAACTTTCTTCTTCTACATTATTCTTTGCTTTATGCCAAATGCTATCGAATTTTGTACATTCGATAATCATTTTAAAATCCTGATGTTTTATGGTTAGCAGTTCCATTGCTTGAGAACTTTAGTTCCAGAAACTGGTGTAACCGGAGGACAGTAACCGTTTTTGCATTTCTTTTAATTTGGCAATGGAGACAGATTTTATTTTCTTATCTTCTTCAGTCAGAGCTGATAACTGTGTTTCGATGGTAGTTATCAACCTTTCAAGAAGTGAACTCTTGACTTTGGTGTCATCGCCTTCAATGCGCGGCAAGATTTTCATGCTTGTTATTTCATCCAATGCGGTTGTGATAACTTCATCTTCACTGAACTCGTTGCCGCTTTCGTTTATGTTATAAGGCAAGTTGTTTATTACATAAAGCAAGAATTCGTTTCGTGTACGATAGCCTATCTTGAATGGTGTACCATCAAGAACGTCATTCACTGCCTGCAAATAGGTTAGAGCCTTCTTACAAATCTCCGCATTATCAGCATACACATCCACACCTTCTACGGCTGTTCCGATAAGCATGTCGCTGTTTAATTTACCAATACGCTCATATTTGCTACCCAATCCGGCATACAGATCAATTTCGTTCATTTCTATTGTCATGGCGCGGTCGAGTACCTTTCTGGAGAAAGAGAACGCTGTTTCATCCATATTGACAGTACCTACCACAATGAGGTTTTGAGGAATAGAAATTCCTTCTTCATTGAATTTCAGTCTAATGTCTTCAACTGTAGTCAATGATTCTGTTAAATTGAAATACCATTCTTCATCTGTCTTTTCAAATATAGGGTCTGTTGTCACAGTTCCGTCTTCATGGCTTTTACGAGATTCAATTACACTTAGATATTCCGCAAAATACTGTTCTACAGGAGCAAGATTCATTTCGTCCAAACAAAGGAAATGAGGTACATTGGGGTTTTCCCAAGCTCGTGTAATAAACCTTAAGAAATTGCCAATCACATACACAGGTTTCCCGCTAGCACGACTGACATAGCCCATTAATTCAGTGGAATCATGCCAATTGGGTTTCACCTGAATCATTTCAAAATTCTTAGGCTTATGGGCATTATACTCAGCGGAGCCTTTATCCCAACATGCACGGGCAAGTTCACGAACAATACGGCTTTTACCAGTACCGGAAATACCGGCAAGCAAGAGGAAGGGCTTGGACTTGATGGCGGTGATATATGGACGATAGGCAGAGCATTTATTGTGGTTAGTACAATCTATGCCATTGTTAGACTTTACGGCATTACCATAAAGAGACTGATAGTCTGATTGTAAGATGATAACATAGTCTGTAATCTCCAAGCCAGCATATAAAGTTTGAACAAAAGGACCACGGCTTATTTCGCCAGGAGATGCAACAACGCTTCCTTTTTTTGCATCGATGTTGTCCTTAGATACATCGACACCGATATTATTCAGTTCTGCCTTGAGTGAAGCTTCAGAATACAAGGAGTCCGCAAACACTATTTCTTTAGCACGAGTGTTAAAGCTGCTTGCAATAATGTTCAATGGAATGTTGAATTCTTCTGCAAACTTCAGGAGAATATCCTCCTTGGTCACATTGTCCTCAAAAGAATTTCTTCTGTATGCCCAAATCGCTACATCATATATATTAGGGGTATGCTTCCCTTGGTCGTTAAAATATTTATCCCATTTGTTTGAGAATACAACGTATAACGCACGTCCACTATTGTATTTCTTTTTTGTTTGGCTTAAATTGAAGATGTTTTCAAGGAAGTTTGATACTCCATCAAGATCAACCTTGTAGGGCACTGAAGCGCGAACGCTATTCTTGCATCCTTTTAACAGAGCCAAATAGCCCCATGACTTATTGGTCATACAATCTTGAAAACCTTTGTAGGCTTCAACGACAGACTTTATACTTATATATTTCATTTTTCAAGAGCTTTTTCGTAAGTTTTAATCATGTTTTCCATTATCTTTACAATGATTGGCACGCTCACTGAGTTTCCCAACTGTTTATATGCCTGAGCATCAGATACAGGGAATATAAAGTTATCCGGAAAGCCTTGAAGTCTTTTTGATTCAAGAACAGACAACTTTCTGCGGATATCCCATAGCTTTGGAGTCCTATTAGCTATGATTGTAGAAGCATATGTATCAAGGCAAGAATAGAATGCCTCCTGAATCTGTGTCTTAGCTGGATCACCAACATGAAATCGTAAAGAACCATCTGTTTTTTGGAAAGAGAAAACGCCATATTTCCCCTTTTTCGTATTTGGCTTATATTTTGAATTGTCATGTTGGATTCTATCACCTGGCTTGGCGTTTGCAAAATGATAATCTATCCTATCTAGTTCAAATTTAGAAATAGCCAAAGATGGATTTCTGTCATTCAAGTCTATAATGTCATGCAATACAGGATGTCCTTCCATAGGCTTGGGCCATTCAAAGTCAACATCAGTTCTAAAGGCTACACAATACCATCTTTCTCGTTTCTGAGGAAGGCCATAATTCAAGGAAGATAGGATAGTCCAATGTGGGTAGTAACCAAGTTTTCTTAGAGTGTCCAAAACAGTCTGAAGCGTTTTGCCTTTATCGTGAGATTTCAAACCCTTTACATTTTCAAGAAATACCATTGGTGGTTTATGGTATTCCAAAATTCGACATACGTCAAAAAATAGAGTACCTCTTACCTCATCACTAAAACCTTGCTTTTCTCCTGCATAACTAAAAGGCTGACATGGAAATCCTGCTGTTAACATGTCAAAATCTGGGATATCCTTTGCATTAACAGCCTTTATGTCTCCTGTTGGTACTTCATGAAAATTCGCCTCGTAGGTTTGTTGTGCGAACTTGTCATTATCAGACGAGAATACACATTCCACTTGATTGCTGTTCATAGCAAGTCTAAAACCACCTATACCACAAAATAAATCTATTCCTTTATATTTCTTCTTCATTGATTTCTGTATTCTTTCACTTATCATTTTTAATTGACCAAAGTAAATCTTTTATGTCTACACCTAAACACTCTGCTATTTTGACAAGCGTTTCTAAATTAGGCTGCATAGTGTTTGTACACCACTTAGACACTGTTCCAGGATCCTTTCCTAGTTGTTCTGCTAACCATTTATTGGAACGTTTTTTCTCTGCTAAAACTACCTTCAAACGATTTATATCTTTATTCATATGTTCTATGATGTATTTTTTATATACAAAGGTAGTCATTCTCTTTGAAATTCTATTATAGAATAGGTGATTTCTGATAAATATATGTCGAATGATAACCTTATATTGGACTATAGTTCAATGATAGTACTTGTGTGCTTGTTTTGACTCGTTTTCTTTTTCCCTTCTTTTTTGCCTTTTCTAATCCCGGCACTTTCTTTGCTAATACACTTTCTCCGGAAGGAAAATAGAGAGGAAAGACTTGAAATAAGAAACTTACAATATCATTGTGTTTCTTGCCAATATTGAAAACAGCAGAACAAACATGGTACATAAGTTCTTATTGACTGTAAGTGTCTTTAGGTTGTATGACTGTTGAGGGGGGAACTATCAAGATGACATAAGTATTGCTCCGGCATACATTGTCCTTACTTCCGCTTTCTGTCTTTGATTCATCCTCTGCCTGGAAGTTTATCTTTCGCGAGCTTTGTGTATAAAAAAAGGGGATATGGCTGTTTTGGCATATCCCCTTGTCATTAGGACGTTTTTTAGAGTCTATTTTCTTTTGTTGAATTAAAATGTATCCTACTCTGCTTATTTAGTTAACAATCCTTTTTGTCTTTTATATTGGCAAAGATTCTAACTGTTTTATAATGCTATCTTTTTTATGTAAATGTGGTTTCCAGCTACAATCCTTACCAGATAAACTCTTGAATTAAGTTGTGAATTAGCAATTTCCTTACCTTCGGTAGTATATATCTGCATGGAGTCATAGTCTCCATTAATTTTAATGATACCATCTTCAGCAAATACACTTATATCAGAGTGTTCTTGGACTTGCTCGACATCAGTCAAGGCTATTAATTTCACTTTGTCTGCATTTACAATTTCTTTCGTAGTAGACTTAATTAACAATGCTACAATTTCCAGATTCCCCTTATTCTGAATTTCATCAGGCAAAGTAAGTTCGTATGTATAAGTATAAGCTTCTCCTTTAATAATCTGAGTCGGTACACTTTTCAATGTGCCGGTATACGATTTATAAATTCCGCGTGCTACATCATCAAAATCCATTTTGACTGAGCCAGGTAAATTCTCAAAACCTCCCATTTTTCCATTTCTCCCTCCCGCATAAGCGTTGGTTTGTTTGTAGCCTGTAACTCCATTTTCGAGAACAACAAATGCTATGCTGTATGCTGCATTTCCCATTGAATGGTCGAACATTGTATTAGCATTTACCTCAACTGTTTTTTGAGCATCCGAAGTATATCGGGCCGTAACAGTAATGCCAGCATCAGTCCCTTTATCTAATTTACTTAGAAAAGCTTCTTCTAATTTTTCGAATGATGGACTAAAGACAAGTTTTTTATTCCGGTTTACGATACAACTGGGGAAATTAATGAAGTAATCAAAAATGGGGGAATAACTATTAGGCATTAACGGATCGTTGTAATGGGCTGCAATTCCGATAAATGAATCCGGGTATTTCTTTTTCATTTCCCGCATGCTTACTATGCCCATAGGACACCAACCGCACCAAGTACCTGTACCTTCTTCAACTACTACTTTATAAGGGAAGATAAATTCCTTACATATCACTATGCTCTGTTTTGCATTGTTTCCTTCATGATCCACTGCCTTTCCATTAACTTTTGATATATCAGCCTGCATGGTATATTCTCCATTTTCATAAATAGCCGGAACTTCAATCCGGAAAGTATCCAGCATATTTATGTTCAATGCCGTTTCAAAAGTTTGTGAACCCCCTTCTCTATCCCCTACAACGTATTTTATTTCGTAGCTTGTCACTGGAATAGCAGTCATGCTCTTTACCACTCCCGTTAGGGTGAAACTTTCACCAGTTTTTACCTTGCAGTCCTCAATACTAATCAGATTAAGGTTGTCAGGCATATCATCATCTTCTATTCCTGCACGAATACACAACGGACTCCATGGAGATTGTGCAAATGCCACACCTTGCAATAGCGACAGGCAACTGATTAGTGACAATAAATAAAGCTTCTTCATTTTTTTATTTCGCATGCGGGTAAAGATTATAATTTGTTTATAATGCTATCTTCTTTATGTAAATGTGATTGCCAACCACTACTCTAACTAGGTAAATTCCTGAATATAGCTGTAAATTAGCAATTTCCATGCCTTCGGTGGTATATACTTGCATGGAGTCATAGTCTCCATTAACTTTAATGATGCCATCTTCGGCAAATACATTGATATCAGAGCATTCTCGAACCTGTTCGACATCAGTCAAAGCTGTTAATTTCACTTTGTCAGCGTTTACAATTTCCTTGGTCGTAGAATCAATCAGCAATGCTATAATCTCAAGATTCCCTTTATTTTTAATTTCAGCGGGTAACGTCAATTCATATGAGTAGGTATAAGTTTCTCCTTTGACAATTGTGGTTGGCAGGCTATTTAACGTACCGGCATACGATTGGTAGATACCGCGTGCGATATCATCATAAACTATATTGACCAGAGGTGGTAAATCTTCAAAGCCACCCATAGCTCCGCGCTCGCCTCCTGCGTAATAGTTTTGCTGTTTGTAGCCTGTGACCTCGTTTTCTGTGACAACAAATGCGATACTATAAGTTGCATTTTCAGCAGAATAGCCAAATTCTGTTTGGGTATTTATTGCTACAACCTCTTGGGCTTCTGAAGTATATTGGGCAGTAACAGTAATCCCCACATCAGCACCTTTATCTATTTCCTCTAAATAAGCTTCTTCTAAATTACTGAATGTCGGGTCAAAGACATGCTTAGTCTTTCGATTGACGATACACTTGGGAAAACCAACCAAGATACCATTATCGAAAAGGGGGGAATAGCTGGTGGGTTCTAATGGATCGTCCCTATGCACTGCAATTCCGATAAATGAATCCGGGTATTTCTTTTTCATTTCCCGCACTCCCACAATACCGCGAGGACAAAAACCGCACCAAGTGGCTGTGCCTTCTTCTACTACTACTTTATAAGGATAGACATTCTCCTTATATTTCACAATACTCTGTATTATACTATTTCCTTCATAATCGTCTGCTTTCCCATTTACTTTTGATATGGCAATCTGCAATGCATATTCTCCATTTTCACTCAATGGCGGAACTTCAATTTGGAAGGTATCCAGCATGTTTGCTTTCAATACCGTTTCAAATGTTTGTGGTGCATATGTTTCTTCGCCTATAGTATATTTTATCTCATAGCTTGTCACCGGGACGGTAGTCATACTTTTCACAACGCCTGTCAGAGTAAAGCTTTCACCGGCTTTTGGTATACTGTTCTCAATACTTATCAAACTAAGGTCATTGGGCATATTGTCACCTTCTACATCTACACGAATGCACAACGAACCCCATCGTTCTGAATAGTCTTGCCATTTTCCACTAATTTCAACATATGTGCCATATTCCGATTTAAGATTTGACAAGCCAATCTGGTTGTCTCCTGTACAGATGTATCCGATGTAAAATCCTTCACCAGTAATTGTATAAGGGGTGTTCAAATTAACATCCTTCCATCCCTCGGGGGTGGTTCCAACATATTGCTTTACCAGATTCGTTCCATTCAGGTCTTGGGTGATAAACACGGAAAGCTTTGTTAATTTGCTAGATAATCCGACGTGGATGCTTTTTATCTGATCATTCTTATAGAGTATGGCTTGTTCTGGAGTAATGTAGATGGCACCGGAAAGTGTAATACCTTTCCCAAGCCCGACACTGCTCGCTATCACATCATCACAATAACCTAACTGAACCGATGATTCGGCACTACGTGCCTGTGCTTGCCTTACATCCGTTTGTAATGGACTTTTCATCAATGGATTATTTTGTGCAAATGCCACATTTTGCAATAATAGCAGGCAAATAATCAGTGGCAGTAAATAAAGCTTCTTCATATGTGAATAAATAAAGTTGGATTAATTTAATTAGAGTTCGATATAACTTTGGAATATGATAAAAACGGTTGTTTTTTTGTTTCCAATTGAATTATACCGAACTCTTACTTGTTGTATCAGATTTGTGTTATTGGATTATAAACTTTTTGGATACGAAGCGATTGTCCTTTTGGATGAGTATACAATAAATGCCTTTTTCCAATCTTGAGACATTTATGTTAGTATCGTTTGTTTCCATTAGTGTTTGTCCACTGATTGAGAAAATTCTGGCTTTATCAAAATTTCCGTCAATATGCAAAGTACCGTCCTTGCAGTTAATCGCGAAATCGTTTTCAACTGTTTCCTTTTTCACTCCCTGCTCAATAGGTTTAACCGGACATGCAACAGCATTTCTAACATCCATATTTGCATCCACAATATAACAAACTAATTTTAAATTATCCATGTTCCATGTTTTATCGGGGATGGGATACGTAGCTTCAATTAGCTGCCCGTTGCGTGGGATTTTGATTTCGTCTCCTAAATATGCAACATCAGGATTCTCGTCATTGATGAATGCTCTTGGTATGCCGTTGTGGATATATTCACCGTCGGCACCGGCTTGTTGCCCGACAACCTTATCCTCTATAAGCAGAAGAGCCATACTGGATTGGTAGATATCGGGGAATAATCCTTCTATGGCGGGTTTTGCGTCTATCTTTATCTGTAATACGTTTTGGCCAATTACTTCGTCATATATGGGTTCGCAATCCATATCTAATGAAAAATAGACATCTTCTTCATCCAGACAAGTTTCCAAATATTTTCCGAAATTCTCATCAACTAGGAACATTTCTGAAGTAGCTTGTGTTGTCTCGTTTTCATCAGCAGGCATTAATGTTCCGGGGATAGCTGATTTATGATCGATATTTACTGCCGGAATAAATGGGGAAATAGGGAAAATTTCATTGAACCAAGAATATCCTTTGATTTTATATTCATCTTTAGCTATTGCATGGTTTTGTATGAAGATGACATTTTCTTTTCGGTCGCATTTATCAATTGCGTCCATAATTATTTTTGTTGCTTCCGGACATTTATCTTCTTTAGTACTTACGATCTCTTCTACTATTACATTTTTCTGCAATCCTTTAGCCAGGCATCCGAAGGAGTTGATAAGGGTGGTAGTACTTTCTATGAAATCATCCGGTTTTCCGTTCGGATTGGATAACGTCACCTTGAGATTTCCCTTTCCCTCGTCATTTACAGGAGCTTCCACTACGTAATCATATACCTCCATAGGCTCAAGGTTGACATCGGTTATCTGTTTTGTTACCGGTGCATCTTGGTTCATTTGATAAGTGACTTCAAAAGAAGTGACAGGAAGGGCTCCTTCATTCTTGATAGTGGTTTCGACGTAAACGGTTTCACCCGGTTTGTAGTATAATTCATCTGCGGAATAGTATATTGTCCGAAGATGGTTTTGTGGGATGTTATCACCTTCAACTGTTACTCGGATTAGCGGATTATGTTCAAGTTGGACGTATGTCCACTTTTCTTTACCGACGCGACGAAGACTACCTAAATTACCATTGGATGCAGGGTCATCCCAATCGATAGCACAAGGACCGTACCAGAAATCGACTTGAACTGTGTACCAACCTATATATAGGTCGTCATCAGAATCAATAACATAAGCTTCGTCCAAGGGAACATTTTTCCAACCGATAATTTCTCTTTCATCATCTTCTTCATATGGAGGAGGAACAATGGTGTCGCATTGGAAATATTGTTTCACGACCGGCTCTTTTTCTACATCTTTACTGATAAATACATAGCTGTCTTTTCCTACGTCAAAACCTAATCCGATTTCTACATTAGTGATCTTACAGCCTTTCCATTGTTTGGCAGGGATACGAATATAAAATCTTTGTTCCCAATCCTGCTCTTTACCAATTGCTGCTCCGGACATTTCTCCGCAAAGAGAATAAAGTAATTTCTTGTCACTGCTTTCAGCTGCTTTTGCAACAGTGTTTGCCGTTTTCCCCTTTTGTACTTTAAATTGTGCATGAGCCTGAAAGGATAGTGTAAGCACTAAGCACAATGAGAGTAATAATCTTGTCTTCATACGCATTTAATTTTAAATTAGATTAATTTTGTTGGAATGTCTGGACACAAAATTAGTGGTCGTTACCATAGCAAAAGTGGACATAAAAATAAAAAATGTGTTAGCTAATCGTTTTACTACGAGTAACTTAATATACTTTTGTAAAAAAGTTGGTGGACATTTTAGCCCTAAAACAGTGGTTTTAGAAGGAACTGAGATATTCTCTCAATGCGGAGGCGCTACTTTTGCCTATCAGACTTTCTGCGATTCTCTGGCATTGTTTATAATAAGCTTCTTTGCTGAGATCGCATAATACCATGATATATCTCGGTTTTACTTCCAGACGTATCAGGCAACAGAGGCAGGTCTTTTCAGTGGATTCTTGAAGAAGTACGTGCAATCGGGATGCGAAACTGTAACATATCTCGTCCATTATGCTCATTAGCTGCTCCTGAGAATGGACACTTAACTTTTCCGTTACTACTCTTTCGATACCGAAAGCGGGAATTTTTCGGTAGAGGGGAACGGATAAAAATTGCTTCTTGAATTCCACGTAGCATAATTCTTCGTATTTTGCTTTTTGAGTCTGCAAATCGCTTTCTTGTTTCCGATACAGTTCCAATTCCTCGTCTTTCTCTTTCAGGATGAGTTCCTTTTCATTTGCTATGATGTGCAGGTCGGATTCTATCTGTTTCTTCTCATCTTCCAGTTGGTGAATTTTCTTTTGACTTAATTGGACCTGCGTGTTCCACTGCCGTGCCTTTTGGTTCAATAGCAGCAATTCATTTCTTTGTCTCAATAAAGATTGCTGTAATTTCTTTTTCTTAAAATAACTGTATATATAGATGTATGTACTCAAAAACAATAGGACGACCACAATGAATGAAATGAGTAATGAATGGGATTTCTCCTTCTCATATTTTATTTCTATACTGGCTTTTTCAGCACGCAGTTTTTCTTCATTGTACTTCTTCTGAATTTCTATCATCTCCTCGGGCATCGTGCGTGCGATCATGCTGTCGCTTAGGATAAGCAATGAATCTGCATATTCCAGAGCTGTCTGAGGATTGTTTTTCTTTTTCTCTATTTTTAATAGTTTATCATACATTGTATACCGATCATACAATCCCGAATCTGTCATGCACTTTTGTACATAAAAACTTGCCGAATCAAATTGTCCCATTCTCAAGAAAATACCTGCTTTTTTATCAAAATACTCTTGCAATTTGTTTGAATCAAGGCTGGCTTCCAGATATTCAAAGGATTTGGTGAAATTGTTATCAAACATGTAAATGGTGGATAGTTCCCTATAAATGGATAATGAAGTATTTTTAGGGGTGCTATCTGTTTGAAGGCTGATAGCTTTATTATAAAATAATATGGCACTATCCCTATATGCATGTTTATCTGAATTGTGGGAGAGAAGATCTTTCAAATTGTATGCCCGTGCTATATTTCTTAAATATTTAGGTTTATTGAGATACTTGCGTGGTAATTGATCAGTGTATTCATAGGCTTTTTTAAAAGCTTGAAGAGCATTTGATGGCAGGTTCTGCATTAGATAAATAAATCCGAGATGATTATAAGCATTGGATAGCAGTTGAAAGTTATTTGTCGTTTTTACTTTGTCGATGGTTTTCAAGATGTATACCATTGCGATCGAGTCAGCTTCCAAGGACATGCTGATTTGAGATTTGTAATAATAGGCAAGTGCCAATTTGTGTTCATCCTCATTGTTCTCATAATAGTTAATGACGGTATTAATAATGGAGTCGGAAGGAGATGCCTTTAAAAGTATATTGGTCTTAGTTTGTAATAAGTTATAATAGGCTTCATCGGCTTGGGATAATCCCCTGTTTTCAATGGCGAATTGGTGTAATAGTATTGCTGCGCTGTCCGGTTTTTCGTCAGATAAAGATTCTATATAGAAGAGTTCAGAATGTAGCTGATGCCTTTTATCAGTACAGGCTGAAAGAAAAATAATATGAAAACATATAATATAAATAAGGGGAAGCAGTGATTTCATTCTTGCATTTTTTCTGTTGTTCTCTTCTTCGACAGACAAAAATATCTTTTTTTTCTCGAAATACAATTATTATTTAAATAAAAAGGTTCGATTGCCTATACTTCTTCAAAAAAGTAACGGTATAAAGAGTAATCTTTATCGGTCTTTTTATCCATAATACAAAGATAATCTCAGAAATATTCATTAGTTTTGTTGCTCTGCTGTCATTATAATAGGAACTAATATATTGAGGAAGAAGATTTATGATTAAACAAGATTATCTGATACGAATGATTCAGGAGATTATTTCTCTAATTGTCAATGCGATATTAAATAAGAAAAAGATAAGGAAACAAGAATGGACAGAATATGACTGTCTAACTAGGCAAATTTTAGGCATACCGTCCGAACAATTGATTTGTATGGATATGCAGGAATTGATAGAGCGGTATAACGGGGATAGTAATAAGATAGGGAAAATAGAGCTTGCAGCAATGACCCTGTTAAATATTTCGGATGAAATGGAAAATACTGAACTTCTACAAAAATCCAAACTTCGTCAGGACGGGCTTCGGTTACTTCAATATGTCCAAAAGGAGAGCAATGAATATTCGATTCAGAGAGATGCATTAATTAAGTTATTAGAAACGAATGGTTAAGGAAAAAAGTATTCTTTTGAAATTGATATCTTGCTGATGAGATCGAAAAAAACTATATCTTTGCAGCCCAATTCTTTTATATCATTTTTTGTATGGAATTACCTAAAGATACAATGATGCTATTTAGCGTTATTAATATGAAACTTCGTGACAATTATAATTCTTTGGATGAATTATGTGATGATTTGAATTTGAATAAAGAAGATATTATCAGACAATTGGGAGCCGCAGGGTTCGAATACAGTGTTGAACACAACAAGTTTTGGTAAAAAGAGAAAATGAAGCAACCATTCAATTCATAGTCTCCACCAAATAGTTTCCTCTTCTTTGTACTTTATAAATCCACATCGTTCAAGAATATTTTGAGATGCTTGATTGTCAATATCTGTTTCAGCAATGATATTTAGAACATTCTTTTGTCTTAATGCCCATTTGCACATGGATTCTACGGCCTCAGTCATGTATCCATTGTGTTCAAAAGCTTTTCCTATGCCATACCCGATTTCAACCTCGCCATTTGCATTTGGAACATCTTTAAAATCTGTTGCTCCTATTACGGTCCGGTCTGTTTTGCGAAGTAACAACCAGAAGCTATGCCAAAAGTAATGCGCTTTGTCTTTTTCAGTAGCTTCGAGTTGCCCTTTTGCGATATTAAGAAACAATCCTACCATTGGTTCCCCTTGATAAGTGCAATTTAATTCTTTTTCCAATGCGTGCATATCTTCAATCCATAATTTTAGTTGATGTAGGGTTAAAGGAATCAGTTCTAAGCGTCTTGTTTGAATAATCATATTAGTTCTAAAATTAAAAAGCCGTCCTCTCTGCTTGATGTAGGTTCTTCATAATAATTCTTTTCGGCTATACAGCTGCTTAGTGTAAAAGCCAAGAACAATGTCCATGTTGGCAGGTTCTTTTTCATGATGAATTGGTATTAGTCTGTTATTTGTTTTATTGGCGCGCTGAATGTTTGTTTTGTAAGGGCATTAACTGCTAATGAACCTTCCATTTCGCAAAGATATGCATTTTATTATAAGTCAGCCGTATAGTTCGGAAATAATTTATTGGATTGTGATTAAATGAATTAGGCTTACTGCCTTTGTTTTTGAAATAGTCTTTATGTAACAAACATCTCCGCTTGTTTCATTGTTATATTGGGCAAATTATTTAGGGGGTATGTTCGAACACTGGAAAAGCCTGGAAGGTGTCAGGAAATGGCATGTCTGGAAGTTGAAACTTATTGATGCACGGTTATACTTTGTCAGTATATTCGTAGGATTGCTGACAGGGCTTATTGCTGTGCCTTACCATTATCTCTTGCAGTTCTTTTTCAATGCTCGACGTACTTTCTTTGATTCTCATCCTCATTGGTATTGGTATATTCCATTATTCTTTTTCCTTTGGGGAATCCTGATTTTTGTTTCGTGGTTGGTTAAGAAGATGCCGTTAATTACGGGAGGAGGTATTCCCCAAACGCGGGGAGTGATCAATGGGCGCATCACTTACAGGCATCCTTTTATTGAATTGGTTTCGAAGTTTGTTGGCGGTGTTCTTGTCATGTCAGCGGGCTTGTCGTTAGGGCGTGAAGGTCCTTCGGTCCAGATCGGTTCATATGTAGGCAGTCTGATATCCAAATGGGGGCGGGTTTTGGCAGGTGAGAGGAAGCAACTGTTGGCAGCCGGTGCCGGTGCGGGATTGGCGGCTGCATTCGCTGCTCCGTTGGCATCTTCTTTGTTGGTGATCGAATCGATTGAACGCTTTGATGCACCGAAAACGGCTATTACGACTTTACTTGCCGGGGTGGTAGCAAGCGGAGTGGCAAGTTGGATATTTCCGATGAATCCTTATCACTTGATTGATGCTGTAGATCCTTTATTGTCTTTTTGGTCGCAGGTAAAGTTGTTCTTGTTGTTGGCTGTAGTGATTTCCCTTTTCGGAAAGTTTTATTCAGAACTAACTCTTTATTTTAAGCGGGTTTATTCAAAAGTGAAACATTCTGTATGTATGAAGATGCTTTATTTATTGGTTGTGGCTTACGCCATTTCATTGGTAGAGGTATCGCTTACGGGAGGTGGGGAACAATTTTTATTGGGACAGGCGACTGATGGCAGTACACAGATCATGTGGGTGCTGGCTATGATGATGATTCATTTTGTCTTTACTGCTCTTTCCATCGCATCGGGGCTGCCGGGAGGCAATTTTATCCCGACGTTGGTTACGGGAGGATTGTTCGGACAGATTATCGCGTTGATATTGGTACAGAAGGGATTTATTGCTCAAGAGAACGTGAGTTATATAATGTTGGTTTGTATGTCTGCATTTTTGGTTGCTGTGATCCGCACTCCGTTGACCGCCATTGTTCTGATTACAGAAATAACCGGTCATTTTGAAGTCTTCTATCCATCTGTGGTGGTAGGCGGATTGACTTATTACTTTACGGAGCTACTGCAAATTAAACCATTCAATGTGACGCTGTATGACGATATGATAAATACTCCGGACTTTCAGCAGCAGAAGCGTTATACGCTTTCTGTCGAGATCATGACCGGATCTTATTTCGATGGAAAAGTCGTGGACGAACTTCAATTGCCGGAGCATTGCATTATTATGAATGTTCATCGCGACCGGAAAGACCTGAAACCTGCCGGGACAAGATTGATCCCGGGAGATCAGGTACAGATTGAAATGGACGCACAAGATATTGAAAAGCTGTATGAACCGTTGGTCAGTATGGCCAATATCTATTGATTGCCCTTTTAACCGAGACTGGAATTATTTTTCCGATTGTTCGCGCAACCAGGCTATTTCTTCAGGCCACAATGCTTCATCTATCGTTTCCAATATCAATGGCATATTGTCAAATCTGCTGTCACGCATCAGCTTCTCGAAGAATGGGAAGCCGATCAGTCCCTTGCCGATACTGTCATGGCGGTCGACCCGGCTACCTAATTCTTTTTTGGAATCATTCAGATGCATTCCCCGTAAATAATGGAAACCTACTACTTCGTCAAATTCCCGGAACACCGCTTCATAATCATCGAGCAAGTCATATCCGGCTGTAAAAGTATGACAGGTGTCCAAGCATACCCCGATCCGGGATTTATCTTCTACGCGGTCGATTATATACCTTAACTGCCAAAATTCATTTCCGAGATTGCTGCCTTGCCCGGCAGTGTTTTCAATGACGGCGGTCACACCTTTCGTCTTATCCAAGGCTATGTTGATACTTTCCGCAATGAGACTGAGGCAATCTTCTACCGGTATTTTGTTTAAGTGGCTGCCGGGATGGAAATTGAGTAATTTCAAACCCAATAGTTCACAACGTTGCATCTCATCGAGGAAGGCTGCACGGCTCTTTTCAAGTCCTTCTTCTTCCGGATGTCCCAGATTGATAAGGTAACTATCATGTGGAAGGATGTACTCCGGTTGAAAGCCATACAACTTGCAGTTTTCTTTAAATAGCCGGATACTATCTTCGGTCAATGGTTTGCTTACCCACTGACGTTGGTTTTTAGTAAAGAGGGCGAAGGCGTTAGCGCCTATCTCGTGTGCATTGACCGGTGCATTTTCCACACCGCCAGAGGCACTGACATGTGCTCCGATATATTTCATCTTGTTTCTTTATTCATTATTTTGTAAACAAAGGTAAGGAAATCTTTTGGCTTATCCAATAGAAGATTTCTATCAGTTGATTGGAACAACAAAATGATAGGTTTTCTTAAAACATCCCTGCAAATCGTTTATATATTGTTAAAACGATTGTCGGGATTAAACTTCCTGTCCTGTATTCGGTCATATACCCAGTTGCAACCAATGAATAATAGTATTAACTAAAAAGAAGAAGTAAAGATGAAAAGAATAGTTTTTTTTATGGTAACCCTGTTTTTAATGGGTGGAGTGATGATGGCGCAAGGACCGCGTGATGGAAAGAAAATGGATCCGAAAGCACGTGCTGAGAAGATGACGGAACGCATGGCGAAGGAGCTTTCATTGAACGATACCCAGAAGCAACAGCTACTTGAGTTGAATTTGGCTCAAACTGAGAAGATGTGTAATAAAGCTTCCATGTCTAAGGATCAGAAATGTGATAAAAAAGGGAAGGGAAAGGCATCTGAAATGACGAAGGAAGACCGTAAAAAGATGCGTGAAGAGATGAGGGCTTCCCGTGATGCGTATGATGCACAATTGAAGAAGATTCTTACTAATGAACAGTATGAGTCATATACGAAGAAGCAGGCCGAACACATGCAGAAGATGCGGAATGGCCATAAGTCACGGGATGGGCAGAAACGTAAATAATCCCTTTGGTGAATAATCAGGTCATATGCTTGTGTAATTCCGTGTCTTTTTGTTCCTTTGCCCGGTAATTCAAAAAACAGTCTGAGAGATGAAGAAACTTATATATCTGTTTCTCGTGCCGGTGCTGGCAGTTATCGTTTCTTGCGGTAATAAGAATAGTAATAAAAACGAAGGATCGCTTCTTGCGATGCTGGATAGTACGGATGCGCATGGACTTCAACGGATGCAGTCGTCGAAAGCAGAGGTAGATATTAAATTCAAAGGAAAAGAATACCATTCTTTGATTTCACGAACACCGGACGAGGAGTTGTCACATGTGACTAGCCCTTCGGGTGATACATACGTCGATAATAAAATAACACTTCGTCTGACCCGTGGTAGTGAACCGGTATTCAACAAAACTTTTACTAAGCATGATTTTGCTTCCGTGGTAGGGGATGATTTCCTGTCTAAATCTATTCTTGAAGGAATGGTTTATAATAAGACTACCCCTTCAGGGATCGTTTATGCAGCCAGCGTTTGTTATCCGCAAACGGATTTATATGTCCCTCTGTCCATTACCATTACCGCTGATGGGAAGATGACCATTTTGAGAGAGGAGTTTTTGGAAGAGGCATATGATGTAGACAGTATTTAGTTCTCTGATGTTTTCGGTGCGTTTATGCACAAATATGATAGTTTTAAAAAGAGTAAAAGGCAGCCCTTGAGATCATTCAGGTGGCTGCTTTTTGTTATGTCGATGTCCTCTTTATGGAACAAAGTTCCGCATCTTAGGAAGTAGGTGTACTGCCTGTTCAGTTACTAGCTGTTTATCCTTCCTTGAAAGGAAACGTTGCGTAGCATACCGGGATGTGTTGTCAGACACCCCCATGTCTCGCAGCTTTACACCCCCATGTTTCACTGCTTTACATGGGGGTGTAAGGCTGCGAGACATGGGGGTGTCTGACATCCTATATTCCCGGCTTCATGACGATTGGTTTATAACATATGGGTGGTTAGGTCGTACCTTCCGTCATATAGAGCTAGGAACCTCCGGTTACATCGAAGCCGAAACCAAGATGATTTATCGTAGAAAGCTCGTTGGTTAGGTTAGCTTTTCGTTGTGTCAAACTTGCATGTAGCTTTTCTCTATTTCCATATATTGGTTAAAGAAACCAAAAAACGCTTTTCTCCTTCTGGATTCCTAAATCTTTCCAGATTCCGTGTCGTTATTTGCAGTACGAAATCAGAATAAATAATAGTACTAACATTAACAAATAACGATTATGAAAAAGATTTTATCGATTCTCGTGATGGCTATTGTAGCCGTTCAGTTTGCATTTGCCGGTGATGTAATAACTAAAGACATGAACCAGCTTCCTCTTCCGGCACGTAACTTCATCAACCGCCATTTCACTAAACCGGTAGTAAAGCATATCAAGATCGATAGCGATATCATGTCTAAAAAGTATGAAGTGGTTCTTGCCAACGGAACGGAGATTGATTTTGATAGCAAAGGAAATTGGGAGGAAGTCGATGCTAAAAAGGGAAAGGTTCCCGCAACGATTATTCCGTCTTTTGTCACCGATTATTTGAAGGCTAATAATTTTACAAATGAATATGTCACTAAGATTGAAAGAGACCGCAAAGGGTTTGAAGTAGAACTGAATACTGATATTTCTTTCAAATTCGATAAGAACGGCAAGTTCCGTAAGGCGGACGATTAATTTAGATTGATTCCTTGACTATGATTAAATTTAAGATGAATATACTGACCGTCATATTGCTGGCGGTCGTATTTGCTTTTGGTTCGTGTAGTAATGCGGACGATGATTATCTGCCACCTAATTCCGATATTGTGACTGCATTGCATGAACTTTATCCTGGAGTAAAAGATATAGAGTGGAGCCAGAAGGGAGTATATTATGTAGCCGATTGTTGGGTAGATGGCAATGAGTTGGATGTCTGGTTTGATGCGAATGCAAATTGGGTAATGACAGAGCAAGAGCTTTTTGAAGAACAGCTTCCTGAAGCTGTCAATACTGCTTATTTGGAAAGTAATTATGCCGATTGGGTGATAGATGATATAACGAAATTGACTTATCCCTCAAAAGCGGAAGAGTATTTGCTCGAAGTACAGCGAGGCACTCAGGAGAGAGCATTGTATTATTCTGCTTATGGCGGACTTCTCAAGGAAAAGGATATTACGGGTGCGGACTTTACGCATTGGCCGGAAATGTGAGGAATATTCCTCACATTTGCTGGTAATCTTTTGCCAGTCCCCCTTCGCTGGTTTCTTTATAAAGTGAAGGCAGATCGCGACCGGTCTGTTTCATCACCTGCACCACTTTGTCGAAAGAGACGCGGTGCATGCCATCGGTGAACGAAGAATAGATGTTAGCATCCAAGGCACGGGCGGCCGCATAAGCGTTACGTTCGATGCAGGGTATCTGTACCAATCCGCATACAGGGTCGCAAGTCATTCCGAGATGATGCTCCAATCCCATTTCTGCTGCATATTCTATTTGTGAGGGGCTGCCTCCGAACAATTGGTTGGCTGCTGCGGAAGCCATGGCACATGCCACGCCTACTTCTCCCTGACAGCCTACTTCGGCACCAGAGATGGAAGCATTAGCTTTTACAATGTTGCCTACCAGACCGGCCGTTGCTAACGCCCGAAGAATACGGGTGTCACTGAATTCTCGGCTTTTATGCAGATGATAGAGTACAGCGGGCATCACTCCGCATGAGCCGCAAGTAGGAGCTGTTACGATCTTGCCACCGGAAGCATTCTCTTCGCTCACGGCAAGGGCATATGCGAATACAAGACCTCTTGATTGCAGCGAATGCTTATATCCTGTGGCACGTATGTAATATGTCGAAGCCTTGCGACGCAAGTTTAAGGGACCGGGCAAGACGCCTTCTTCCTCCAGACCGCGATGAATGGCCTCTTTCATCGTTTTCCATACCTCGTTCAGATAATCCCAAATGTCGGTATCTTCACATTCTCTGACATATTCCCAATAACTTCTTCCTGTTTGTTCGCACCATTCCAGTATTTTGGTCATACTGCTCATGGCATATACTTCCGGGCTTTCGATGGAAGGACTGTCGTTGTTCTCAGCGAGTGCCCCGCCTCCGATACTGTAGACCGTCCAATTTTCAGTCAGCTTGCCAGCTTCATTGAAAGAGGCGAACGTCATTCCATTGGGATGGAAGGGAAGGAAAACCTTGGGTTGCCAGACGATCTCTACAGGTGCAGTGAGTTTTAATGTGTCAATGATGGCCACATCAGTCATGTGGCCTTTACCCGTAGCAGCAAGACTCCCGTAAAGAGTTACCTTGAAGCGTGCAGCGTCCTGATGCCGGGCTAAGAACATTTCGGCAGCTTTGCGCGGCCCCATCGTGTGGCTACTAGAAGGCCCTGTCCCGATGCGATATAATTCCTTGATTGATTTCATTTTATTTCGTTCTTAATATTTTCTTTTCTTTCTTCTTCTCAATTCCATTTCTTTTTACGGAAAAAAGCATAAACTATCATGCCTATGACTACCATCAATAACCAGGCGAACCAATAACCATACTTCCAATCCAGTTCGGGCATGAACTTAAAATTCATGCCCCACACGCCAACCAGGAAAGTCAGCGGGATAAAAATGGTCGAGACAATGGTCAATCGCTTCATAATGTCGTTCATGCGCAGATCATTATTTGAGATGTAGAGATCTACCAGTGAAGAAAGTGTCTCGCGGCATATTTCGATAGTTTGTAATACGAATTGAAGATGGTCGTTTACGTCATTAAAGAAAGCCCGGTTTACTTTGTGCATCAATGAGCTTTCTCCTCGGAGCAGTTTGATATACTGCTCTTTTAGCGGAAGGATGGATTTCTTCATAAGCATGTATTGGCGGCGGAGCGATTGTATCTGTATGCCGATATCATTTCCCTCGCTGACAGTAAGTAACTCTTCTTCCAAATCCTCCAGTGCATTGTCAATGTCAGATATCATGACCATGTAGTTGCCAATCACACTGTTCAGAAGTACGCTTAGCAGGTAGTCGCTTTGTCTGTTACGTATCTTTAAAACGTCATTGCGCAGGGCAGCGCTGACTTCATCAAAGAAATCCGTTTCGTTCTCCAGGAAAGTGAGTACGAAGTTCGTCCCCAAAATGATGCACACTTGTTGCTGGTTCAGCTCGTCCATTCCATCTTCCTCTGTCTTTAGAGCCGGACTGAATATTTTCAATATAAGCACGATATAGTTATCGTGTTCTTCAATTTTCGTAGGATGATCAGCATTAAGAATATCCTGCAAGATAAGGAAATCTATTTCGAAATAGCTGCATATTTCACGGATGGTTTCAGTGTTCCTCATGCCATGCACTTGCAGCCAGTTGATACGATCATTATTCAGGGAAGAACTGATCTCTTGGAAGGTTTTCCCGGTCACCTCCTGTATCTCGCTGGCATTGTATGTGCAGAGATGCAGATGGGTAGGAGTCTGGCTCTCACCCGTGTAGATTAGTTTCTCACTCAGCAGGTTATTCTTCATGTCTTTTTCTTATTTATATCTCCCATATGTAACGCTTTTCTTAGAGAAGAAGTTGTTTCTTCAACTCAGATCTACTACCGTAATTCCGGCACCACCGAACTGTACGTGTTCGTCGGCGAAGTGGCGGACTCCGGGCACAGTCTCCAGATATTGCCGAATCAACGTGCGGAGAATTCCTGTACCTGTACCATGCAAGATACGTACACGCCCCATGCCAACTAATATGGCATCATCGATGAAATAGGTTACCGCTTGCAGGGCTTCATCGCCTCGCATTCCTCTCACGTCGATGTCTTGTTTGAAGTTCAGTTTCTTTTCATACATCTGATCGTGTGTCTGAGAACTGACAAAGGTGCTTTTTACTGTTTCTTGTTTTTGTGGAGTAGCATTGGTACGATCCAAGCGTTCCAGTTTGGCGGTCGTTTTAATGCTTCCGAAAGCAACGACGGCATTTTTCCCGTTTATCTCCAAAACTTGGCCTACACTGGTTTGTCCCTTCAGTTTCACATAATCACCTACTGCAATGGGTTGCACTGCCGGTGTTAGAGAGGATTGTTGCTTTTCGTCCGGAGCGGATTGCTTCTTCTCTTTTTTCCGGTTCTGTTTCTCTCTCAGTTTCTCCATCTTTCGGGCGATTTTATCTTCCTGTTCTTTGAGGGTAGACTCAGCAATGGATGTACGGAAATCGTTCAATTCCTGTCTTATCAGGCGCGTCTTCTCCTTTTCGGCTTGCGCCTCTTTGATGGTACGTATGGTGTTTTCGATTTTAGCGTTTGACTCTTGCAGCAGTCGTTCGGCTTCCTCTTTTGCCTGGCGGATTATTTCTTTTCGCGATTTATATAACTCTTCCACCTCCTTTTCATACCGTGCAATGGTCTCTTCCATATGTTTTTCCCGTTGGCGGATGGTTTGGCGTTTTCCTTCCCAATAACGCTTGTCACGAACGATATCCTGCAAATATTTATCCGCATTGATATATTCGCTGCCTACTATTTGGGATGCATCGGCTATGACATCTTCCGGCAATCCGATCTTTCGTGCGATCTCCACAGCAAAAGAACTTCCGGGATTGCCTATTTGTAATTGGAAAAGTGCCTGCATCAGATGCCGGTCGTAGAGCATGGCACCGTTTACTACTCCTTCATTGTCTTCGGCAAAATGTTTCAGGTTCTGGTAGTGTGTAGTTATCACTCCGAAAGTCTTCTTCTCGTTAAAACGTTTCAATACCGCTTCCGCAATCGCTCCTCCGATTTGAGGCTCTGTTCCTCCTCCGAACTCATCGATCAGGATGAGGCTACGTTCATTACAGCTTTTCATCATCACTTTCATGTTGGTCAGATGTGATGAATAAGTACTTAAATCGTCTTCAATAGATTGTTCATCGCCTATATCGATAAAAATATTACTGAATATTCCGGCATGACTACGTTCATGCATCGGTACCGGCATGCCACATTGCAACATGTATTGCAATAATCCTACTGTTTTCAGGCAAACGGATTTACCACCTGCATTAGGACCGGAGATGATGAGAATGCGTTGTTTCTGATTTAGCTCGATGTCCAAAGGTACCACTTTCTTATCATGTTTAGACAAAGAAAGTTGTAATAGTGGATGTACCGCCATCGTCCAGTCAAGCAGTTGTTCTCTTTCAAGAGAAGGTTTCAATGCATTGGTTTGTATGGCGAAATGGCTTTTGGCCCGTATGAAGTCGATTTCTGCGAGGAATTCATACGATTGTAAAATCTCTGGAATAGAAGGACGTAATACGTTTGAAAACTCAGACAGGATACGAATAATTTCCCGCCTCTCTTCACTTTCCAATTCACGGATGCGATTATTGGCTTCCACTACTTCTGCCGGTTCGATAAATACAGTTTTGCCACTTGCCGATTCATCATGGACGATTCCTTTTATTTTCCTTTTAAGTCCGGGTGCGACCGGGATGACAAGACGCCCGTCACGCATTGCAGGTGCCACGTCCTTATCGACATATCCTTCTGATTGTGCATTGCGCAGAATATTGTTAAGAGAACGGGAGATGCTTCCCATGGTGCTTGCAAGTTCCCGCCGGATACGAGCCAGTTCGCTGGAAGCATTGTCTTTTATCTTCCCATATTTATTCAGTATTCCATCAATCTTTCCTATGAGTTGCGGGAACACGGTGATGTCACCCGCCAGCTTCTTAAGGTTAGGATAGGGAGAGTCGTTTTCCTCCCCATTGTGGCTCAAAAAACGCACGATATCACGGATTGTTTCTAACGAACGCCTGAGATCGAACAGCTCCTGTTCATCCATATACATGCCTTCAATACGGACACGTTTCAATGATGGACGTACATCAAAAAAGTATTGATCAGGAAATCCGTCTTCTTCCTGTATGATTCGAATGAATTCTATAACTTGGTTTAGCTGTTCCTCTACCGTTTCATACTGATCGGAGAAATTCATATCCATCACTCGTTCTTCGCCTAATGGACTGAGACACTTCTCTTTCAATAATTGACGTATCTGATCGAACCCTATCTTTTGCTCAAAATTTTGAGGATATATCATGTGGCTTATGGTTATCTGTTTATAACATTATGTCTGGAGTTACTTAATCAATCTCCAATTAATGCAGCAAAAATACAATTATTTAGCGAAAAAATCATCAGAATGCTTGCGGATTTAAAAAAGATGCGTACCTTTGCACCGCTTTCATCGGAAAGTACTTCTGAAAACAGGAGTTTTGGAGAGGTGGCAGAGTGGTCGATTGCGGCGGTCTTGAAAACCGTTGTACTGCGAGGTACCCGGGGTTCGAATCCCTGTCTCTCCGCAACAAACGCTGAAAATCAGCAGATTGCAAAACAAACACCCAGTTTTACACCCAAGAATGTAAAGTCGGTGTTTTTGTTTTATTTAAGATAATACAACCACTACATAATAAAAGAGTAGCGATATTAAAAGAATCCGATGAGAAAAGACTAATATTTATCTATCCATTCAGTTTGATTTTTCAGGACTTTACATCGTCCTGAAAGTATTTGTTATTGTATTCCAACGTCAGGAGTGGATTATAATACAAGTTTTTTGTGTGGATAGAATTTCGTTTTGCTTAATGTACGAAAGTACTTATCTATAAACGCATGAAATATTAGCACAATGAATCATTGGAAATCAACTTTGGCCGTGATAGGAATAGGCCAACTCATATCTATTTTAACAAGTACGATTGTTGGCTTCTCCATTATTTTTTGGATTAGCAACGAATTTAAATCCCCGACAGCTTTATCTCTGGCTATTTTAGCTGGATTTTTACCACAATTTGTATTAGGCTTGTTTGCCGGGGTCTATGTTGACAGATGGAATCGAAAGAAAACGATGTTTTATTCGGACTTGTTCATCGCGTTCTGTACCCTATGTCTTTTTATTGTGATAACCAAGGGTTATAAAGACCTTTCTTTTTTTTATCTATTGACTGCTTGTCGTTCAATAGGCAGTACGTTTCATGCACCTGCTTTACAGGCAAGCATCCCTCTACTGGTTCCCAAGCACCATCTTGTCAGGGTATCAGGTTTGTACCATTCCATTCAATCCTTCAGTGAGGTGATAGCTCCCGTTGTAGGGGCAAGCCTCGTTGTTTGGCTTCCCATACAGTATATTCTGCTCATAGATGTGATCGGAGCTGTTGCTGCTTGTCTGACCTTACTTTGTGTCCAGATTCCTTCTCTTCAAAAAACGAAAGTTCTTCCAGATTTCAAAAAAGAACTGACGGAATGTTGGCATACCTTGCGGCGTACAATGGGCATTTTGCCTTTATTCGTATGCTTTACGCTGGTGACTTTTGTCCTTATGCCTGTTTTTACGTTATTTCCTTTTATGACGCTTCTGCATTTCAACGGAAACATTTTGCAAATGGGAGTTGTGGAAATGGGTTGGGGCTCAGGGGCATTGTTGGGCGGTTTAGTACTTGCCTGTAAGGCTTTGAAAAGCAAGCAAACATTAGTGATGCATACGGCTTATGTGATATTGGGATTGTATCTGATTAGCGCCAGTTATTTACCATCAAGCGCATTTATAGGTTTTGTTTGCCTAACATTTACAGGAGGCATAGCCTATTCCATTTACCATGCGCTTTTCATCGCTATTATTCAGCAGAACTTGGCTTCGGACATGCTTGGACGGACTTTTTCTCTCATCTTTAGTTTGAGTACCTTTCCATCAATGCTGGGTATCGTAGCTTCAGGATATTGGGTGGAAGCATGGGGTATCACATCCGTCTTTATGATCAGCGGATGGGTTATCTTTCTGATTGGAGTGGGTGCAAATTTTATTTCTTCAATCAAGCAGTTGGATAATTACGCATAGTATTATTTATTAAAGAATTATTATATGACAAAGAAAGAACACACTACGATTACAGAGTTATTTCAAGTTTTGGACTTGTTGGAAAGCCTGGACATGCAGTTTTGGTTGGATGGAGGCTGGGGAGTGGATGTCTTGTACGGACAGCAAACCCGCTTGCATAGAGATATTGACATTGATTTTGATGCCAATTATACAGACCAACTCCTTGATCTTTTGCAGGAGAGAGGATATCAAATTGAAACAAATTGGTTGCCCACCCGTGTGGAACTGTATAGCAAAGAATTAGGCTATATTGATATCCATCCTTTTGTCTTGAATGCGGACGGCACTTCCAAACAAGCCGACTTGGATGGAGGCTGGTATGAATTTCAACCGGACTATTTTGGAACAGCAGTCTTTGAAGGCAGAAGCATCCCTTGCATTTCTGCAAAAGGGCAACAAGTATTCCATTCGGGCTACGATTTAAGAGAGAAGGATATTCACGATTTATCTATAATTAAACAATGTATAACAACAATGAGCCTAACAATTAGATAAGAACAAGAAAATGACAGAAAAACAAATTGTCTGGTATATCTTACTTACAGAAGTAAAGATAGACAGTGACACCCAGTCTGTCACATCCCTGAGTGTAGCTCCATTGGCAGTCTTGCCGGAATTCCAGCGTAAGGGAATTGGGGGGGGGATGTTGATTCAGTAAGCCCATCAGAGGGCAGCACTTTTGGGTTACGGCACAGCAGTCGTATTGGGGCATAAAGAGTATTATCCTCGATTTGGCTATCGCAAGGCTATCGATTTAGGAATTGAATTTCCTTTCGAAGTCTCTCATGAATATTGCATGGTGGCTGAATTAATACCTGGAGCTACTGAGAATGTGAAAGGTATGGTTTGTTATCCAACTGACTTTAAATAGTTTAACAAGTAAAATTCATTATATAACTCGGACTGGGTATTTCAATTTCCCAGTCCGTATTCTGATAGTACTTATTCAATTGGAAGATTGTGTTGCTTCAAGAATGAAAGTTTATCCCAATACCCTCTTTGAAAGACGATTTTGTTATCTTTTACATGAAAAAATCCGCATCCACGAAGTCCAAGAGAGTCTTTCCATTCCATGATAGCCCATTCGCCATCTTCAAAAATATTTTCCACCATACAAACCATTTTAGCAGTGGCAAATTCATTCACAAACATTTTGTAGATTGATTCTTTACCTATTATTGGTTCGTTTGCGACTTGATGATTTACTGCATTAGTAGCATACAGCTCTGCTATATGATAAGCATCTGCTTTGTTAAAGCAATCTATCCATTTTTCCAAAACTTCTTTAGGCTTCATTTTTTATAAATTCTTAGGATTTTGATTCTGTAATAAAAACAATCTGTTTGGATGCATAGATACTTGATTTTATTAATAATAGGCTATTCTATATTCTAAATCCTCTGGATTTTTGCTCTCTCTGCACCGAGTTACGTAGATTCTGCTGTAACTTTTCCCATTGTTCCTTAAACCATTGTACTATGGGTTGTCGGTTTATGGTCAGCATAAGCTTACCACTATCCATCGGATGTTTCTCAACCCTAAAAATATCATTCTTGATGTCAAATTTCCACCTGTGTTCTTCGGAATAAATTTTGCCACTACATTGTATGGATTCTTTCTTTGTCAAGAGGTTTTCTATCATGTCTTTGGTAAACCCGATAACAGCGCATAATTTTTCCATTCTCAACATCTCTTTGAACATGGGAAACCATTTGTGGGCTTTTTCAAGCAAGGTGCTCAATCGTGATATTTCCTTGTCTTTGGCTTCAAGTTCTTGATTATGTATTCTTTGAAGATTACGAATTTGTCTGCTATGCTGTTCCTGTATTTGTTGTATCTGAATTTTTAATTCATCAGTAGCTTTGTCCCGTTTGGTAATTTCCTGATGTAGCTGCTCGATGTGATGTTCCAGTTCTTTCAGCTTACCGCTTCCGAAAAGAGAACCTACACCGCTTGCTATGGCGGTAGCAGCATTGGTGGCTGTTTTCTTTAGTTTGTCCGTGCGTATCTCTGCTTTTACCTGTTTGAGTTCCTGTTCGGCAAGGCTTACTTGTTGTTCCTTGTGTCGCTTGGTTTCCTCTATACGTTGCAGTTCGGCTTTCTGCTTCTCAATGATGAAATCATTTCGTTCCAGATGCTCTTTACCTGTGACAGCTTTTGCCTGTCCACGTTCCATCAGGAGAATATCGGAAGCAAGGGTCTGCATGGTTGCCATATCCTCGTCATTGAGCTTTCGGCTCTTTCCAGTTTCATGGTTCATCCAGTCGAATACGACATGAGCATGATAATTTGGTTTGAACCATCTGTTACCGACTTGGAAGCTCTCCTTGTCTTCTGCTTCCGGCTGACCGTTCAGCCAATGCCCTTCGTCTTTATGCAGGAAAATCTGTAGCGGAGTGATGCCCCAGCGTCTTTGGCACTCTTCACCGAATTTGCGTACATCAGCCAGTGTGGTGTCCGGTCTGATAAGCAATACTCCTTCACGGATGGGTGAGCATCCCGCCACCTTGATAATCTTTCCATTCTTTCCCTTGCGTTCCCTTTCCTTTTCCTGCATGGCACGTCCGGTCTTTTCCTTGACCATTTGCTTGATATTGTCATAATGAGTTCGCAGTTCGGGAGTGCCGAAGTCGGGATTTATCCACTGTTCGTTATCGGTGGAAAGTTCGGGAACGACATAGATTCTGGACTCCCCGATATTACGCATATACTCGGCAGTCCTTCGGTTGTGTGCCTCGCTCGATGCGATGTTGCAAGGCTTGATATGTATGCTTGATTTTGTTGCCATAGCTTCTTTCCTTTGTTTACAATTGATTTACTTTGCTCGCTTTCGCAGAGGGGTTCTTAGGGGTAACCCATAAGCGGAGATTGCAAAGAGAGGGTCACTCTTTGCTCGGGGTTCTCAGGGGTGAAACGCCCTGAGTGGGTCATTAGGGCAAAGCCCTAATCCCCTCGGGAGAGCCCACAACTACGAAAGCGAAGCGTGTAGTTATAGTGGGCTATAACCGAAAGCCTTTCGGTTTCTTGGATAGCGTATCATTCCTCTTTTCGACAGATTGCGCTTGCTCTTTCCTATCGGCTATTCGTTTCTGTAAATATTCGTTCAGATCTTTACATCCACTGTAGATTTGCGAGGCGTCACGTATATACCGGGTAGCATCATACTCCTTTCGGATTTGCTGTATTGCTTCCATTCCTGCACGGTCATTGTCAAAGAAACAGTGGATGCGCTCATAGCTTCCCAACGGATAGAGTGCCTTGGGAACATTGGCTACGGAATTAAGAACTATGTAATCCTGTCTGTCGAAGTCGGGTGATTGCGGACAGCTTTCCAGCCTTAAAGTAAGAAAGGAAAGGTAATCCATAAATCCCTCAAAAACGTAACATGTACTCCTTGGTTTTCCTGACTGTCTGATATGGGATATTTCTTTTGGTGCGATACATCCCTTGAAATATCGGTTGCGAATTTCATATCCGCCTGATATGTTCGGAAAGGCAATGGCGAAATACCGTTTGCCGTTGTGGGTGAAACGGGCTTCCTTACATTCTCTTTTCGCCAGTGCCGTGTTTATCCCTCTTTCCTGTAGGTAGGCAAGCAGGGCAGGAGAAGCCAGCAGCACAATGTCCAATTGCTGAAAACTCGGTTCGGAAAATGATTGCTTGCCAAAAGAGAAAGACACGGGACGTATGTGTGGTATCTGTTCTTCGATTTTCTGTAGAAGATAAGGCACATAGTCGGAACAGTAGAGTTCCTGTGCCAGTGCGATGATATTTCCACCTTTGCCGATTGCGAAATCATACCATTGGTTGCGCTCGGTATTTACTTTGAACGAGGGTTCTGTCTCTTCCCGTAACGGGGATTTGTACCATAGGTTAATACCTTGCTGCTTGACGGGAGAATATCCCAAACTGTACAGAAAATCCGCTATCCTGATTTGTTTTGCTGTCTGTATATCCATAATAAGATGAGTGTTTGAATAATGGTTGGAATATTTATTTCTCTTTTCGCCCGTACTTTTTTATGAAGTACGGTCTGTATAATCACTTCACTTTATCTTCGTATATATAGGATACGGTAATAAAGTGAAGCGCTTTTCTATTCCCTACAACCGCTTCGCTTTATTCTTAATATATAGACCTGCCGAATAAAGTGAAGTGATTACAGGTTATACGGTCTAATAGTGAAAGTCCGGCTTGAACGTGTATTTCCTGCCGTTCTCCTGTACTATCATCCGTTTGTTCCGGAGCATGGTGATAAGTGATACCGCTTTTTGATGGTTCAGTTTTACACCTACCGACATATATGACTTGATTAAGGAGGTTTCCAGATCCTTGTAGCCGTATTCCTCTTTCAGTCCGAAAGCCGCTTCCAGTGCTATGCGGTGCTGCTGTTCGCTAATATGTCTGTAAGGGTCAAACTTTTCCTCTTCCGGTCTTCCGGGTTTCTTCGCTTCGGGTCTGTACCCCTCTATGAGTTCAGGCAATGCATTGTCGTTGATACGGAAAGCGAAAGGCTCGAAATCCATTGCACGGATGTGCATGGCTGAAACATTGCTTATATCCCCGTTGCTCTTGTCCTTTTCCACCAGCAGAACGGTTTCCGCCTTGTTGTTCAGCTCCGTACCGATATGCCCTCTTGCGTTTTCATCGCCTTTGTTCTGGTGGAGTATCGTATGGATGTGTATCTGCCTGTCATCCGTCCACTGCATCAGTTTGGATATAATGCGTGTCGATTCTCCCGGACTGTTGATGTCATATACCATATCACGGATGCCGTCTATGATTACAAGCCCTATGTCCGGTGTATTATAGATAGCCTGTTCGACAATCCTGATACGCTGTTCGGGCGTGTATTTCCTCAAAGCGAGAAACTCCAGATGTTCATTGTCCCTGTCATCAGGAAGACCAGCAAGCCGTAAAATACGTTTCATGACTTTCAGACAGTGATAATGGCTTTGTTCCGTGTCCACATAAAGAATCTTCCTTTTTTCTTCCGGTAGTTCCGCAACATACCGCAGTACCGTACCGTTTTTCAATGCGGCGGCTACGATAGCCGATACATTGAAAGTCTTTTTACTCTTGGCTTTGCCGATGGATGCACTGAAATTGCCCAGTGTACCAATGACCGAACCTTGCACTTTTAGAATCTCAGGTGCTTTTTCGTAGATTTTCGACAGACTCAGGCGTGAAGCTTGCCAAAGGATTATTGCCTGTTCTGCCGAAATCTCCTTTATTTCTTTCATATAGTCCATAAGCATACCTCCCATTATTTCCGTCCTCCTGTTTTCTTCCCGGCAAGCTCAAGAGCCAATTCCGCATCTACGATAATCTTGCGCCCTATCTGGGTAATCGCCTTGTCTATCTTACCGCTTTTCTTTATGCGGTTGGCAGTGGGCAGACTGCACCCGAACAGTTTGGCTATACCGAGTATTCCGTACACATACTTCTTTTCCGTGTCTGTAACGGGTTGCGGCAATGCTTCGGCCTGACCTGAAGCGTGCTTACTCAGGAATATGAATTCTTCGCCTGTCATCTGCCAGACGGGTTTTGATAATAATTCTTGGATATTTGTCATCGTCCAATCTATTTAGTCGTTAAACAATCAGCCCTGCGCACTGGCTGTTATTTCTGTTCTCGAACGATGCAAAATTAGGTAGGGTTATGAGTGGTAAGGATGGGGACGGTACAAACTGAATATCATTGTATCTTATTGAATATCAGAAAATAAAAATACCACTCAAAAATTATTTTGAGTGGTAAAAGTGGAACTTTCGTAAAGTATCAGGATATATTACGGATTATCTGAATATATGTTCCATTTCCTTGGCGAAATTTTGGTTGCTGTCACTGGGGAAATCTGAAACAGGCTCCTTGTACTTGGATTTGTAGTAGCTGTCGTCAATATCCAGCAGTTTCAGTATTCTGTCTTTCCATTTGTCCCTGTCCTGTTTGGAGAGTTTCTCGCTCATCAGGAATATCAGATAGCATACACGTATTTTCTCTCTCGGTTTTATTTTCAGCTTACAGTTGCAGGGGTGAAGATTCATATTGGCATAGAAATCCAGTGCGGAAATTTCTTCGAACTGTTCTCCTATGCACACCTCATGAATGAGCGAAAGTAATTTCATGCTGAAATATTCCTGTTGTTCTTCTGTCGTTTCCTGCTGACTGATTGGCTCGCTTGATTTATTCTCTTGCTTTCCGTCAGGAATGTATTTCTTCAATATATCCAGAAAAAGGCAGCTTTGACGGTATATGTCCGCACAACAGTTCTTCATGTATTGGAATGCCTCTGTTCTTGCAGCCTTTTGCTGATCATAGAGTTTGTTCAGTTTGGCTTTTTCCCTGTCATATTCAGCCTTGCAGCGTTCATATTCTTTCTCTGCCTGTTTTTCCTCTTCGGCTGTATGCTCCCTGTAACCAATGGAATCATACCTGTTGTTGGCTTCATTCAGCGGCTTGCTCAGACTTCTTGTAACATCCAGCTGGGCTTCAATTTCCTGAGAATACCTTTCCATGTGCTGATAGCAAGCACGTTCTATGGCTCTGTCACTTAACGGGCGTATCTCATAAGCCTGTATGCTCTTTTCTATTTCAGTTTTCAGGCTGTTGAGTATCAAGGTGTATTGCTCTTTTTGCTTGTCAAGCACCAGTTCAAGGATAGCGGCTTCAAAGGATTTCATGTCATTATACTCCTGATAGAAATCCGATATGAATTTCTGCCTGTCAAAAGAAAAAGCGTAATTATCTATATAGTCTCTGTATATTCTGTTGAGTTCTCCATATTGGGGAATCATCGTCTGTATCTTTCCTGCCATATACTTTATATTATGGGTTCTTGTCCTTGTCAAGGAATAAGGTCAGTTCTTCTTCCACTTCTTCTATACTCGGTAGGGCAGATTTCAGATTTTCGGGTACTGCCTTGCTCAATTGATAGTCGCTGATACCTATCGGCTGGTCATATCCAGCCAAGGCATATTGTGCCACGACCTCATCCTTACCCCTGCACAGCAAAAGACCGATGGTCTTGTTATCATTTTCTCCCCTCAGTTTATCATCTACAACATTGATATAGAAATTTAACTGCCCTGCATATTCCGGTTTGAATGGCGTTGCTTTCAATTCCACGACAACATAGGCATGGAGCTTGATATTATATAGGATCAGGTCGGCGAAAAAGTCACTGTCCCCAATCTGGAAATGTTTTTGTCTGGCAACAAAAGCAAAGCCGTTACCCATTTCCAGCAAGTAACGGGTTACATGCTTTACCAACTGTTCTTCTATATCCCTTTCGTCAGCCTTTTCCTTTGCTCCTGCCAAGTCAAAGATATACGGGTCTTTTAACAGATAATTGGCAAGATCGCTTTGAGGTGCCGGAAGTGTGGCAGTGAAGTTGTTTACCTTGTTACTCTTGATTTGTCTGTCATACAGATTACTTTCAATCTGCATTTTCAGCACATTACTGCTCCAACCCATTTCTACAGATTGTTTCATATACCAATACCTTACGCCCAATGGTAGCGGATTATTGAGTATGACCATATGGCTTGCCCAATTTATTCTTGCAATCGGTGACGCCAAGAATAAATCTTCTATATCCTCTATTTTTATTTTATAGATGGTTGCTACTGTTTTTGCTACATTCTGAAATTGCGCAGGAACCTCCTGCGTAATTTCTAAAGATTGATTATCAGCTGATTGTATTTGCGCAGTAAGCTCCTGCGTAAATTGTCCGCTATTGAGCTTAAGGACTTCATTAGTAATGTTTTGAATATTTGGGACCGACAGTATTGAATCTGCTTCAATAAAACTACGAAGTACATTTAACGGATATAAACGGGCAAACTGGCACATATAAGTAAGATTACGTTCCGAATATCCCTTCTTTTCAGGATAATTGAATCTGATTGCCTGTGCCAATTTTTTGATAATTTTACCACCCCACCCATGTAGGTGTTGGTGGTACAGTATATAATTCCCCATTTTCCAGTAATGGAACAACATCTGGGCATTGGCTGCGGTAATGAGTCGGACTTGTGCCTGTTCTATTTCCGAACCGACAGCATGGACAAAGGCATCAAAATGACCTTTCTTTATATTATGTTCGTTGTTATTTTCCATATCACTAACTATTACTTAACAAAGATAACTCTAATAATGGATAATCTGTGAAACTGACTGATACTTTTAGAGTTGGTTAAACTTGTTCATTGCATTGGCCTTAATATCGTCTGCTATGTCAATGTAAGGCTTCATGGCTTTATAATCACTGTGCCCTGTCCATTTCATTACAACCTGTGCAGGAATACCGAGAGCCAGTGCATTACAGATGAATGTCCTTCTTCCTGCATGTGTGCTGAGTAATGCGTATTTCGGTGTAACTTCATCTATACGTTCATTTCCTTTGTAGTAGGTTTCACGTATAGGTTCGTTAATTTCTGCCAGTTCTCCCAGTTCTTTCAGATAATCATTCATTTTCTGATTGCTGATAACAGGCAATGCCATGTGGTTTTCAAAATGGATGTCCTTGTATTTTTCAAGTATGGCTTTACTGTACTTGTTCAGTTCAATACTCAGACTATCTGCCGTTTTAACGGTGGTGACTTCTATATGGTCGGACTTGACATCACTTCTCTTTAGGTTACGAACATCTGAATAACGCAGACTGGTAAAGCAACAGAACAGGAAAACATCCCGGACACGTTCCAGATACTGTTTGTCTTTGGGTATCTGATAGTCTTTTAGTCTGTTCAACTCTTCCCATGTCAGGAAGATTACCTTCTTGGGGGTGGTTTTCAATTTCGGTTTGAACGTATCGTATGCTATATTCTGGTGATAGTCTTTCTTGAAGCTCCATCGCAGGAACCATTTGAGGAATCCCATTTGTTTACCGATGGTACTGTTTCTCATGTCTTTTTTGTCACGCAGGAAATTGATATACTCGTTCAATCCGAACTCATCGAAATATTCAAAGGTCACATCTTCCTTGAACTCCTTGAGGTGATTTTTAACGGCTGCAAACTTTTCGTATGTGGATTCAGTCCAGTTATTCTGATTGCCGCATTCTTTTACAAATTCATCGAACACCTCCCAAAAACTTATCTGTGCTTCTTCCTGCTGTTCTTCGTTGGCATTCTTCATCCGCAGGTTGAATGCATCCTTTAGTTGTTGGGTAGTTGGCATGGTTTCCTGTACCTCAAACTCCTTGAACACATTTTGAATTTCGGCATAGTATTTCAGCAGATCGGCATTGATTTCAGATGCACTTTGCTTTAATTTGTTGGTACACCCGTTCTTTACTCGCTGCTTGTCGGAATCCCATTTGGCTACATCGATGCGGTAACCCGTTGTAAACTCAATGCGCTGGCTTGCGTATATGACGCGCATACGGATGGGGACATTCTCCACAATTGGCACACCGTTCTTTTTCCGGCTTTCCAATGCAAAAATGATGTTTCGTTTGATATTCATAATTGGGTGCGTTTGAAATTCTACACCCAAATATACACCCAATATTTGGAATAGCAAAAGATATTCAGAAAGATTTAGATTTACTATGTATTCCAAATTGTGTGTGATTATCAGTAATTTGCAATTTTATGATATTTCTTGAATGTATAGGTTCGAGAGCCTGTCTCTCCGCAATAAGTATTGAAAATCAATATTTTATAGAGTTAACGCCCAATTTTACATCCAAGAATGTAAAGTTGGGCGTTTTGTTTTATTTAAGAAAACCACCGAACAATGTAGAATCGCTCGGGTGTTTTTACCATTTCCAATTATTTTATGAAATCATAAACGTATTGATTCATCCTGCCGTGCTGTTCCGATGTTCCGTTTTTATACATGTTGCTGTGGCCAATCCCGTCCAAATCAATGACTGCAATATTATACAACTTCTGTTCTGATTTTGATGGCAACACACCATTGTCTTTTGAAATTCCAAAACAATAAACCTTATGTTGCCCACGCCCTTCTTCCAGAACGGCATACGCGATTCCATAAACGGCTCATTCTTTCAGCTTTTCACTCCCGAAAAGAGAACCCACTCCACTTGCTATGGTTGTGTCTGCATCGGTGGCTACGCTTTTGAGTGTATCGGTGCGTATCTCCGGTTTTGCCTTTTAATACATTTTTTCTTTCAGTAATTTGTAGTTTAAGAGATATTTACTAGCTATTCTTTGGCAGTGAAGGAAATATTGTCTTTCAATTTTTATAATTTATTTTGGATGGCATAGTCATTTTATCTATATTTGCACCCCGGAAAGCGATTTGCAAGTTTAAATAGTGAATATTGTCATTGAATTGTGGAAGTTTTCCTGAAGTAAAAAGGAGAGGTGCTCGAGTGGTTGAAGAGGCACGCCTGGAAAGCGTGTATACCCCTAAAGGGTATCACGAGTTCGAATCTCGTTCTCTCCGCTTTTTTGTTTGTTTTTCATAAGTCATAAGGTTTTGCTTTCGCTCGTTATCGGGAAAGTAGAACCTTATTTGATTTCAGGAGAGATAGGTCTGTTGATGTGAATAATCATAGTAAAACTTCTGTTTTACTGACAATATGTTTCCGTTTCTCTTTTATTACTGACCAATCATCTTTATGAAATTCCCTAAATAGCAACTAAGAAGGTGGCTTTGGGTGTTGAAAAGGGAAAAATATAGCTCAAAAACATATAAAATAACCTTGGTTGGTGGATCAAACTACCATTTTCATCAGATGAAAGTACCATTTCCAACATATGAAATATTAATAATCAACAGATAAAGTAACTATTTCTAGCAGATGAAATATCAATAACCAATAAATCGAAGTGAAATTTAACGGAAAAGGCATCCTTTTCTTCTTGTTATTATTCTATTTCGTCTCATCTTGCGAAGCTTTTGTAAGTGATATATTGCGAATAGCAGGTCTATATTATCTATTATGTGGAAAGAGAATTTGAACTAATCTGTGCGTACAGTAGTCCATTTTATCATTATTGTGACAAAATGAATAATTCAAATTGCCCTACACTGCGTTTTTTCTGCTGGTACTTATCGTTGGCCAGAATAACGCTGTTTATTTCATATTAGAAAAACAATGTGTCAAAATGAATCAGCCGGTAATTAAAAACTACCCTTTTATTTGTTATAACTGAGAACTATTCCGTTGTGTGCCGGTTCTCTGATTATGTATTAAGTAATAAGCTTATGACAGTTGTTAAAATAAAAAGAGTCTATGAAGATCCGTCTGCTACGGATGGTTATCGTGTCCTTGTGGATCGCCTTTGGCCACGTGGAATGAAAAAAGAGTATTTGAAATACGATTCTTGGGAGAAAGATATCACTCCCTCGCCTGAACTGAGGAAATGGTTTCATGAAGATTTTGTCGGGCATTGGAATGAATTCGCAGCATTATATGAGAAAGAGTTGGAAAATTCTCCGGCAGTAGCAGCATTTATGGATCGGATATCCGGGCAGAAAACTGTTACTTTGTTGTATGCTTCCAAAGAACCGTTGCATAATCATGCTCTCATTTTACAACATTATCTACAGGCGCATCTCAAAGATAAATAGCTTATTGCCATTTTTCTGCTACTTTTGTGTACCGTGGCGTTAGTGTTTTTTTTGTTTCGGTTGTATTATATTCAGAGGTCACACTTTTGTCTTCTTTAGAACTAATATGTATTGGAACATTTCAAATAACAAACGCTTATGAAATTATTTTCTGCACTTCTCGGATGCACTTTAATACTGGGAACGGTTGCATGTACCCAGTCATCCACACCACAAGATTACACAGATTATGTGAATCCATTTATCGGTACCGGAGGACACGGACATACTTATCCGGGCGCAGTGGTACCTAACGGAATGATACAACCCAGTCCTGACACCCGCATTTATCAATGGGATGCCTGCTCGGGTTATTATTATGATGATTCTACCATTAATGGTTTTTCGCACACACATCTCAATGGAACCGGATGTGGTGACTACGGTGATGTTTTACTGATGCCCACGGTTGGAAAGCAGGATTACCATTCGATGGGGTCGGAGAGTCAGCAGATGGCATATGCTTCTCCGTTTTCTCACAAAAATGAAGTTGCCCAACCGGGATATTATTCTGTGTTGCTTGACCGTTACAACGTGAAAGCGGAGCTTACGGCGACAAAACGTGCTGCCATTCATCGTTACACTTTCCCGGAATCTACAGAAGCCGGATTTATCCTTGACTTGGACTATAGTTTACAACGCCAGGAAAACCAGGAGATGGAACTGAAAGTGATTAGTGATACTGAAATCTGCGGACGGAAAAAGACTGTATATTGGGCGTTCGACCAATATATTAATTTCTATGCGAAATTCTCAAAACCGTTTACGTATACCATGGTGACTGATTCGATGGCTCTTGACGAAGGAGGCGAGTTGCTACCTACGGCTAAGGTGCTGTTGCATTTCAATACAAAAGCCGGTGAGGAGATATTTGTAAAAGTCGGAGTTTCTGCGGTGGATATTGATGGAGCGCGCAAGAATGTAGAAGCGGAAATTCCTGAATGGGACTTTGACGGAGTACGCAGTGCTGCCCGCAAGTCATGGAATCAATATTTATCGAAGATAGATATCGATACAGACAATAAAGATCAGAAAACAATGTTCTATACAGCCCTATATCATACCGGTGTACAACCTAATCTCTTTACGGATGTAGATGGTCGTTATCTCGGCATGGATTTGAAACCACATCAGGGGAAAGCTGAAGAACCAATGTATACTGTATTTTCTCTTTGGGATACTTTCCGCGCTTATCATCCTTTGATGACGATTATCGATCCGGAACTCAATGAAGCATTTATCCGTTCATTGGTTCAAAAGCAACGTGAAGGCGGTGTATATCCTATGTGGGAGCTAGCCGGGAATTATACTGGTACGATGATCGGTTATCATGCGGTTCCCGTTATCGTTGATGCTTATATGAAGGGCTATCGTAATTTTGATGTGGACGAAGCCTATAAAGCTTGTTTGCGCATTGCGGAATATGATACTACCGGTATCAAATGTCCACCGTTAGTACTGCCGCATCTTATGCCACAGGCTAAATACTGGAAGAATAAGATAGGTTATGTCCCTTGTGACAAGGATAATGAGGCGGTTGCGAAAGCATTGGAGTATGCATACAATGACTGGTGCATATCTGTTTTTGCCGAAAGCTTGGGCGATGCTGCCAATCATGAAAAATATGCTAAGTTTGCCGAAGGCTATAAGACCTATTTTGATCCGTCTACTCGTTTCATGCGTGGACTGGACAGCAATGGTAATTGGCGTACACCGTTTAATCCACGTTCTTCTACTCATCGTAACGATGATTATTGCGAAGGAACCGCTTGGCAATGGACTTGGTTTGTTCCTCATCAGATAGATGGATTGGTTGAGTTGATGGGAGGCCGCGAAGGTTTCGTTAATAAACTGGACTCTCTGTTCACGGCGGATTCGGCATTGGAGGGAGAAATGACATCTGCCGATATTTCCGGTTTGATAGGTCAGTATGCGCATGGCAATGAACCGAGCCATCATGTTATCCATATGTATAATTACGTTGATCAGCCTTATAAAACGCAGGAACTTGTTGACAGCGTGCTTAATACACTTTATTTTAATGATCCTAACGGACTGTCCGGTAATGAGGATTGTGGACAGATGTCGGCATGGTATGTCCTTAATACAATGGGATTCTATCAGGTATGTCCCGGAAAACCTGTCTATTCTATTGGCCGTCCTCTTTTCAATAAAGCAACTGTCAATTTGAAGGATGGAAAGAAATTTACTGTCATAGCCCATAACAACAGTCGTGAGAATAAATACATCCAGTCAATGTCAATGAATGGAAAACCTTTAGAAAAACCTTTCTTTACCCATCAGGATATTGTTAATGGTGGTACACTTGAGTTGACAATGGGTAACACTCCTGTCATAAATTAAAGACAGATGATTAATATATGAGAATAAGGCTATCTTAAAAGCCTTGGATTTATAGAATCGCCTTTGCTACAGTCATTGCTGTAGTAAAGGTGATTTTTTGTTGTAGAAGCTTTTCAAGTATCCGTATCCTTGTTTTGGGAAAACTTGTTTTTGGTTTCTTTTATCTTTCCCGTTCAATTTTCATTTCTCATTATTTAATTTTTAATTTAATAATCCTACCTTTGTTGTCAGAATCTCAAAACCAATAAGTCATGAAGTATAAATTATTAGTTCTTGATGTAGACGGGACATTGCTTAATAGCGAAAAAGAAATCAGTAAACGTACATTAGCTGCTTTGCTAAAGGTACAACAAATGGGTGTGCGAATCGTTTTGGCTTCCGGCAGACCCACGTATGGCCTCATGTCTATTGCCAAAACACTGGAACTGGGAAATTACGGAGGATACATCTTGTCATATAATGGTGGACAGATAATCAATGCGCAGAATGGAGAAATCTTGTTCGAGCGTAGAATAAACCCTGAAATGATACCCTATTTGGAGAAGAAAGCCCGTAAAAGTGGGTTTGATATCTTCACTTACCACGATGATATGATCATTACCAATTCTCCTGACAACGAACATATACGCCAGGAGGCATTGCTTAATAATCTAAAGATTATACCGGAAACCGAATTTTCGATTGCCATAGATTTTGCTCCTTGTAAGTGTATGCTGGTCAGTGACGACGAGGAGGCTCTTATCAGTCTTGAAGACCATTGGCGCAGAAGGTTGAACGGCGCTCTTGATATATTCCGTTCGGAACCTTATTTTTTGGAAGTTGTGCCCTGTTCCATTGATAAATCCAATACTTTAGGAGCTTTACTTGAAAAACTGGAAATAAAGCCTGAAGAAGTTATTGCCATTGGTGACGGAGTTTGTGACGTCTCTATGATTCAATCGGCTGGTTTGGGGATTGCTATGGGTAACGCACAGGATTCCGTAAAAGTATGTGCTGACCGTATTACTGCATCCAATGATGAAGATGGCGTTGCCGAAGCGGTAGAGAAGACTATTCTTGCTGCCATTCGTCCTGCAGAAGTTCCACTGGAACAATTGAATCAGCGGGCACGACATGCTTTAATGGGTAATCTTGGCATCCAATATACATATGCATCTGAAGATAGAGTGGAAGCTACGATGCCCGTAGATGAACGCACCCGGCAACCTTTTGGAATTTTGCATGGGGGAGCTACATTGGCATTGGCGGAAACAGTAGCCGGATTGGGCTCGATGATGTTATGTAAACCGGATGAGATTGTAGTCGGTATGCAGGTGAGTGGTAACCATATATCTTCTGCCCATGAAGGAGATACGGTGCGGGCTGTAGGAACAATCGTACACAAAGGTCGTTCTTCTCATGTGTGGAATGTAGACGTATTCACGTCTACTGCAAAACTGGTATCTTCGGTACGGGTTGTTAATAGCATTTTAAAGAAGGGATGAACGGTATTGAGCGGAAATTGCGTGAGGGCAGCGTTGATCTTCTTGCTGAAATAAATGGGTTTATAAGACGTGGAATATCATTTGCCATCTTTCACCTTCCCGGAAGTCCGGTGGTAAACTTGGCGATACAATCGGAAGGGAGCGTTCGTCTGTTCTATGATATAGAAGAGTTGAACGGGAAAGAAGGTTTTGTGATTGCCCCTTTCAAGATAAACAGACAGTGTCCGCTTGTGCTTATAAAGCCTGATATCGAAGTTGAAGTAGAGTTTGATAGGGATAAGCATCTCGATATGCATTCGTCTGAATTACAGACGTCACCTACAGCTAACTATTCTGCCAACTTTGATGTTTTTATAAATGCATTGCAAGAGAAACGATTTGATAAATTGGTACTCTCTCGTAGTCAAGACTTTGATATCGAATCCGGTTTTTCACCAGCAGATGTATTTTTTAGGGCTTCTCTTACATATGTTCATTCCTACGTCTATCTCTGTTATACTCCTTATACAGGAGTCTGGTTGGGTAGCACTCCGGAAGTTATCCTTTCCGGAGAGGGAGATGATTGGAACACGGTTGCCCTTGCCGGTACGCAGTCTTTACAGAATGGTCAGCTCCCTCAAGAGTGGGACGATAAGAACCGGAAGGAGCAGGAATATGTGGCATCTTATGTGAGAAACCAGTTGGAGACTTTTGGAATTCGACCTATTGAGTCGGGGCCTTATCCAGCTTATGCCGGTGCATTATCCCATTTGAAGACTGATTTCAAGTTCTCTCTGCCTGACAATAAGAGGCTTGGGACATTGTTGGATTTGCTTCATCCTACACCTGCCGTTTGTGGTTTGCCAAAAGAGGCCGCTTACCGATTTATTTTGGAAAACGAGCGACATGATCGCTGCTATTATTCTGGCTTCGTTGGTATGATTGCTCCCGACAAAAAGACGGATTTATACGTAAATTTGAGGTGTATGAATATAGATACCGGTAAGTTGACCTTATATGCCGGTGGTGGTTTGCTTGCTACTTCCGATTTGGAAGACGAATGGCAAGAAACGGAGAAGAAAATGTTGACGATGCTCAGAATGGTTAAGAATTGACCGATGACAATGGATGATTCCAATATCAACCTCCTGTCTTGAAGGACGTTTCTAAATATATATTGCCTTTTAATTGAATAATAAAAGTGTATACAGATAAAAAAAATATCCTCCAGTTAGTAGCTTTACTTGAAGCTCATGGAGTAAAGAAGATAGTATTATGTCCAGGAAGCCGTAACATTCCTTTGGTGCATACCTTGTCCACGCATCCTTCTTTCACATGCTATCCTATGACGGATGAACGGAGTGCCGGCTTTTTTGCTATCGGCCTCTCACTGAATGGAGGAGGACCGGTTGCTGTTTGTTGTACTTCGGGGACTGCCTTGCTCAATCTTCACCCTGCTGTTGCAGAGGCATTCTATCAGAATGTTCCTCTTGTGGTAATTTCGGCCGATCGTCCTGGAGCATGGATCGGACAAATGGATGGGCAGACCGTGCCCCAACCAGGTGTTTTTGGTACCTTAGTGAAGAAGTCGGTCAACTTACCAGAAATTTATACGGATGAAGACGAGTGGTATTGTAATCGCCTCATAAACGAGGCTTTACTCGCAACACATCATCATGGCAAAGGGCCCGTGCATATTAATGTACCGGTTAATGAACCCCTGTTTCGCTTTACTGCTGAAGTCTTACCTGAAGTACGCGTCATTACTCGCTATCAAGGACTGAATGTTTATGACCGAGATTATAAGGAATTAATCGAAAGACTGAATAAATATCAGAAACGGATGATTATCGTAGGGCAAATGAATCTTATTTATTTGTTTGATAAAAAATATTCCAAGCTTCTTTATAAACATTTTGCATGGTTGTCGGAGCATATAGGGAATCAAACTGTTCCAGGTCTGCCGATACGGAACTTTGATGCTGCTCTTTATACAATGAATGATGAGGTGCAGGAGAAGATGATGCCTGAGTTACTGATTACTTATGGTGGGCATGTCGTTTCCAAACGCTTGAAGAAGTATCTCCGTCAACATCCGCCTAAAGAGCATTGGCATGTGTCATTAGACGGTGAGGTAGTCGATCTTTATGGCTCGTTGACGACAGTTATAGAAATGGATCCTTTCGAATTTCTTGAGAAGATTGCTTTTCTGTTGGAAAATAAGACGCCACAATATCCACTTATGTGGGAAAATTATTGTAAAGCGTTGCCCCAGATGGAAATGGCATATTCGGAAATGTCCGCCATTGGAGCTTTGATTCGTACTTTGCCGGAGCAAAGTGCGCTTCATCTGGGTAATAGTTCTTCGATTCGCTATGCACAACTTTACTCAGTTCCTCCCACGGTTGAAGTATGTTGCAACCGCGGAACAAGTGGGATTGAAGGGACATTGTCCACTGCTATTGGGTATGCAGCGGCTTCGGATAAGCTAAATTTTGTGGTTATGGGCGATCTGAGTTTCTTTTATGATATGAATGCACTTTGGAATGGTAATATAGGGACAAATATCCGCATTTTACTGTTAAATAATGGAGGAGGTGAAATATTTCATACTCTTCCGGGCTTGGAGATGTCGGGAACATCACATAAATTCATTACAGCCGTTCATAAAACGTCAGCCAAAGGATGGGCAGAAGAACGTGGCTTTTTGTATCAATGTGTTGAAGATGAAAACCAACTGTTGGAAGCCATGAAACTGTTTGCACAACCTGAACCTATGAATCAACCGGTATTGATGGAAGTATTCACAAATAAAAATAAAGATGCCCGGATACTGAAAGATTATTATCATCAATTAAAACAAAATTCGGGAGGGAGTGAAAAGTAATTGGGATTTATCTAATTACTAACTACTCGTCATAATCATTAATCACTATATATTATGTCAACAGAAAGAAAATGGGAGACAATCAAGGAATATGAAGATATTCTTTTTGATTTTTACAATGGTATAGCCCGCATAACAATTAACCGGGAACGTTATCGTAATGCTTTTACACCCACTACTACGGGGGAAATGAGTGATGCCATGCGTATTTGCCGGGAAGAAGCTGCAATTAATGTGGTGGTTATTACAGGTGCGGGAGATAAAGCTTTTTGTAGCGGTGGTGATCAGAATGTGAAAGGCCGCGGTGGATATATCGGTAAGGACGGTGTACCTCGCCTCAGTGTTCTTGATGTTCAAAAACAAATTCGTAGCATCCCTAAACCAGTTATTGCAGCCGTTAATGGTTTTGCCATTGGAGGTGGTCATGTCTTACATGTTGTTTGTGATTTATCAATTGCATCCGAAAATGCGATCTTTGGTCAGACCGGCCCGCGTGTAGGTAGTTTTGATGCTGGTTTTGGTTCATCTTATCTTGCGCGAGTAGTAGGGCAGAAGAAGGCTCGTGAGATATGGTTTCTCTGTCGGAAATACAATGCACAGGAAGCATTAGATATGGGATTAGTCAATAAAGTAGTTCCTCTCGATAAACTTGAAGATGAATATGTGCAATGGGCCGAGGAAATGATGCAACTTAGTCCGCTGGCACTTCGCATGATAAAAGCCGGACTTAATGCGGAGCTTGATGGACAGGCTGGAATTCAGGAACTGGCAGGAGATGCTACTATGCTCTATTATATGACGGATGAGGCGCAAGAGGGAAAAAATGCGTTTCTGGAAAAGCGTAAGCCGGACTTTAAGCAATTTCCTAAAATGCCATAGAGTTCGTTTAATTAGCCTTTTTTAAGTACGACACCCTTATGTAAATTTGAGCTTTATACATGTATGATATAAAAATTATTCCTTACCGGCTGCATTTCAAACAGCCGGCAGGGACTTCTCGTGGAACTTATACTACTCGTGACGTGTGGTATATTCATCTTACTTCCGATCTATATCCCGGAAGGATTGGTATAGGGGAGTGCGCTCCTCTTCCTAATCTGAGTTGCGATGATGTGCCGAATTATGAAGCTGAGTTAATACATATCTGCCGGCATGTAACTGAAACAGGTGCCATTGATCATGAACTGTTACGTTCGTATCCATCAATCCTTTTTGGGTTGGAAACAGCTTTTATGCATTTGAAAACAGGTTCATCGGCATTTTGGGATACTGCTTTTTCCCGGGGTGAAGCTGGAATACCTATCAATGGATTGATATGGATGGGGAATTATGCACAAATGCTGAAACAGATTGAAGCAAAGATGTCCGCTGGGTTCCGCTGTATCAAGTTGAAGATTGGAGCGATCCGCTTCGAAGAAGAACTGTCATTACTTCATTTCATCCGAAGTCATTTTTCTGTGAATGAAATAGAACTCCGTGTCGACGCAAACGGAGCCTTTACCCCAATGGATGTTATGGATAAACTGAAACGATTGGCTGAATTGGATTTACATTCTATAGAGCAACCTATTCGGGCGGGGCAATGGGAAGATATGGCTCGGCTTGCAGCTTCTACTCCTCTTCCTATTGCGTTGGATGAAGAGCTAATCGGTATAAATAATCCGGTAGATAAACAACGGTTACTTGATATGATCCGTCCTCAGTATATAATACTGAAGCCTTCGCTTCATGGGGGTATTATTGGAGGACATGAATGGATTGACGAAGCTGAGAAACGTAATATTGGTTGGTGGATAACATCTGCGCTTGAATCAAATATAGGATTGAATGCGATAGCGCAATGGTGTGCAACGTTTGGTAATCCGTTACCTCAAGGGCTGGGTACAGGGTCGCTTTTTACAGATAATATAGAGATGCCGCTTGAGATTAGAAAAGATTGTCTTTGGTACAAGCCTTAATATAATGAATATGCAATTTGATAGATCAAAGCAAACATTACTATTGGAAGGACGGGAATATTCGCGCGAAGATATACTTATAATGTCTACTGAATTATCTGAAGATACTTCTTCTTTTTTGAAAGAACTTTTATTGTTCCTGGCAGATTGGTTTGATGAAAATTCTTTTATGAGAGTTCAAACGTCCGGTTCTACAGGAACTCCAAAAGTTTTGAATGTGCGTAAGGAACAAATGATGCAAAGTGCCCGTTTGACTTGTGAATTTTTAAGTCTTCATGCCGGGGATACAGCTTTACTTTGTATGCCTTTGCAGTATATAGCCGGAAAGATGATGGTCATTCGCGCTTTAGTGGCTGGATTGAATTTGTTGTTACGTACACCTTCCGGACATCCTTTGGTTGATTTAGATAGGCCTATAAACTTTGCCGCAATGGTACCCTTACAAGTTTTCAATTCCCTACAAGTTCCTTATGAGAAAGAACGCTTATCTCGAATAGCTAAACTCATCATAGGGGGGGGAGCAATTGATATGGCATTGGAGAAAGAAATTCATTCATTACCTGGAGAAATTTATTCTACTTATGGGATGACGGAAACGCTTTCACACATTGCTTTACGACGTTTGAATGGTCCTTTGGCTTCTTCATCATATGTGCCTTTTTCTTCTGTGCGGCTTTCTCTTTCTACTGAAGATACATTAGTTATACATGCACCCTTAGTTTGTGACGAAGTCTTAATTACTAATGATATCATTAAATTTAATACAGATGGAAGTTTTGTTGTTCTTGGAAGAAAGGATAATATTATCAATAGTGGAGGTATTAAAATACAAATAGAGGAGGTGGAAGAGTTGATTAAACCATCTTTTCCTTTTCCATTTGCCATAACCTATGTAGCTGATTCGAAATTGGGACAAACGGTAGTGCTTTTAATAGAGTCAGAGATTGATAAGGATTGGATAAATAACGAAATTGCCTTAAGATTGGATAAATATCAGCGTCCTCATTATATCTTTTCAGTTACGCATATTCCAATGACAGGAAGTGGAAAGGTTGATCGGGCTAACTGTCATTTGTTGGCAGAGAAGCTTTTACGGTAATTTTTATCTTACTTTTATAAACGATGATGCAAAAGGAGAAATAAAAGGGGAAGATAATCTTTCAATTCAATACGAAGAATTTTTAATGCTTGTCCTATCCTATAATTTATAGTTTGCGGAGAAACATTCAATTTTTGTGCTATTTCTTTATGAGTTAGATGGTCTTTACGATTCATCTCATAGGATTCACGAAACTCTGCTGGTAATTTCTCCAATGCCTTATTATAAAGTTTTATTAATTCGTTTTCTAAATAAAAGTCAGGATCAGCAAACTCCTTTTCGTACTTATCTGCTATTTCTTGATGTACTTTGCGTTTTACTTCATAATGCGTAATCCGATTTAAAGCTTTATTTTTTACGATAGTAAATAGTAAGGTTTTGAGTGTAAGATCAGCAATCAGGCTTGAACGATTCTCCCAAAGCCACATCATGGTATCTTGTACAATTTCTTCGGCTTCGGATAAAGGCACGTATTGGGAACAGAAAGCGCATAAACCGCGAAAATAATACCTATATACGTTTTCAAAAGCATATTCGTCACTTTCTTTTAAAGCCTTTATTACATCATTATTATCATTAATATTCAAAGGTTTGGTATCGTTCCTCATTTTAAATTATTAAATAACAAAGCAAACATACTTATAATTTCTACATTTTCAAAATGATTCACTAAATAATATTTTATTTTGTATTCCATTTAGTATCTTTGCCATCATAACTGTATTACTAATATCAATAGTATGTAATAAGGTAAAAAGAAGATTGAACAACATGGATGAAACAAAATTACTAAGTTACCTAAAGGGAGAACTTGGTGACGAAGAGGCCTTACAAGTGGAGTCATGGTGTGATGCGGCTCCCGAAAACAGGAAAATACTGGAGCAATTATATTACACAGTGTTTTTGGGGGAGCGTGCTGCTGCAATGGATTCTGTAAATGTGGATGCTTCTTTGACACAATTAAAAGACAAAATAAAACAAAAGGAAAAAACGACGAGGTATTCTCCCTCTATAAAATGGAAAAATTATGCTATTCCTTTGGCAGCTTTCCTCACCGGTATTGTTTTTGCTGTAGGATTCTCATTCTTGGTGCTAAATAAAACGTCTAATTTCATCGTTGCTACAACGTCTGGGCAACGAGCGCAATTTGTACTGCCTGATGGTTCCAGGGTCTGGTTGAATTCATCTACTCAATTGGCGTATAAAACTTCTTTATGGAGTCGTGAACGTCAAGTTGATCTTACTGGTGAGGCTTATTTTGAAGTTGCTCGTAATGAGCATTCTCCTTTTATTGTTAATAGTAAAAATGTGAAAGTACAAGTGTTAGGTACAAAATTTGACGTGCGTGCTAGGGCTGCTGAAGATAGGGTAGTCACAACATTGTTGAAAGGTTCTGTACGCGTTGATTTACCTGGAGATAATAGGGATTATGTACTTAAGCCTGAACAAATATTAGACGTGAATACAGAAACACTCCATGCTAAACTCTCGCATTCGTCGTCTGCCAAAGATGTGTTATTATGGATGGATGGCAAGCTGAAATTTAAGCAGGCTACTTTTGAAGAAATAACGAGCTGTTTGGAAAAGCATTTTGATGTACATTTTATCTTTTCTGACGAGGTATTAAAAAAAGAACGCTTTACGTGTGAGTTTCTAACCGATAATGATATAACCGATATATTAGATGTTTTATCTTTGACGAAACATTTTCAATATAAAATGGAAGGTAAACAAGTTCATTTATCTTTTAAGAAATAATATAGATAGAATTAATAAACTATTATAATTCCTCAAAGCCGGAACTACTGCTGATGACAGTATAGAGGCTTTGAGGATTTTTTTTTTGTTTTTTTTCTCTTTTCTTTTAGTAACTCTAGGTTATCAAATGTATTATTATCGTAAAATGAGAATAGAAAAACATAAATGATAACCAAATATAAGAATAATATGATGAAAGGCATTCCTTAATATTGTATTTAATGTGTAGTGAAACTACATTATTGAGAGTATTTCAGAATTTGTTAACATTAAAAGAATATTAAATGAGAAAAATTACAAAATGCAAGTGTCGGATCTTGCTATTATTTCTTTTCCTTTTTATTCCGACTGTCATGAGTGCATCTGCACAAGAGTTTTTATTAAATCTGGATTTTGCAAATGTTCCCTTGAGTAAGGTTCTTGATGAAGTTGGCCGTCAGGCATCACTTTCTGTAGTTTACAATACAAAGGATGTTAATCCTGACAGAGTAGTATCCATCAAAGCTTCTCGAGAGAAACTATCAACAGTTATGGCAAGATTATTGAAGAATTCAAATGCTTCTTATTCTGTAAAAGATAAATATTTGGTTCTTTATACAAAAGAGAATGTGGCAGCTCCTAAAGCCGTACAGCAGGTAGGAAAACGTCAGATCAAAGGAATGGTAACAGATGAAACCGGTGAACCTTTGATTGGAGTGAGCGTGCTGGTTCAAGGTACTACTATGGGTACTATTACTGATATTGATGGTATGTATTCTTTGGAAGTGCCTGATAACAAAGCTTCATTAGAGTTTACTTATATTGGATATCAAAAAGTTATTTTGCCAGTTTCAAGTTCTTCTTCATTTAATGTAGTCATGAAAGAAGATGCTCAACAGTTGAGTGAAGTTGTCGTTACAGCTATGGGTATCGAACGTAAGGAGAAATCGTTAACTTATGCAACACAAAAAGTGAGCGGTGATGAACTTATGAAAGTACAAGATGCCAATTTTGTAAATTCTTTGCAAGGGAAAGTTTCTGGTATCACTATTACACCAAGTGCCGGTGGAGCCGGTGGAGCATCTAAGATAGTGCTTCGTGGTAATAAATCTGTATTAGGTAATAATAGTCCATTGATTGTTGTCGATGGTATTCCTCTTACAAATGATATTAACGGACAGAAGGATGTTCAAAGTGGTGGTTCCGGTTTAACTTATTCGAGTTCCAGTGAAGGTTCTGACCCGTTGTCTATGATTAATCCTGATGATATAGAGAGTATGAATGTCTTGAAGGGTGCTAATGCTGCTGCATTGTATGGTAGTAAAGCAGCCAATGGTGTAATTATGATTACTACTAAAAAAGGTAAGGAGGGCAAAATCGATATAAATTATTCTGCAAATATAACTTTTGAAAAGCCTTTAGTGACCCCAAAAATTCAGAATGTATATGGTGCTGCAGTTAATTTGAATGCAAACACATTGTCTGTAGATAGCTGGGGGAAAAAAATCTCGGAATTGACTCCGGAAGAATTAGCATACGAAGGTGCTCGTTTAAGAAACTATGCTGCTAATGATGTAGATGACTTTCTTCGTACTGGGGTTAGTTACAATAACTCTGTTTCGTTGAGTGGAGGATCAGAAAAGATTCGCTCTTACTTCTCTTATGCCAATTCACATTCTGATGGTATGATTCCTAAAAACTCTTACAATAGGAATTCATTTTCTTTCAGACAAAACTATTCTCTTTTTAATGATCGATTAAAAGTAGATTTATCAATGAATTACATTCAGGCTGTTACCAAAAATCGTCCAGGTGGAGGTACTGCTTTGAATCCTCTTTATGACCTTTATACAATGCCACGTAATATTGATATGAGCTATTACAAAGATAATTATGTAAATGAAAATGGATCGTGGACTACGGCTCTCCAAGGACATTATATTAAAAATGAAAATGGTGATTGGGAATGGGCAACAGAGAGCAAAGAATTAACAGGGCCTCAGCAACAATGGGCTTATGCTTCTAAGGGTCATAACAATCCTTATTGGTTGGCTAATAGAAATCAAAGTAGGCAAGAAGAAGAACGGGCGTATGGTTATATTACAGCAAAGCTGAATCTGATGAAGGGATTGGATTTTCAAGCTCGTTTAAATATTGATCGTACTAAATCTACCGGAACGACTAATAGATGGGCTACAACTTGGACACCCGCTGCTATGGAAGATTATGGCATGTATGGGCAAGATCTGACAAAAATTACTGAAATTTATGTGGATTATCTTTTGAGCTATAATAGAGATATAAAGGACTTTGCAGTCTCGGCTACAGCAGGATGGGTAGGGCATACTATAAAAAGTGATCTACAAAAAATTTGGGCGAACGCTACCATATATGATCCTATGAGACGCGAACTGCCTTCTGTAATTAACTATTTTTATCCTATGGCTTCCGAAGGTAATACAAGTGGAAGAACATATAGCCCTACATCCAACTGGGATAAAGCGCTGTTGTTTACTGGACAAATAGGATTTAAAGAAATGGTGTATATTGATGGTAGTTATCGTCGTGACTGGTATCGTCCTTTTAGATACTTCTATAAGACTAGGGGGACTGCCACAAATTACGGTTATTTCGGACTTGGAGCCAATGCGTTAGTGGATAAAATATTTAAACTACCGGAAGACATTAATCATTTTAAGGTAAGGATGTCATATAGTGAGGTAGGTAATAGTATTCCAAATAGTGCATGGAACTCATCTACAACAAATATGGTTACTGGAGCTGTAAATATTTTAACTATTGGTCATTATGATAATCCTATACCTGAAACAAATAAATCATTTGAAGTTGGATTTGATATGGCTCTATTTCGGAACTCATTAGAATTGGACTTTACCTATTATAATGCAACTGCGGATCATTTGTATATGTTAAATTCTGTTCAGGGAGGTAAAACAACTCCTTCTAATTCAGGTAAAATTCGCAATTCTGGTATTGAATCTACAGTAACTTATTCAATGAATTTAGCGAAAAATTTCTTATGGAGAACTTCTGTGAATTTTTCCTTGAACAACAATAAGATATTGAAAACTGCATACAATGAGGATGGAACTGAAGCACTGGTCGAACAGCAAATCGCCAACGGTAAAATTCAAGTAAAATATGAAGAAGGAGGTACTTATGGCGATATGTATGCTACCGATTTTGATCGTAATAAGGATGGAAGTATTAAACTTTCTTCAACTGGTAGACCTAAATTGTCTAATGAGAAGTTTGGTGTATATGTTGGTAATATGTATTCCAAGTATCAATTGGGTTGGAGTAACTCATTTACTTACAAAGATTTCAATCTATCTTTTTTGATTAATGGAAAAATAGGTGGAAAAGTTATCTCCTTTACAGAAGCTGAATTGGATAAATTAGGTGTTTCTGAACGTACGGCAAATGCCCGTTTAGCTGCTGAAGCAGATCCTTCATTAGTTTGGAATGGAAAACCGGCTCTGTACATGCCAGACGGAAATCTGGCACCTATCTCAGAGTATTATCAAGGTATTGGAGGGGATGTAAATGCTACTCAATATATATATGATGCTACCAATTTTAGATTGAGAGAACTTTCCTTAGGATATACTTTCCGTAATTTGTTAGGTGCTTCCAAACATGTATCAATATCTTTCATTGCTCGTAATTTATTCTTTATCTATAAAGATGCTCCTGTTGATCCAGATATTTCTCTTTCTACACAAAATGGTCTGAGTGCATTTGAAATATTCAATATGCCATCGTCACGTTCTTTCGGATTCTCACTGAAAGCAAATTTTTAATAGAATAATTAATAAGATTTTAAATTATGAAAAAATATATTTTATCAGCGGTATTTCTGGCATTTGTAAGCGTTGGTTTACAATCTTGTTTGGATTTTGATGATCCGTTGGATGAGTCATTGTCTAGTGATGTAGAATTTGAAGATGAGGTCTTTCATGGTAAAGCAGATAGTATTAACTATCATAAGGAGATTTCAGCAGATGGTTTTGCTGAAGCAGAATCAACATTGAAACCTTATTTTGGCCAGATGTTGACTGCACAATATGCAATGCGAGGTGGAAAAGAGGCTAATTTGCCGGGCGCCCATGCTTATCAGTACCAGTTCAGTTTAGGTGTGGATAATTATGCAGGTTATTTTTGTTTACCACATAATTTTGACGGAAGAATTAATTCTACCTATTATATTAATACTGAATTTAATTCAGGGCCTGAGGGGTCGTATAGTATTGTTAAGAATGGTTTAGCACCCATGTTGAATCATCCAAAGATTGATTCAATTCCAGAGATGAAAGCTATTGGGTTATTACTTTTCGACTATGCTTCTCAAGAAATGGCCGATATATATGGTCCTTTTTCTTTCTTTAATTATAAAGAGAATCAGCAGAAACATCCTTTTACCTATAATTCAATGAAGGATATTTATACGAATATTGTAGATAATTTGGATACGATATCTGCTTGTTTGAAAAATTATGATAATCGTCCTGATTGGTATAAAAAGAAAATTACATCTATATTAAGAAGTTATGATGCGGTAACTCAGGATTGGTCGTTGGATACTTGGAGGCGTTTTGCTAATTCGTTAAAACTGAGAATGGCAATGAGAGTTGTGAAAGTATTACCGGAAAATGCAAAAAAATGGGCCGAAGAAGCTGTGAAAGATGGAGTAATAGAATCCACTAATCAAGAGGTAGGTCTTTTCCCTAGTTTAATTGGTTTTACTAATCCGTTGGTTGAGATATCGGAGACTTGGAGTGACACCCGTTTAAATGCCTCTTTTGAGAGTTTGTTGATGAGTTTAAATCACCCATATACTGAATATCTATTTCGTAAAAATAGAAATGCTTTGATTAATGAAAATGATCCTACCCAGATTTTGGAGCCGGATACAAGAATAGTCGGGCTAAGAGCAGGTACAGAAATGATTCCGGGACAATCCTATGATAATAATCCACGAACCGCTTATTCACGTTTAAGTTCAGCACCAATGGCTAATGCACCTCTTTATTTGATGAAATTGTCGGAAGTTGATTTTTTGAGAGCTGAAGGAAAACTTTATGGATGGGATATGGGAACAGAAAGTACAGAATTCTTTTATTATAGAGGTATCGATAATGCCTATGTTGAAGATAGAAATAGTGGTTCTCCTGATTATACTTCCAGATTGGCTGCTTACAAAGCACGTGAGTCAGCAGTAGAATATACTTATATTGATCCGATGAATGAGGCTAACAATATTGGTAGTGTAACTAAAATAGGTGTGAAGTGGAATGAAGGGGATGATCCTGAAGTTAAATTAGAAAAAATTATTACTCAGAAATATATAGCTCTTTTTCCATATTCTTATGAAGCATGGAGTGAATTGCGTCGTACGGGATATCCAAAGATATTTCCGGTATTGAATGTCGAGGATGGTGATGGAAGTTTGGCTGAAGGCGATTTGATTCGTAGAATGCCGTTCCCGGGAAATACTGCAGCAATTCAGTATGATATTGCTAACTCTGGTTTGGAAGCCTTGGGGGGCGATGATTTACAAGCAACACGCCTTTGGTGGGATGTTGATGCACCAAATTTTTAATAAATAGTGACTAAAAAGGATGGATAATGCTTGAAAAAGAGCATTATCCGCTTATTAATACTAATCTATAAAACATAAAACAATGAGAAAGATTACTTTAGCATGTGTTGCAGCAATGTGCTGTTTAACATGGGGAAGTCCGTTGATGGCTCAAGACGATCTACCGCCTTCGGCTTCTACTGAATTATTTGATTTTACTCCTTTTCAGGATAAAATTATGTTGGACTTATTTTATGAAGCATTACAAGCTGGACGACAGTATCCAACAATAGCAGAATTTGAAGCTGTTGGTTTTAATGAGCTTGATATTGAATTTGCTCGTTCTCATGTACGCCCACGTTCTGTTATGATAGATAAGAACAAGCAGTTACATACTGATTTGTATGAAAAACGTAACTTGTGGATGAATATTCCGACTGGAATTGGTAAACAAATTGGTGGTTTCCCTAGTGGAAAATTCAGTGAAGATGTGTATTCTATGTGGAATTATACTAATTTGTTTGGTTCATGGAATCATAGTTTTTTTCAAGCTCCAGGTGCATGGGTTGATGCTGCTCACAAGAATGGAACGGATATTTTCAGTGGAATTAAATTCTTTGAGAGTTGGACCGCTGGAAGTGGCGATGGTGAATATAGTGCTTTGATCGGACAGAAAAATCCTGATGGAAGTAAATATACTTTTAAGTATTCTGAAGCGTTGATTAACTGTTTGATGTTTTTTGGTACGGATGGTATCAATTATAATTGGGAAGATAACAGTTACTCAGATGAGGATGTAGTAGCTTTCCACAAAGAATTGTATAAAATTGCTGCAGAAAAGGGGTTCACTAATTTCCATATCGGTATTTATACTTCTCAATCAGCTTTGACGGCTCGTTACGTAGATGCTTTATACGGTACAAAAGAAACTGGTAAAACAACGGATTTAATGTTGAATTATTCAGGAGGTGATTTTTCTTACAACATCGGTTCTTCTGTGAAAGTAGCTGAAGATGCGTATGGTGATGCTTCTGGACTTTATACTGGTGTTTGGATTGTTTCAATGGATAGACGTTGGAGTGCATTACAAGAAAATGATGATGCTAAAAGAGCCGGTGTATGCTTGTGGGGTGAACATGATCAAAGTCGCTTTATGAGTTATAATGTTGGTGCTACTTCTATGGAATTCCAATCTAACTATCAAAAACTATTAGAAAGAACTTTTTCTGGAGGAAACCGTAATCCGGCTAATTTGTTACCTATATCCGATACTGGGAATAATTGGGAGAAGGACGGTGAAAAAGAGCCTTTATCATCTTTCTGTGGTTTAGCGTCTTTTATTCCGGAACGTACAGCAATACAAGGAGATTTGCCTTTCTCCACTCATTTCTCTTTGGGTAATGGCGAACGTTATAATTATAAAGGAAAGAAAGCGTTTGGAAATTGGTATCATATGGGGGCTCAGGATGTTGTTCCTACTTATCGCTGGTTGGTATATAATGCGGGAACAACTACCGTTTCTACTGAAATTCAGCCTTCATTTACTCATGAAGATGCATATATTGGTGGTTCTGCTTTACGTTTGGAGGGAAATGCTACAGATAAAGGAACAGATGTTGTACTTTATCGTACAAAGTTAAATGTAACCAGTTCAAAACCTGTTGCAAAAGTTGCATTAAAATCAGGGGCTACAGGTAGTGAGCCATCTCGTCTATTTGTAATTTTAAAGAAATTAGACAATGATCAATGGCTCGAATTCCCTGTTGGTAACACTGAAGGTGCTACTTGGCAGGAAAAAGAGATTGGATTGTCAGGAATTAATACCAACGATGTGATTGAGTATATCGGACTTCGTGTGAAGGGGGCTTATGCAGGTAATTATAACATGTTGGTTGGTAAACTTGAATTGAGTGATGATCGCATTGCGACACCGGCATTCATCAAGGCTAATAGTCTGAAAGTCGAAGTTAAAGAAGAAACGACAAAGTCATTATCTGTAAAATTGAATTGGGCTATAGATCCTACAAACTTGAATACTGATCGTGCAGATTGGGGAATGATTTATAATGATGAAGCTAATATCGATCACTTCGAGATAATGTATAAAAATGGTGCTGATGGTAAAATTGCAGAAATAGCACGTACAACTTCTTGGGCAGGTTTTGCAGGAAATATTATTTTTGAAAATGATAATGATGAACCATATATTGGTGTACGTGCGGCTTCCGTTGACTTGAAAACATATTCTCCAGTACAATGGGTGAAAGTTGAGCGTTCTACTTCTCCGGATCTTCCCGCATTTAAGGATAATACTTATTGTGAATCGGTAATGAATCCTGCTGCAGAAGGTGCCGATATAGCTCGTGAACAACGTTATGTAGAATCCTTTACAACGACTGGTGCTGATCAAAACTTAGATTATCATGCCAAGGCTCCTCAACCTGATGGAACACAATATGTAGATGCAACAGATCATATACTGAAAGTTAAACAAGGCCAAACAATTACACTGTCATTCAAAGCCTATGATACCAGCAACTTGAGTAAAACTGATGGTTTACGTTTCTGTTTTGCTAAAGGTTATATGGATTTGGATAAAAGTAATTCATTTGAGCCTGATGGAGATGAGTTATTATTCGATTTAGGTGAAGTAAGAAAAGGTACTCCTGAATTTGAAACTGAGGGATATACGAAGGAATTTACAATCCCTGCCGATGCAGCAGTTGGTAAGAGCCGTCTTCGCGTTGTATTCTCAGATGCATGGTTTGCACATCCTGGACCATGTGGTCAGACTGCCAAAGGGTTCTCTATTGATTTCGGTGTAGAAATAACAGGTGATAATGATCAGCGTCCGGTTGCTCCAGATTTGCATGATCAAGGTGAGGCTGACGAACCAGACCGTGTAAGAGATGAAGATCCTACAACTCCTCCTACTGGTGTAGAAAAAGTTGTATCAGAAAATGCCGGTTTCTCTAAGTTCTGGATGAGTCCTGCAAACGATGTTGTATTCTTTAAAGATGTAGAGAAAGCATGGGTTTATACGACTACCGGTCAATTGGTGAAATTTATCACTAATTATCCGGAAAGTGTAAATGTTGCAGATTTGGCTTCAGGTACATATGTTGTTAAAATGCAATATAACAATGTAATTCGTAGTCAGAAACTGTATAAAAAATAAACAGGTGAGATGATTGTTATTATGTATAATCTTTTTTGAAAGAAAAGATTATATTTTGAAAAAGGTTACTCGAAAGCTACAACTAGTTGGAGCAATATGGAATTTTCCATTTCGAGTAACCTTTCTTTTTTTACAATAAATATTAATAGCTATGAGAAATAAAATTATTGTATATGCAAAGTTTGGTCTAATCTTCTGTATTTCATTGATATCCATAGTTTCTATTGCATCCAATTCTGATTCTCAAAGTCTTCTTTTAGAACGTACACTCTTATTTGATATGGGAGATGGCGGTTCGCGCTTTTATCGTATTCCTGCGATTGTGACGGCAGCGGATGGTTCTTTGGTGGTAGTGGCAGACAGACGTTGGGATAGGATAAATGATTTACCTTCTCACATAGATGTAGTGGCTCGCAGAAGTGAAGACAATGGTAAGACTTGGTCGGATGTAATTACCATAGCAGGTAATGATACTGATATCGGATATGGAGACCCTGCAATTGTATTGGATAAAAATACAGGTAGTCTACTTTGTATTTTTGCATCAGGAAACGGATTGTGGCAATCAAATGAAGAGGATTTGATGAGAATCAAGATCTCCCGAAGTGTAGATAACGGGAAAATATGGTCACCTCCTGCTGACATTACGGATCAAATATATGGTAAAAATTGTCAGGATGAGAGAAGGAGACACTGGTATGGGGCTTTTGCGGCATCTGGCAGAGCTTTACAATTAAGAGATGGTAGGATTATGTTTGCAATGGCTGTTCGAACAACTCCTGATTGGGGAGGATCATTGAATAATTATGTATGTTATTCGGATGACGGTGGAGTAACTTGGGATGTCTCAACAAATGCAGCAGATTTGGATGGGGATGAAGCCAAACTTATAGAACTGAATGATGGTACGATTTTGATGAGTATTCGAAATCGTGAAAAAGGTAAACGGAAATTCTGTTTGTCTAAAGATAGGGGAGAAACATGGGGAAAATCATATTTGCAGCAGGATATACAGGATCCTGCATGTAACGGTGATATAATAAGGTATTCCTCTATTATTGATGGTGCTGCCAAAAACATTTTACTTCACTCGATACCAGACGATGCATCCATCAGGAAGAATGTTTCTATTTTGGTTAGTTTTGATGAAGGAAAGAGTTGGCCAGTAAAGAGAATGTTATGTTCCGGACTTTCCGCCTATTCTTCAATGACCGTGTTATCGGATGGTACTATTGGAGTTGTTGTAGAAGAAGGTAAGTGGGATGATGCTTTACCAGGAGATGATGGGTTTAAATTATGGTTTATGCGTTTTACATACGATTGGCTTATATCATCGGATACCTCGGAGTAAAACATTCTATTATAATTTAGATCTATTAATTTGAACCAATTGGTTTTTCTGCGAATACCCATTCATACCATTTAAGATTTGCGCCAATTAATTGGCGCAAATCCCAAATTGTATGAATGGGAAATGATTTATAGTCAGCAATAACTCTATTTCATAATACTTAATTGAAAAAGATTATTCTACTATTACTTCATCAATAAACATGTGGGCTTTTTCATTTCTTGCACCATGCCAGTCGGGAATGGCTGAAGTCGTATCAATCAATATTCTGATTTTATTAGCTTCCGTTTCTTTAAATAGGCAACTATACTCAATCAGCCCGTCTTTGATATCTGCCGTTGCGAGTGGAATTTCAGTCTCACCCTGTTTGAGAAAGTTATTATCTTTACCGGCTGTCCATACGGTTATTTTTGTTGGAGGAAATATCCATTCACCGACTTGTATCATTGTGCCTATTTTTACAGAAGAAACTGTTGTAGGAGTTCCCAAGTCAATAGTAATGTCCATTGGTTCATTCATGAATCCCATCCAGTAGCCAGTACTGTAATTGAAATCACCACGTAGTCCATCGGTGAGAATAGAAGCACCAGCAAAAGTATACTTTTCTGTGGGGGCAGAATTTAAAGTAGGCAGTTTACCGGTAGCTTTGTTGAATCGGAATTCCTTTTTGAATATTCGGGTCTTCATATTCTCTCTCTTAACCATTGCTTGTAATGTGGAGTTTTCTTTAATTTGGATCGGTTCCTTATAAAGCTGGCTTTGTTCGCTCGGTTCGTTGCCGTCCAGCGTGTAATAGATGGGTGCATCTCCCTGAGTGGAGAGAGTTACCATAACTGTTCCGTCTGTTGAAGGCACATCGTATGTAGCTGATATTTCATATATATGTTTTCCATAGTTCACGCCCATCTCATTATAGACACTTATAATATGATCCAGACTACCTAGAAAACGATCCCAGTTCTTATTTCCGGTTTGTGTCCATTGTACCTCACTCAACGCGGCAAGACGGGGGAGAAGCATATATTCAAGATGATCGCTGCTTAAAATATATTCAGCCCATAAGTTGCCTTGCGCTCCGATGATATAAGCACGTTCGTCCTCATTCAATGCAGAGGGAACCGGATCTAAAGAATATACTTTTTCAATCGGATTATATCCACCGATGGCCAGTGGTTCATCTTGAGTGTTAAGTGTAGGGTAATAATCCAGATATACATATGTGTTCGGTGTCATGATGACCGGATGGTGAAGACGGGCAGCCTCAATACCTCCGTCCATTCCTCTCCACGACATAACGGTCGCATTGGGAGCCAATTCTCCTTCAAGAATTTCATCCCAGCCGATGATCTGACGCCCATGATCGTTCAGGAACTTTTCTACACGAGCGGTGACATAGCTTTGTAGGAAAAATTCAGCACTATGTTTTTGGTTGGCCTTCAACCCTTCTTTCTTGATACGTGCTTGACAATGTGGACATTTTTCCCAACGAACTTTCGGGCACTCGTCTCCGCCAATGTGGATCAATTTTGAAGGGAATAATTCCATTACTTCAGTTAATACGCCCTCAATGAAGGTGAAGGTCTCCTCTTTTCCCGGACATAGTACATCATCGCGTACACCCCATTGACCGGATACTTCGTAAGGTCCACCGGTACATCCTAAATTGGGATAAGCTGCCAAAGCTGCCATCATATGTCCGGGAAGGTCTATTTCCGGGATGACATTGATACATCGCTCATCGGCATATTTCACAATCTCCTTTATTTCTTCTTGCGTGAAGAATCCTCCATAAGGAGTAGTGTCGTAGTTGTCCCATTCTTTACGTATCATCGTTTTATTTCGGATACTGCCTATTTCTGTTAGCTTCGGGTACTTTTTTATTTCAATCCGCCATCCCTGATCATCTGATAGATGCCAATGAAGATTATTCAGTTTATGCAAAGCCATCAAATCTATAACCCTTTTCATCTCTTCTTTCGGGAAAAAATGACGTGCTACATCGATCATGACTCCACGGTAACCAAAACGGGGAGCGTCTTTTATTTCAACGCAAGGTAATGTCCATTGTGCATCGGCCACGGCTTGTTTGCCATATATCGCAGTAGGCATAAGTTGTTTTAATGTTTGTATAGCATAAAATATTCCACTACGGTCGGAAGCTTGAACAGATACGTCATTGGGATCTATCGTTAATTCATATCCTTCCGGTGCGATATTTTTGTTCAATGAAAAAGTTATTCCGTTTTGAGGCATTGCTTCGTTGTCTTCCACGATTTCAGCTTTCATCCGGTAACCGGATGTGATTTCAATTTGCCGTATCAGAGAGTCGATCATCGAGGAACAAGTCTTATCCAATGCTGACGAAACATGAAAGACGGTAGAATTGTCGAATCGGAAATTTCCGGAAACTGGATGTAATTCATTAGGTTGTGGAATAACGGAATACTGGTTCTCACTTACTTTTCCCTGACATGCGATCAGGCCAAATAAAAGAAGTGACAAAGGAGCGGCAAGCAGTTTGCCGTAGTGTTTTGATAAATTCATGGATAGTAATTTATAGGTTTTTAATTGTTTCTTATTTATTAATACAATCGTGAATGGATGGTTACTAAACAGAAATCACATATTTTTCAAGATGTTGCTAAAGTGCTTATTTAAATGCATTTTATGTCTGTTCTATTAGGTATTTGTATGGATTTTGTATATTTTTGCCTCATCCTAGTTTGAGTTTTATTTTTATCATATTAAATAAAATACCATGAAAAAATCCTTATTTATTCTTTTGGCATTGTTGATGAATTGTTTTGTCTCCGTATCTGTAGGGGCTGTTGATACAGTCCGTACAAAGCATACTTTTGAGAAAGGATGGAAATTCACGCGAGAGGATGAAACAGTCTTTAGTCAGACAAACTTTGACGATAGCCCTTGGCAAACAGTGACTGTACCGCATGATTGGGCAATTTACGGCCCTTTCAGTGTTCATAATGATCAACAGAAAGTAGCCATATCGCAGGACGGACAAAAAGAAGCCATGGAACATGCCGGGCGTACTGGTGGTTTACCATTTGTAGGAACAGGATGGTATCGGTTGGATTTTGAAGTTCCTGAATTTACAAAGGGGAAGAAAGCTACTCTTATTTTTGACGGAGCAATGAGCCATGCTCAGGTATATGTGAATGGAAAGAATGCTGGTGAATGGCCTTATGGATATAACTCTTTTTATCTGGATGTTACTCCTTATTTAAATGCTGGTAGTAAAAATACATTGGCTGTCCGGTTAGAAAATGAAACGGAGTCTTCTCGCTGGTATCCAGGTGCGGGACTTTATCGTAATGTTCATTTGGTTGTCAGTGAGGATGCTCATGTACCGGTATGGGGTACTCAGGTAACTACTCCTGTCATTACTGACAGTTTTGCACATGTGCATTTGAATACTACTTGGGTGATGCCCGGAGAAAAAGATGTGGCATCTTACCGCATCGTTACTGAGATAAAGGATGCTAATGGCAAAATGGTTAGTCGGGAAGAAGAGCCATTATCAAAATTTGATAATAAGGTTTTCAGTCAGGATTTTGTTGTGGAGAATCCTGTGCTTTGGACTCCGGAGACACCTTATTTATATATGGCTGAATCAAAAATATATGAGGGGAATGAATTGAAAGATGAATATAAAACTTCTTTTGGCATTCGCTCTATCAAGATTATACCTGATAAGGGATTTTTTCTGAATGGGAAAAGAACGCAGTTTAAGGGTGTATGTAATCATCATGATTTAGGTCCATTGGGAGCTGCTGTTAATGATGCTGCTATTCGTCGTCAGATACGTGTTTTGAAGGATATGGGATGTAATGCGATCCGTACTTCCCATAATATGCCTGCTCCCGAATTGGTGAAAGCTTGTGATGAAATGGGAATGATGGTTATGGTAGAGACGTTTGATGAGTGGGCAACAGCCAAGTGTGCGAACGGATATCATAAGTTATTTGATCAATGGGTAGAAAAAGACTTGGTTAATGTATTGCGACATTATCGTAATAATCCGAGTGTTGTAATGTGGTGTGTGGGCAATGAAGTTTCCGATCAGTGGAATGGAGATCTTGGCCCAAAGTTGTCGCGTCGTTTGCAGGATATTTGTCATCGTGAAGACCCGACTCGTCCTGTGACGCAAGGTATGGATATTCCAGATGCAGTGGTGAATAATAATATGGCTGCAGTGATGGATGTTCCTGGTTTCAACTATCGTCCTCATAAATATCAGGAGAATTATAAGAAGCTTCCTCAGCAAATAATTTTAGGAAGTGAAACTGCTTCTACGCTTAGTTCCAGAGGCATTTATAAGTTTCCGGTTACTCGTGCATGGATGAAGAAATATGAGGATCATCAGGCTTCTTCGTATGATGTGGAATCTTGTGGTTGGTCCAATTTGCCCGAGGACGACTTTATTCAGCATGAAGATTTGCCTTATTGTATCGGTGAATTTGTATGGACGGGCTTTGACTATTTAGGAGAACCGACTCCTTATTATACTGACTGGCCCAGCCACTCTTCTTTATTCGGCATCGTGGACTTGGCAGGTTTGCCTAAAGATCGTTATTATTTGTACCGTAGTCATTGGAATAAGAAGGAAGAAACGTTACATATTTTACCTCATTGGAATTGGAAGGGACGTGAGGGAGAAATAACGCCTGTGTTTGTATACACGAATTATCCCTCTGCAGAACTGTTTATTAATGGTAAAAGCCAGGGCAGACGTACGAAAGATCTGTCTGTGACAGTTGATAACAGTGCGGATTCTGTTTCTATGATGAATTTTAAGCGGCAACAGCGTTATCGGCTGATGTGGATGGATACGAAATATGAACCGGGAGTAGTAAAAGTCGTAGCTTATGATGAAAATGGAAACGCTGTTGCTCAAAAAGAAATGTACACAGCAGGCGAACCTCATCATCTTGAGCTTGTACCGGATCGAACTCTATTAAAAGCTGATGGCAAAGATCTTTGTTTTGTGACGGTGAAAGTGGTGGACAAAGATGGACGGTTGTGTCCGGTGGCCGATAATGAACTACGTTTTAAGGTGAAAGGAGCTGGTACTTATCATGCCGGTGCCAATGGGAACCCTGCATCTTTGGAATCTTTCCAATTGCCTAAAATGAAAGCTTTCAGCGGCATGATGACTGCAATTGTACAGACACAGGATAAACCGGGAGATATTACTTTAGAAGTTACCGGCAAAGGCCTGAAAAAAGGAAGTTTGAGTTTAAGGAGTGAATAAATAGTTTACTACAGTTGTCGAAACGAATAAGTTACCTCTTCTTGTCATTTTTCCAAAAAAAGTGGTGTAAGGGAGTTAGTAATTTATTCGTTTCGGTTGTATTATATATAAATTGCACTAAAATATCGTTAACCGATAAAATACTAAGTTGATGAATAGAAAAAATTTCGACCCTGTAACGTGGGTTCCTACTGTATACTTCGCTATGGGGTTACCTTTTGTAGTCTTGAATATGGTTTCTGTCCTAATGTTTAAGGGCTTGGGGATCTCTGATGCGCAAATAGCCCTTTGGACTTCGTTGATTATGATGCCATGGACATTGAAATTCCTTTGGAGTCCGTTTCTTGAAATGTATAAGACTAAGAAGTTTTTTGTGGTACTGACCCAGATACTGTCCGGTGTATTTTTCGGATTGGTGGCACTATCATTACAATTGCCGCATTTCTTTGCCTGCTCTATTGCTTTATTGGCAGTGATCGCCTTTAGTGGTGCAACACACGATGTAGTTACCGATGGTGTTTACATGAACGAATTGAGTAAACAGGAACAAGCTCAGTATATCGGTTGGCAGGGAGCTTTTTATAATATAGCCAAGATTGTAGCATCCGGTGGATTGGTTTGGATAGCTGGTTGGCTTGTGAAATATTTTGGAGGAACGGAAGGGGCTTCTCCGGAAGTGATGCATGGGGCAAATGTACACGGATGGATGATCGTGATGTTTATTATGGCAGCAGTCATGATACTCTTGGGTATTTATCACACGCGTATGCTTCCTTCGGGCGGTGCAGCGGCTACGGCAGAAGGGCGATCGGTTAAAGCTACATTTGATAAACTCATGAGTGTTATTCTTGATTTCTTCAAGAAAAAGCATATTGTCTATTACATTGCATTTATTATTCTTTATCGATTTGCAGAAGGGTTTGTGATGAAAATCGTACCCCTATTCCTGAAAGCAGGTCGTGAAATCGGTGGATTGGGACTTAGTGAACAGCAGATCGGTATTTATTATGGAACGTATGGAGCGGCAGCATTTGTATTGGGATCTTTGCTTGCGGGTTATTATATTTCGCATAGGGGATTGAAGAAAACACTATTTTCACTATGCTGTATTTTCAATCTGCCTTTTATCGCGTATACTTTATTGGCTATTTATCAGCCTACTAACAGTATGTTGATTGGTAGTGCCATTGTTCTTGAATATTTTGGATATGGATTTGGGTTTGTGGGCTTGACATTGTTTATGATGCAACAGGTTGCCCCAGGAAAACATCAAATGGCTCATTATGCTTTTGCTTCAGGGATTATGAATCTGGGAGTCATGCTTCCGGGAATGATCAGTGGTTTTGTCAGCGACTGGCTTGGGTATAAGGATTTCTTTATCTTCATTCTATTTGCAACAATTCCTGCATTCCTGATTACTTATTTTGTGCCCTTCACATATCCGGATGCGCCTAAGAAATAATAATGAATATATACATATAAATATAAAAAAACTATGAGTGAGAAATTTAATATGCCTTGGGAAGATCGTCCGGTTGGTTGTAAAGATGTCATGTGGCGGTATTCTAAGAATCCGGTTATTGAACGTTACCAGATCCCATCATCAAATAGTATTTTTAATAGTGCGGTAGTTCCGTTTAAGGATGGATTTGCCGGTGTGTTCCGTTGCGATAACAAAGCGGTACAGATGAATATTTTTGCCGGTTTTAGTAAAGACGGTATCAACTGGGATATCAATCATGAACCGATCCAATTCAAAGCCGGTAATACGGAAATGATCGAGTCGGAATATAAGTACGATCCACGTGTGACATGGATAGAAGACCGTTATTGGATAACTTGGTGCAATGGTTATCATGGACCTACAATCGGTATAGGCTATACATTCGATTTTAAAGAGTTTTTTCAGTGTGAGAATGCTTTTTTACCTTTTAATCGTAACGGAGTACTTTTCCCGCAGAAGATAAATGGTAAATATGCAATGCTTAGCCGTCCGAGTGATAATGGACATACTCCTTTCGGAGATATTTATATGAGTTATAGTCCCGATATGAAATATTGGGGCGAACATCGTAGTGTTATGAAGGTAACTCCGTTTCCTGAAAGTGCATGGCAATGTACAAAGATTGGTGCGGGTTCTGTTCCTTTCCTGACTGAAGCCGGTTGGCTTATGTTCTACCATGGAGTTATCACTACTTGTAATGGTTTCCGTTATTCCATGGGAGCAGCTATTTTGGATAAAGACAATCCAGAGAAAGTACTATATCGTACGCGAGAATACCTACTTGCTCCTGCTGCTCCGTATGAATTGCAAGGTGATGTTCCCAATGTGGTATTCCCTTGTGCAGCTCTGCAGGATGGTGAAAAGGTTGCTCTGTATTATGGGGCGGCAGATACAGTCACAGGACTTGCATTCGGATATATTTCCGAGATTATTGAGTTTGTAAAAACAAAAAGCTTATAAAAGAGAGGAGAAGTGAGAGGGACTAAGAATTGATCCTTCTCCCATCTCCCTTATCGATTCTCCCTTCTCTTACAGTTTTGTTATGAATAGAATATTGTTAACTTGCACATTAGTTTTGTCTCTGCTTCCTGCTTATGCAGGCGGTGGAGACAAACTTACCCCTGTTGATTATGTCAACCCTTTTGTCGGTACTACCAATTTTGGTACGACTAATCCGGGGGCGGTCTGTCCCAATGGGATGATGTCTGTCGTTCCTTTTAATGTAATGGGTTCTGCTGACAATAAATACGATAAAGATGCCCGTTGGTGGTCTACTCCTTACGAATATCATAATTGTTTCTTTACTGGTTATTCGCATGTCAATCTAAGCGGTGTGGGCTGTCCTGAATTAGGCTCTTTATTACTGATGCCTACTACGGGAGAATTGAATGTGGATTACAAAGAGTATGGTAGCCAGTATAAAGATGAACAAGCTTCTCCCGGCTATTATTCGAATTATCTTACTAAATATAATGTAAAGACAGAAGTTACAGCCACTCCCCGTACCGGAGTTACCCGCTTTACATTCCCAAAAGGTAAAAGCCACATCTTACTTAATTTGGGTGAGGGACTTACCAATGAAACCGGTGCAATACTTCGTCGGGTAAATTCACAGGAGATAGAGGGTATGAAATTACTAGGTACTTTCTGTTATAATCCGCAAGCTGTATTTCCAATCTACTTTGTGATGCGTGTCAACAAGCAACCTTCCGGGATAGGTTATTGGAAAAAACAACGACCAATGAGTGGTGTCGAGGCAGAATGGGACCCTGATAATGGTAAGTATAAACTGTATACCAAATATGGAAAAGAAATAGCTGGTGATGATATTGGTGCCTATTTCACTTTTGATACCGAAGAAGGTGAACAAGTGGAGGTAGAGATGGGAGTTTCATTTGTCAGTATAGAAAATGCACGACTTAACTTGGATAAAGAACAAAAGGAGAAAAATTTTGACCAGATACATACTGAAGCGCGTAACCATTGGAATAATGATTTGTCTCGCATTTTGGTAGAAGGTGGAACAGAAAACCAAAAGATCGTTTTCTACACCGCTTTATATCATTTACTAATCCATCCCAATATCCTTCAGGATGTGAATGGAGAATATCCAGCAATGGAAAGTGACAAAATATTGACTACAAAAGGAAATCGGTATACTGTTTACTCTTTATGGGATACTTATCGGAACGTGCATCAATTACTGACACTTGTTTATCCGGAACGTCAGATAGATATGGTACGTACTATGCTCGATATGTATCGTGAGCATGGGTGGCTTCCAAAATGGGAATTGTACGGGCGTGAGACTCTTACTATGGAAGGTGATCCGAGTATTCCTGTAATTGTGGACACATGGATGAAGGGTTTACGTGATTTTGATATTGATCTGGCTTATGAAGCGATGTATAAATCCGCTACTCTTCCAGGTGCTGAGAATTTAATGCGTCCTGACAATGATGATTATATGTCCAAAGGATATGTGCCTCTTCACGAACAATATGATAATTCGGTTTCTCATGCTTTGGAATATTACATTGCAGATTTTGCTTTGTCCCGCTTGGCCGATGCTTTGGGTAAAAAAGAGGATGCCAAGTTGTTCTACAATCGTTCATTAGGTTATAAACATTATTATTGTAAGGAGTTTGGAACACTTCGTCCGATTCTTCCCGATGGTACTTTCTATTCTCCTTTCAATCCGAAACAGGGAGAAAATTTTGAGCCAAGTCCTGGATTTCATGAAGGTAATTCATGGAATTATACTTTTTATGTTCCCCATGATGTTTATGGGTTGGCACGTTTGATGGGTGGAAAGAAACATTTTGTTAATAAATTGCAAAAGGTATTCGACGAAGGTTTGTACGATCCGGCTAATGAACCTGATATAGCCTATCCATATCTTTTCTCTTATTTTAAGGGTGAAGAATGGCGTACTCAAAAAGAGACCCAGCGATTGTTAGCCAAATATTTTACAACTCAACCGGATGGTATTCCCGGAAATGATGATACGGGAACAATGTCTGCTTGGGCTATTTTCAATATGATGGGCTTTTATCCGGACTGCCCCGGATTACCTGAGTATACATTGACTACCCCTATATTTGATAAGGTTACGATCAAGCTTGATCCGAAATGGTATAAAGAGAAAGAATTGATAATTACAACGGCCCGTCAACAGCCGGACGCATTATATATAGAAGACGCAAAATTAGGTAATAAGAAAATCAATCGCTTCCGTATCACCCACGATGAGTTGGTGCATGGAGGGTGCTTGGAGTTTTCAATAAAATAAAAGTTGGTTTAAAAGGTAAAAAGTAGAAAGACTGTCCGGACATGGTTTGTTAGGACAGTCTTATTTTTTAGTATGTTTATGCTTTGGATTGTATTATTATAAAACATTTTAATTGCTATGAGAAATTTAGTCAACCTTTTCTGGATTACTGTCTTCATGTTGTCAGGTTGTGCCAAGGAAGAACCTGCTTGTTGCATAATACCACAACCACAATCTGTGGAGGTTTCTGAAGGTAATCTAACATTATTTAAACCTTTGCTTTTCATTTCCGATTTGAAAGGAAATGAAGGGGAAGAGTTTACTTCTTATCTGAAACAATCACCATTGGCTCTAGAGCCCCAAAATGGGAATGTACAAGACGCTCCTATTCGATTTTGTATAGTAGATTCGATTCCGGGATACTCTTCGGAGGAAAGTTACCAGTTACAAATAGATAAAGGCTTTCTTACTATATCCGCAACTTCTGCTGTCGGATTGTTCTATGGTTTCCAATCGCTACTTCAATTGGTGCAGCAAAATACGGATAATTCGGTTGTTTTTGCATTAGCGAAAATAAAGGATGCACCCCGTTTCCCATACAGAGGTTTACATCTGGATGTTTCACGTCATTTCAAGACAAAGGAGTTTGTGAAAAAACAGTTAGATGCGATGGCACGGTACAAACTAAACCGCTTTCACTGGCATCTGACGGATGGTGCCGGGTGGCGTCTTGAAATCAAACGTTACCCTGAACTTACCGAGCAAACGGCCTATCGTCCTTATCCGAATTGGAAAGCGTGGTGGGAAGGGGGACGTACTTATTGTACAAAAGATGCTCCAGAAGCTGATGGTGGATATTATACACAAGACGATGTGCGTGAGATAGTTGAATACGCCCGTTTGCGCCATATTACAGTGATTCCGGAAGTAGAAATGCCGGGACATTCGGAAGAAGTCTTAGCCGTATTCCCACAACTGTCATGCTCCGGCAAACCCTATGTGAATTCAGAGTTTTGTATCGGCAATGAAGAGACTTTTACCTTCTTGGAAAATGTCTTGTTGGAAGTGATGGAACTGTTTCCTTCAGAATATATCCATATCGGAGGAGATGAAGCTAATATGGAAATTTGGAAACATTGTCCTTTGTGTCAGAAACGGATGAAACGGGAGGGGTTGAATAATGAGAAGGAACTGCAAAGTTATCTGATCCATCGGATGGAGAAATTCTTGTCAGCTCATAATCGCCGTTTACTGGGATGGGATGAGATTTTGGAGGGTGGTTTAGCTCCAGAGGCTACCGTAATGTCCTGGCGTGGAGAGCAAGGTGGCATTGCCGCTGCAAAAGCTGGCCATGATGTAATTATGACTCCGGGAAGTCATTGTTATCTGGATGCTTATCAAGATGCTCCTACTACGCAACCGGAAGCGATAGGGGGATATCTTACAATTGATAATGTCTATTCTTATGATCCTGTATCGTCAATGTTATCTGCAAAAGAAGCCACTCATGTCAAAGGGGTACAAGCCAATGTATGGGCAGAATATATGCCAACTCCGGAACATATGGAGTATATGATTTATCCTCGTCTTTTAGCTATAGCAGAGGTGGCATGGACACAACCGGAGAAGAAGAACCTGGAACATTTCAGAAAATGTGTGCTAAAAGAAACAGAATGGTTACAGGCTAACGGGTATAATCCGTTTGATTTGAAACAAGAAATAGGAGAACGAGCTGAGGTAAAGGAAACGGTAGAACATTTAGCCAAAATGAAACCGGTATATTATGTAAATCGCTATGCCGACCAATATACTGCCGGAGGTGATTCTGCCCTAGTGGATGGTTTGCGAGGTGGATGGACTTATGGTGATAAACGGTGGCAAGGTTTTCTTAATAAAGACATGGATGTGACGATCGATTTAGGGAAAAAGACCGATCTCCATCTTATTTCCGCTGAATTTATGCAGTTGAGGGGACCTTACGTATGGCTGCCTCGTGAGGTTGTAATTTCGGTGTCTGATGATGGAAGTTCTTTCATGGAATTGGAACGGTTATCGACAGATGTACCTGTGACGGAAAGTAAGCTTACTTTTCGTACCTATCGTTGGGAAGGAGAGATTCAGGCCCGGTATGTGCGATATCATGCCTTTTCTAATGACATAGAAGGAGGATGGATTTTCACAGATGAGATTATTGTAAAATAGATGATTGGATAAATAAATATTGAACCTTACTTTTATTTTCTGAAATAATACGTATTTTTACGCAAGTTAGAAAAAATGCGGACTATGAAGAAATTACTATTTGCAATTTGGAGCATGTTATTCGTTATGGCTATTCAGGCTCAACAAGCGGATATGAGGGTAGGGGAGTTGATTAATCGGTCTGATTGGTTTTCTTTGGAAGAAGAATATCCGGTATTGAAAGATTCTATTCAGGCAGACTTTCTTAAATTATTGGCTGAGGCTATGCTCGCTACTAATTTTAATCAGCCTGATAGAGCTATTGAATGTATCGGTCAATTGATGGCGGAACATCAGGGGGAATTAGGTTTTGGTAATATACAAAATTTAGTAACCCTCGCTTCGAGTATCGATTGGAATCGTGGAAATTATGCTCGTTCCGCAGATGGTTTAAAGGATTTTATATCCGGAGTGAAAGCTGCGGGGATGACTGAAGATATAGAGCCTGTTGCTAATCTTTATGAATTTTTCAATCAATTTCGGGATTTGCCTTCACCGGCACTTACTCGTCCTGATAAAGATGTAGAAGTTGCTGTCTCTATTGAAAAAGTCAAACTGCCTACATCGGTAGATGAAAAAGGGTGGAGAGGAACGCAAATACTAATGCCGGTGACAGTACATGGAAAGGAGTATCATTTTATTTTTGATACCGGAGCAGGTACGACCTATATGTCCGAACGATTTGCCAAAGAAGTAGGAGTCAGTATTGTCAAGGATTCATTTCTTATCAATGGCGGGCTTCCGGGAGCAAGTTATGGAATGTTAGGATATCTGGACAGTCTCCAAGTAGGAGAGATGACATTCCACAACGCAAAGGTTACTATCGCGCGTCCCAATGCAATGGATAGCGTTTTGCAGGTAGATGCAATTCTTGGGATTGATTTTATGAACTTGACGGGAGAGTTCCAGATTTATCCGAAAGAGGGAAAAGTAGTATTTCCATTGCAATCGACACGACTTCCGGCAACGGGTAGAAATCTTATGATGCCTAATGGTTGCCCTGTGCTGAAAGCATATTCCGGTAACGATCTATTAAAATTTATTTTTGATACGGGATGTACTACAGGGGAGCTTTATTATCCCTATTACCAAAAATATAAAGACCGATTAGACAGTATCGGTAAGAAAGATTCCGGTATCGGTGGAGGGTTTAATTTCATTGAGAAAAAGGAAATACTTCGTATCCCTTCTGCGTCATTCAGCATTGGAGATATTCCTGTCGAGATTAGTGATATCAGTGTCAGTTATGTCCCTGTAACCTATGGTGGAAACGAGGATGGAATACTGGGTATGAGTTTGGTCAATCTATTCAGGAAAGTTACTGTCAATCTGAAGGATATGTTTGTGACATTTGAATAAGGGTGAAGATAGGAGAGCCAAGATGCCTTATAAAAAAGACCTGAACCCTTCAGTTCGATTAAAACTATCGGGGTCCAGATCAAAAATTTCAGGAGGTAAAATCTACGGGAATAAAACTTACTTTGTGTTGTAAGCTGTCAACATCCACACCATCTTTTCCTGTTCCTTCAGATAATCGCTCATCAAGGCTACGGTAACTTCATCACCTGCTTGTGAAGCAACGGATAGCAATTTCCGCTCTTCACCAATCAGGTGGCTATATGTTTTGAGAATATTCTGCAGAGCTTCGTCACCATTACTTATATGGTCTACTTCATTGACTTTGGACATTTTCAGGTAATCGCTGAACTTATTGGCGGGTGTACTTCCCAACTGAAGGATACGTTCTGCAATTTCGTCAACTTTCTCGGCTGCGTCATTGTACAATTCTTCAAACTTACTGTGCAGCACGAAGAAGTCGTGCCCTTTTATGTTCCAATGGAAACCGCGAAGGTTAGAGTAATATACTTGGAAATCTGCCAGCAATTGATTTAAAGATGCTACTACGCTGTTTGCTCCCGATTCACTTAAGTGGATGTAATCTAAAGTTTTCATATTGTTTTTATTTTATTGATTAATACTATTTTTCTTTTTCGTACTGCAAAGATAAGGCGGAAATGTATGCGTGTCAAACTGATAATTTCTATCTTTGCATAGACAGAATCTATAACTCTTAAAACTTTGATTGATGACTATACAACAATTGGAATATATCTTGGCCGTAGACCAGTTCCGGCATTTTGCAAAAGCAGCGGAATATTGCCGGGTGACGCAACCTACATTGAGTGCCATGATACAGAAACTGGAGGATGAACTCGGAGTGAAGCTTTTTGACCGTGCCGTACAGCCGGTGAGTCCTACTAAAGTGGGAGAGAAAGTGATAGCCCAGGCTCGGGTCATTCTGTCAGAAACCTCTCAGGTGAAAGATATTATCAGTGAAGAGAAACAATCTTTGTCAGGTACATTCCGTCTGGGAGTCTTGCCCACCATTGCACCTTATTTACTTCCGAGGTTTTTCCCACAGTTGATGGAGAAGTATCCGGAATTGGATGTACGTGTTACCGAGATGAAAACGCAAGATATCCGCCAGGCGCTCCGTGATGGTGAGATCGATGCTGCTATTCTGGCAAGTATACTGGATGAACCTTCGCTTTCGGAAGAAATCCTTTTCTATGAACAATTTTTCGGATATGTGTCGCGTAAGGAACCTCTGTTCAAGCATGAGGTTATCCGTACATCGGATATAACAGGCGAACGCTTATGGTTGCTTGACGAAGGGCATTGCTTCCGTGACCAGTTGATGCGTTTTTGCCAGATGGAGGCAGTGAAGTTGAATCAAATGGCTTACCGATTAGGAAGTATGGAGACGTTTATGCGTATGGTGGAGAGCGGGAAAGGCATTACGTTTATCCCTGAACTGGCAACATTCCAATTATCTGCCGAACAGAAAGAACTGGTACGTCCGTTTGCCATACCGCGTCCTACACGTCCGGTTGTGCTTACCACCAACAAAGACTTTATCCGTACCAGCCTGTTGACTGTGCTGAAAGACGAAATACGTGCGGCCGTTCCGAAAGAGATGTTGAGTCTGCAAGCTGTACAGTTTTTGGTATGATCTATTCGCTGCTCTCGGTTTTATTAAATTGAATAGACAATGTATATGCATGAAAAACGGCTACTTTCACAAAGAGGAAAGTAGCCGTTTTCACATTTTATTAATCAGAATTAATAGTATGTATTGTCTGTATAGTTAGATGGATTAAGTTGTTGTGTTGTCATTGCCTCGTTGCTTCTGGTATCTTTCTCAAGGTCGATCTTATAATATTTTATACCATCGTAAATGGTATTTACACGTATCTTCAATCCTTTGGCTGTTTCCATCTCCTTGGCCACTTTATCCAGTTTAAAAGAGACAAGGCCTTCACCCAAATCGGCTTTTCCATCATCGTAAGCATTGTGGCGGAATTCGAGGTTGATGTACCCTTCTTCATCTACCAACTCGGTATCTTCATTGTCCACCAGGTTTAGCATATGTTTCTGGTTTGGGTTGTGAGTACCGTAATACTGGAATTCCATCGTCAGATAGCCCTGTGCCACCCAATGGTGGGTCATGTTGATACGATCGTCTCCGATGCTATCGGCTGTCTTTTTTGTCAATGGAATGATGGGTTTGGTCAATATGGTTTCTATGTAAAACAGCTCGGCATTCAAATCATATCCTTCTACCGCCTCGGGACTATTGTTGTCGATCGTTTTTATATAGATGAATGCACGCTGACCTTCTATGATTTTCTTACTGTCATTGTATTTTTTAATGGCAGGATATACGGTCTTTCCATTGTCTAATGTGAAGTAATACTCGTTGGTAGAATTCTCATCTGTCAGATGTATTGTTGCGATACCGAGTTCTGTGTCCTCAGGAAAACAATCGAATCCGTTGCAATCGTCATCAAGGCAGGATTGCAAGAAAGGTACAAGCAATAAAAGCAGAGTTGCAGCAATTAATTTCAATCTTTTCATGATAATGTTTGGTTTTTTAGTTTCTGTTTTTGTAAGGTAAATGCTTTAAATGGCAGAATATTGCGCATTAAAATGTTAAAGAAATAAAAGCCATAAAAGATTTGTACTCTCTATGCAGTATTTCTATCTTTGCTGCATTTATAGTGTAAACACGTGTTTAAGAGAATGGAAGAACAGGAACTGGCGGCACAATGCAGACAAGGAAATAATAGTGCCCGCAAGGAACTTTATGAGCAATATGCAGGGCGGATGCTCGGCATCTGTCTTCGGTATGCCGGTGACAGGGATACGGCACAGGACTTGCTGCATGATGGTTTCCTGAAGATTTTCAGTTCTTTTGATAAGTTCACCTGGCGTGGTGACGGTTCTCTAAGAGCGTGGATGGAACGTGTGATGGTAAATGTGGCATTGCAGTATTTGCGCCGGAACGATGTGATGAGTCAGGCTATGGGTTTGGAAGAAGTCCCTGAAACTTACGAAGAACCCGATGCAGCAGCGATAGATGTCATTCCGCAAAAAGTGCTGATGCAATTTATAGAAGATTTGCCTGTGGGATATCGTACTGTATTCAACTTGTATACATTTGAAGATAAGTCACATAAAGAGATTGCCCAATTATTGGGCATTAATGAAAAATCCTCAGCTTCACAATTGTTTCGTGCTAAAAGTGTGTTGGTCAGGAAGGTGAAAGAATGGTTAATGACGAATGACAGATGAAAGATGAGAATATAAAAGATAAAGAACAGTGGATGGACAAGCTGAAGGAGAAGTTAGAGAACTACTCCGAGCCTGTACCCACTTTCGGTTGGGAACAGCTGGAAAAGGAGCTGGTATCCCCTGCTGAGAAACGGATTATATATCCATACCGTAGATGGGTAGCAGTAGCAGCGGTAGCGATATTGCTGATTGCTTCGTCCGTAAGTGTTTATTTCCTTAATAGCCCTGTGGCAGATGAAATACGCTATGCGGTAGTCCCTGAATTGCCTGCCGAACCCGATCACTTGCCGTTGACAGCTAAACCGAATATGGAAGTTCCTGAAGTGGAACCTGTAAAAGAGATGCGTCCTATAGTAGCTGTAGTCAGAAAAAATACGAAGAGAGCGGCTCTCGAACCCTCGGTACTTGATGGAACCACGCTGTCTGATGAGGAGAAAGGAGAACACGAAGTTGTTGGAGAAACTGTGGTTCCCCCTAAGGAAAAGAAAGAAACCGTTGAAGAAGCAAAAACGGAAACTAAGGACGAACGTGCCACAGTACGCCCGCGTAGACCTTCAGGTAAAGATAAATTGCATTTGCCGGTAGGGAAACCTGTAAGGGAAAAAGGTCGTTGGTCGGTAGGTGCAGCCGTTGGTAATGCAGGAGGTAGGATGGATTCTGAAAACCCTAAAAGTAATATGAACGGTCAGGAAAATGGGGCACGAATTAATCTGGCATCCGATCAGGAAGACGGAACGATCCGTATCCCTTCCGATCAGATGGTCGTTTTTAAAGAAGGTGTGCCCTATCTGCAGAATGCAAATGATATAGTGGACATTAAGCATCGTCAGCCGATTGCTTTCGGCCTGTCTGTACGCAAAGAGTTGCCTAAAGGCTTTTCGGTGGAGACGGGAGTGACATATACATTACTGTCCTCGGATGTGAAAATGGTGGGGAACACTGCTGAAATAAACCAGAAGCTGCATTACATAGGCATTCCTCTTCGTGCTAATTGGAATTTTCTGGATAAAAATCGTTTTACGCTGTATGTGGCTGCCGGAGGAATGATAGAGAAATGTGTTTATGGAAAAAGAGGCAAGGATAAGTTGACGATAGATCCGTTACAGTTCTCAGTATCAGGTGCTGTGGGTGCGCAATTTAATGCAACGAAGCATGTCGGTATCTACGTGGAACCGGGTGTTGCTTATTTCTTTGATGATGGCTCGGATATCCAAACGATTCGTAAGGAGACACCTTGTAACTTTAATATTCAAGGGGGAATTCGTTTTACTTATTGAAAAATCTGTCAAGAGCAGATTTATTAATTATTAACGTCTGCTGCTTTCGGTTGACGGCTTGTTGCTAAATTATATTTTGGGCACCGAGGAAGGATGGTCTCATCACCGATGAACCTGGCTTTCCTCACCGATGAAGATACCCTTCCTCACCGATGAAGATTTTCTTCCTCACCGGGGGAAAATATATAAATAAATCATATTCCCCTTTTTGACTGCTTTAAGAATGGATTGTTAATAAAAAAGGAGAAAGCCATGGCTTTCTCCTTTTTGTGTAGTTTAACTGAAACTATTTTATGATTACGTCCGTAAAGATACTGCTTTAAAAAGTGAAAGTCAAGCTTTTCTGCATATATTTGTGTTTAAAAAGCTTCCCTTTTTTATGTTCTCAATTGACTTGCACTGTTTTGAAATACTCTTTGAACAGTTTGGCTGCTTGCTCAAGCTGTTCGGGTGTATTTTCTTTCACCCCTTTAAGCAGATAATCCTGTCCCATGGCATCATATTTATGTACACCCAATGTGTGATAAGGGAGTATTTCCACTTTTTGGATCATCCGGTATTTCCCTAATTGCTCACCTAATCCGCGGATATCCGTTTCAAAATCACTATATCCCGGTACGAGAACGTATCGTAACCAAAATGGTAGGTGGTTCTCTTCCATCCATTCGGCTGTGCGTAAGGTCTGTTCATTGCTTCTTCCCGTCAGCTTCTGATGGTGTATGGGATTGAATTCTTTAATGTCCAACAATACCAGATCTGTCAATTTCAGCAATTCCTCCACCTGCTCGTTCCATAGTCCGCCATTGCTGTCCAAGCAGATATGTATATTTTCTTCTTTCAGCCTGCGGAATAAAGGTAGTAATGCTTCTGCTTGCAATGTCGGTTCTCCTCCCGAAAACGTGATCCCCCCTCGTTTGCCGAAGAAAGGTTTTTGGCTGACTGCCATGCGTACAATCTCTTCCGGATCGGTAAGTGTTCCCCCTTTCGTGGTGATCGTATCCGGATTGGCGCAATACAAGCATCTAAAATTGCATCCTTGAAGAAAAACAACGAGCCGGAGTCCCGGCCCGTCGAATGTTCCCATACTTTCGTATGAATGTACTTTTATCATTTTACAAACAAATTACATACGTTCGTGGAAACTGCGAGAGATTACTTCCAATTGATGTTCACGGCTCAATTTGATGAAATTGACCGCATAGCCTGACACACGTATGGTCAGTTGCGGATATTTCTCAGGATGTTCCATGGCATCTTCCAGCATTTCACGGTTCAGGACATTCACGTTCAGATGGTGCGCTCCTTTTGTGAAGTATCCGTCCATCATCGTCACCAAGTTCTCAATGCGGTCTTCCAGAGTTGCACCCAGTGATTTCGGCACGATGGAGAAAGTATTGCTGATGCCGTCCTGTGAATCACGGTACCGCAGTTTGGCTACCGAACTCAGCGAGGCGATTGCACCGTTCTTATCACGTCCATGCATCGGATTTGCGCCCGGAGCAAAAGCAACACCTTTGGCACGTCCGTCAGGAGTAGCACCGGTCTTTTTGCCATACATCACGTTGGAAGTGATCGTCAGCAACGAAAGTGTGGGACGGGCATTCTTGTAAACAGGTAATTTCTTCAGTTCCTCACTGAAATAATACACTAAGTCGACTCCCAGATGGTCCACTTTGTCATTATCGTTGCCGAAACATGGAAATTCTCCATCAATATCGAAACCTTCCGTCAGTCCGATTTCATTGCGTCGAGCTTTTACTTTTGCATATTTGATGGCGGACAGTGAGTCGAGTGCGATAGAAAGCCCTGCAACTCCATAAGCCAGGTTGATGCGAGGATCGGTATCTACAAATGCCATTTGAGCCTTTTCGTAATAATACTTATCGTGCATATAGTGGATGATATTCATGGCATCATTGTATACCCGGGCTATCTGTGTCAGCACTTTCTTGTAATTGTTCATTACTTCTTCAAAATTCAGAACATCGTTTGTCAACACGGGGATATCTTTTACCATTACCGTACCGGTGTTTTCACAGCGTCCGCCATTGATAGCAAGCAGCAATGCCTTGGCCAGGTTGCAACGTGCCCCGAAGAATTGTATTTGCTTTCCGATTTCCTGATAGGATACACAACAAGCGATGCCGTAATCATCCGATTGGCGTACTTCACGCATCAAATCATCGTTTTCGTACTGGACGGAAGAAGTGTCAATCGATACTTTTGCACAGAACTCTTTGAAACCTTCGGGCAGGTCGGGGCTCCAAAGTACTGTCATGTTTGGTTCCGGTGATGGTCCCAGATTATACAGTGTTTGTAAGAAGCGGAAGGAAGTCTTTGTAACCTTTGTGCGACCATCATTGAAGCGTCCGCCAATAGATTCTGTAACCCATGTAGGATCGCCTGCAAAGATATCATTGTACGATTGCATACGCAGATGGCGTACCATCCGCAACTTTATGACAAACTGGTCGATCAGTTCCTGAGCAAAACTTTCATCTATATTTCCATGTGTCAGATCATATTCAATATATATATCAAGGAAAGACGAAACGTTACCCAACGACATGGCAGCACCGTCTTGTTCTTTCACGGCAGCCAGATAAGCCATATATACCCATTGGATGGCTTCTTGTGCAGTATAAGCCGGGCGACTGAGATCCAGACCATAATATTCGCCCATAACCTTTATATCTTTCAAGGCCTTGATTTGTTCGGCTACTTCTTCACGAAGTCTGATGCGGGCCTCTGTCATAGGTCCGGTCAAATGGTGTAAGTCTTCCTGTTTGGCTGCAATCAAACGGTCGATGCCGTAAAGGGCCAAACGGCGGTAGTCACCGATGATACGTCCGCGAGCATAATTATCGGGTAGCCCGGTCAAGAATCCTAATGAACGGAACGAACGAATCTCTTCCGTGTATACATCGAATACACCGTCATTGTGGGTTTTACGGTAATGTGTGAAGATGTCTTTTACACGTTCGTCAACTTCAACACCGTTTTCATGACAAGCCTTTGCCACTACATTGATGCCACCAAACGGCTTGATTGCACGTTTCAGCAACTCGTCTGTCTGTAATCCGACAATCAGTTCATTTTCTTTATTAATATATCCGGCTTTATGAGAAGTGATGGTTGATACAGTCTTGTGGTCGAGAGAGCGTACCCCATTATTGGCTCTTTCTTCTTCAAGTGCTTTGAGGCAACAATTCCAAACCGCTTTCGTCCGTTCTGTAGGTCCTTGTAGAAAGGATGCATCCCCGTAATAAGGAGTGATGTTGTTACTAACGAAATCTCTTACGTTGATCTCCTTGCTCCAAAGTCCGTCTTTAAAGTTCTTATTCAATTCCATAAATTAATTGGTTAGTCATTGAGTTATCCATTCATCTTTAGAGCGCGCAAAGTTACAACCAATTTTCATATTATAAATATGAATATCCTCTATTTTATGTTTAAGAGCATAAAATACCTATTGATAGGGATGAAATGTATAATTTCATATCAACTTTTTTAGTGAAATATTTGCCGTATTAAAATCTCTTCGTATCTTTGCACCGCTTTTAACGAAAAGCTCTTCTTTGATAAGGAGTTTTGGAGAGGTGGCAGAGTGGTCGATTGCGGCGGTCTTGAAAACCGTTGTACTGCGAGGTACCCGGGGTTCGAATCCCTGTCTCTCCGCGATAAAGGGTGTAAATCAAGCATTTGCAAGATTTACACCCTTTTTACACCCCAAATTTTGATCCCTGTTTTGGACTTCCTAATATATTATCGAAGTGTTGTGCGGTCTGCAAGCATGAAATAATTCTAACAAATATTCTTTTTAATATAGAATCATCAAATTCATTCTATATTGTTGTTGAATACATTACAATTGTTTAATTTTATAGCCCCAATAAAAAATTGCCAATTAAGCTGTTTATGTAAAATAAGAAATATAATGAATATAAAGAATTACTATGGTAGCCTGTGTACAGAAATGTATGAAATCCTGCATGATAAAGCACCGCAAGACGAATTGGATTTTTACCTTTCATATGCAGGAAAAAATAAAAAAATCTTAGAAATAATGTGTGGAAGCGGTCGCTTCCTTGTCCCGTTTCTGGAACATGGATATGACATTCGTGGGATTGATTTTTCAGTTGAGATGCTTGAAAAGCTGAAACAAAAAGCTCCTGAAGCTGATGTGGAGTATGCTGATTTCGCAGAATATACGACCGATGAACAATTTGACTATATATTTATTTCTTCCGGGTCAGTATCATTATTTACAGATATGATTCTTTGCCAAAAGATCTTGAAGAAAATAAAAGGCATGTTAACCCCCGCAGGACAGTTTGTCTTTGCGGTAGATACTATTGCGGATAAATGTCAGGACAATGATGATTATGAAATGTCTGTCTCTGTAAAAATGAAAAATGGCCTTGATCTGGTCTTGAAGACTAAAAACTATTTTGATGTACAAAGACAGATACAGTTTTCACCGGGAATATATGAACTTTATGATGGGGGAAGACTGCTGAAAAGTGAATATATGGACTTCCAGACCCATCTTTATAAGTTCGGTGAAATGGAAGGTTATTTGAGAGAAGCCGGATTTGCGGAAATCAGTACCTATTCCTCTTTTGAAAAGGAAACAGCCATTAATGATTGTTGTGAAATGTTTTTGTTTGAATGTAAGTTATAATATGAACACCCCTACACTTGAAACAGGACGCTTGATTTTGAGGAAATTTACAGAATATGATTTAGAGGCGCTTTTCCTCATTCTCAAAGACGAAGAAGTCAACAGATTTTTGCCCTGGTATCCTATAAAGGACCTTGAAGAAACGAAAAAGTTTTATGAAGAACGATATGCTTCAAAATATGCACAGCCGCAGGCATATGCGTATGCAATCTGTTTGAAAGAGGATAACTATCCCATCGGCTATATCAAAGTCGATATGGAGGAACATCACGATTTTGGTTACGGATTACGTAAAGAATTTTGGCATAAAGGCATTGTTTCGGAGGCTGGCAAGGCTGTTGTCGAACAGGTAAAGAATGATGGATTGCCGTACATTACTGCCACACATGACAGGAACAACCCAAGAAGCGGTAACGTAATGCGGGCTTGCGGAATGAAATACTGTTACACATATCAGGAATTGTGGCAACCTAAAAACTTTTTAGTTGAATTTCGGTTGTATCAGCTGAATTTCACTAAAGAAGATAACTGGATGTATAAAGAATACTGGGATAAATATCCGATTCATTTTATTGAAAAGTTGTAGCCCTATAGGATAGTGGGCTATTTTTCGCTATATTAGTTATGATTATTTTGATTGCTGGTGACACGCATACGGGAAAAACCTTGCTTGCACAAAGACTGTTGGAGAAATACAAATATCCCTATCTGTCAATAGACCATCTGAAAATGGGGCTTATCAGGAGCGGACGGACAAGTCTGTCGCCAGAAAGCCCGGATTCAGTCCTGACAGATTTTCTGTGGCCTGTTGTACGGGAAATCATAAAGACCTGCGTTGAAAACGGACAGAACCTGATTGTGGAAGGATGCTATATACCGTTTGGCTGGGAAAAAGACTTTGCGGATGATTATCTGCGGAATATAAAATACATTTGTTTGATATTCAGTGAAAAATATATAAGACAGCACTTTGCGGACATTGCAAAAAACGAAAGTGTAATAGAGAAAAGGCTGTCTACAGACATTGTTGCCGATGACATGATTAAGTCCAACGTATATAATCTGGAACAATGCAAATTGAGAAGCTACAACTATGTTCTTATTGATGACGTATATCAAATAAATACGGATATAAAATAAGCACCCCAGTAACCTGAAGTGCCCCCCAAAAAGTTGGACTGGTTAAACATTATCCAATTATAGCAAGAGTTCGGTATTTTACCGGACTCTTTCCTTTTAACCGGTATTTTATTCTTTTATTGTTATAGTAGTCTATATATTTATCTAAAGCCTTTATGAAGGCTTTAGGCGATTCAAACTTTTCGGCATAAAGCAGTTCGTTCTATAGTAGAAACAAATTTGTATCATAAATTAGTTGAAGTGGCGAAAAGCTGAGCTTTCAGTTTAATCTATGTTTATTCTCAAACATTCGATAAACCTTCTAACGACTCGTATTGTTTGTAGTGAAATTATTCATTTAAAGACGAAAATAATATGGACGAAAAGAAGAAAGCTCGTGAAGGGAGAAACAAAGAGAAACTTACTCAAGGTGATTGGGTAATGGCTGAATTTTATGCAACATGGTGTCCCCATTGCCAACGTATGCATCCTGTTGTTGAAGAGTTTAAGAAGATGATGGAAGGAACACTTGAAGTGGTAGAAGTGGATGTGGATCAGGAAAGCGCTCTTGCTGATTTTTATACGATAGAAAGTACACCTACCTTTATATTATTAAGAAAAGGCGAACAATTGTGGAGACAATCCGGTGAATTGTCCCTGGAAAGACTAGAAAGGGCAGTAAAGGAATTTAAAAATGAATGATAATATGTACTTTCTGCAAAAGTAATATTTAAATATGATATGGCTTCATTGATCATTAGTCAATGAAGCCTTTATTGTATATTTTCTTCGTTATTAAAGTACGTTCTTTTGGCCCTTAAAATAAGTATTTCCTGAACATAAAGTATCTATTTTAAGATATCGTTAAAATACTAATCTATTAAGGTATAAAAATAGTCGTTGTCTATATAGCTATTTAGAGTACGTCACATAACAAATAAGGCAAAAAAATAGGAGCTGCTTTAAAAGCAACTCCCATCTCTTCGGGATAAATTCCTTTTATTTAACTCTTATGATGTCATAATTCAAATTGCTTACAGCTTCCTGAAGACTATCGTTGGTCAAGGTCAAAGTAGTATCATTAGCTATGATGAAATATACAGGTTCACTACCGTCACTAGGATTCAACTTAATAGCTTTTTTCGGTTGGTTCTTTACGGTCTTTTGAATCATCTGCGGCTTGCCTTTGGAAGTAAAAGTCTTATCTTTCCCTTTACCGTCTGCATCCAGATAAGTCATGTCCAAAGTATAGACAGTATCCACTGGATTCGCCTGCATGTTCAGAGTCAGGATGTAACGTATGCCCGGGCCGTCGGCAGCTGGGAGAACACCTTCATAAACAGCTGTTTCGTCTACAGTGGGTGTTAATGCCTCAATAGCGAGGCTGTCTGCTTCAGCTTCTGCGGCTTTGTTTGCTTTTGATTGGCAAGATGCCAGTGCAGCTACAAGTGCTGCCAACATAATTACTTTTTTCATTGCTAAGTGCTTTAAGTTAATATAATAAGTGAGTTGCTTAATTACTCTTTCTCATTTTTACGTATGACAAGCAGCTTATCAACTCTTCCACGATCCATGTCCACTACTTCGAATTGCAGGTTCTTGTAGGTGAAGATATCTCCCGCTTTAGGAATGCGTCCTATGAGGAACATTGCCAATCCGCCCAACGTAGTGAAGTCTTCAGAATCTATATCGTCGTAAGAAAGGATACCCATTTCTTCCATAAAGTCACCGATGTTCATCGAGGCTTCTACCAACAGCGAACCGTCTTGTCTGCGGACTATTTCTTCTTCTTCCGTATCATCTTCTTCAAGGATATCTCCAAAGATGCTTTCGGTAAGGTCGTGAAGGGTTATGATACCTTCTGTACTGCCATACTCGTTAACAACAACTGCGAACTTGTTTTTGTTCTTCTTGAATAGCTCTAAAACTTTCTTTGCGTATAAACTTTCAGGAATGAACAAGGCAGGACGTGCGATTTTTCGTAAATTAAACTCTTGGTTTGAGCCTACCATCAGGATAATATCCTTGACGGTTACTACCCCGATGATTTCATCTTTACTCTCGTTCACCAACAGATATTTGCTGAAGTGTTTATCATCGATGGTATGCAAAACCTCTTCTTTACTGTCGGAAGGATGAAGTACCACCAAGTCGCGGCGGTGAGTCATCAGTTCATTGGCACGCTTGTCAGCAAAACGGAAAACGTCTTTCAGCATTTCTGTTTCTTCTTTGTCTATCACTCCCTGTTCGGAACTTTGATGAAGTATCATTTTCAGTTCTTCTTGAGTCATTAACCGTTCTTCGCTTTTCAGACCAATGAGTTTGTTCAACAAGCGGGTGGAGATACTAAGCAACCAGACAAAAGGATAGGACACCTTTGTCAGCAATATCATGATAGGGCTCAACAGAGTGGCATAACGTTCGGGATTACTCAAAGCAATGGACTTTGGAACCAATTCACCTATAATGAGTGAAAGATAAGTAATGGCAGCTACTGTAGTAATCATTGCCAAATTCTTTGCATAAGCTTCCAGTCCGGGAATCATGGCGAAAAGAGGTGTCACATCATCGGCAATGGCAACACCTCCGAAGGCACCCGATACAATACCAATCAGCGTAATACCTATCTGTATGGTGGAAAGGAACTTTTCAGGTTCTTCCAATTGTCTAAGTACTCCGCGTGCTGACTTGTTCCCTTTGCTTGCCAAGGTTTCAAGACGTGCTTTGCTGGAAGAGACTAAGGCAATTTCATACATGGCAAAGATGCCGTTAAGGACGAGTAAAAGTAGAATGATTATAAATTCCATAAATTTATATGAATAGTTTCTGCCCCGAAAATTACACCAATCTGTTGGAATAATATTAACATCAAAGTTATATTAATGAATCTTTAACTTTTATTTCTTTGTATATTCGTCCGCTTTGGCTTTCATGCGTGCTACTCGCTTTTCCGTTTCGGGATGCGAGGAGAACAACTGGCGGAACTTTGATGACTTCGGAGCATCTTCGGATAGTTTTAACAATTTATTCAAGGCATTGTACATTGCATATGGGTCGATATTGTTTTTAATGCAGAATTCGAAACCATAATCATCGGCTTCATTCTCTTGCTTTTGTGAGAATTGGGCTCCGGCAAGGGATTCGGCCAAAGCACCGAGATCGGAATCCGTTAATTTGGCTACCGTTTCATTTGCAGCACCCGCTGCATTCTTTGCTGCAGAACGGAGGTAGGCACTTTTCATCGCATCTTTGGAATCTGTGTGAATGACATGCCCGATTTCATGACCTATTACAGACATTACTTCATCATCTGTCATCAGATCCATAAGACCTGCACAAATGCGTACACTACCGTCTCCACAAGCAAAAGCGTTTACATCAATCACTTCATAAACTCCGAAGTTTACTTTCAGCCCATCTACTTCTTTGATATTTCCGGTCAGTTTCTCAAGGCGTTTGCCGTATTCGCTGTCGGGTGCTGTCAGTGGGTTGTGTTGGTCCATCCATTGCATGTACTCTTTACTCATGGCTGCTACATCGGCATCGGACAGTGTGATGGCTTTTGCTGCATCGGCTCCTGCCTGCACTACTTTACCCACATTGATTTTCTTACCACCGATTTTAAATTGTGCGGATGCTGTGGTACTTAGTCCGCACATAAGTGCCATCATCAAAATAACTCTTTTTCTCATAATTGCTTTTAGTTTATAAATTATTATATCAATGTTGTTTCTTATGCGTTAGTATTCGAAAGTAATGCCGAGTGTCGGCATCAGCGTACCGCTTTTTTGTTCGATATACTTCATCTTGTAGCGTTGTTGAGCTTGAGGGGCGGTCGGATTTTCAATTTCTCCGGTACTCATCAGGATATCCGGTTGTTTGAAAGTGCTTTTTGTCACATTTTGCAAGTCAATATAGAATCCCAGCATGTAACGCTTGATATAGAATGTTTTGTCTACCCGCACATCTATCTGCCCGAAAGCCGGAAGCCGGCCGGTATTGTATTTACTATAGTCATAGTAAGGTCTGCCCTGTGCATTCCAAGCATTGACCAAAGAAGATTTTTCCACATCGTAAGGTGTATAAGGTGCGCCACCGATACAACTGACTTTCATCCCGAAACTCCAATGGTGAGGGAAATTATAGGTGCCGCTTAAATTGAATATATACTTGTTGTCCCATGCCGAGGCGATGTATTCACTTCTTTTGTCTTTCCTGTATTCGCTTTTGAAGAGTGTGAAGGAGGACGCCAGATTTAGCTTTTTGGCAATGAGCCATCTCAATAACACTTCTATACCATACGAACGTCCCTGTGCCGTGGAGGTAAGTTCTTCATTTCCTATCACGCCATAATCGTTTCCTTTACACGCTAACGGGATGCCATCTACGATGGAATAGGGAATGCGGTCGTATTCTTTATAGAATCCTTCCGCGGAAAGTTCGAAAGTGCTGCTCTTCCTCCAGCTTAGTCCGATACTTCCCTGGCTGACACTCATATAGCGTAACTGCTTGTTCACCAGTTCGCCATCATTGTTTTTAAAGCCCAGTCCGGTGTAAGGTGGCAGTTGGTAGTATAATCCTGCACTACCACTGGCATAAAGTCCTTCGATGAGTCGGTAGGATAGGGACAGACGGGGTGATAATTGTTCGGAGAGCTTGTTCATCCGAGAAGAATAATTGTTGGCATCGGCCCGTACCCCCAACGATGCTGTAAACTTTTCATCAGGCGATGCATAGCTCATGGTACCGAAGATGCCCCACCGTAATAACCCCAACGCTGTGCGGTAGTCGAATGTGTTCGCTTGTTGTATATACACCCTTTGGAGACTGGTATTGGTGTATTGGCTGTAATCAAGATTGAATCCGAGGTTTACTCTCCAAGCTCCGAAAGTTGAACTGTTTTCCAGTCGCAATTTTGTTTCCTGTTCGACAGAGCGCAACCGAAGCATCAGATTCTCTTCTGTAGATTCGTCATTATGCAAGTATTTGGTGTTCCGGTTGTTTAGATAGCTATGGCTGATGACAGCGGTCTGTACATGCGCATCGGCATAATGACGATATACGGCTCCCAATGTAAAGGTTTCCTGCTGAATTTTAGGGAGATAACTCAGGATATACTCTGCTTTCTCACCTTCCAGTTTGGTGTTGAGGCGCATGTTGTTGATTCCGGTGAGTCCCAGTACGGTCAATTCGTTTCGTTCGTTGAACCGGGTTTTCAGTTTGAATTGGGCATCGGTAAAGGTTGGCAGGAACGGAAGTCCTAACATGTCGAACAGGAATTGCAGGTAGGACTGACGTACAGATACCAGATAGGATGTTTTTCTCCCTAAGTGCCCGTTGGATGCGAGTGATACTTCCGAAGCACCGAGTGTAGCTTTCAATGAATTTCTTTCCATGTCGCCGTCACGCAATTTGAAGTCGAGTACGGAACTTAGCGAGTTGCCCCGATCGGCAGGAAAAGCACCCGTATAGAAGTTTACTTCCCGGATAAAGTCGGCATTGATAATGCCTACCGGCCCTCCTGATGCCCCCTGTGTACTGAAATGATTGATATTCGGTATCTCTACTCCATCCAGATAGAAACGGTTTTCGGAAGGAGACCCTCCTCTTACGATAAGGTCGTTGCGGTAACCTGCAGGTGAGAAGGCAACACCCGGATAAGACTGGACAACTCGGGAGATGTCTCTATTTGCTCCGGGACTTTTCTCTATTTCCTGTACACCGATGATACGTAACCCGACAGGACTTTCCAGGTCGCGCCGGAAAGGAGAGGCTGTTATGGTGACTCCTTGTAACTCGGTGGAGTTTTCTTCCATTTCAATATCTACATTTAGATTTTTTGTGGAGAGGATGTATTCGGAAGTAATCGTTGTCTTATAGCCTATGGCAGATGCCTGTAGGCGGTAAATACCGGGTGGAATGTCATCGATAATGAAATGTCCCACGGAGTCTGTGACGCTTCCTCGATCTGTCCCAATGATCAGTACATTGATGAATTCCAATGGTTGGCGGGTGCTTTTATCAATAACCACACCTTTTATCTGATGGGTAGGTTGTGCTGTCACCGAAGTGAATATACAGATGACAAGCATTGCGAATGCTAACAGTTCTTTCATGAGTTGGTTTTACTGTAATGAATAGATGTGCAAAATTAGTGAAAAAACATGTCTTATTGGATTTTTTCGGTAATTTTGTCCTCCAAAAACACATAATACAAGCCATGAAAAGAAAAACTTTATTGATTGCCAGCCTTTTGTTGCTGGTACTTTCGTCTTATGCTGCGAAGGTAGATACCTTGCTGGTGAAAAGTCCTTCGATGAATAAAGATATAAAAGTAATTGTCGTCACTCCTGATATAGCTATGGAAAGGAATGCGATCGCCTGTCCGGTAGTGTATTTGTTGCATGGTTTTGGAGGAAATGAAAAGAACTGGATTCAAGTGAAGCCTAACCTGCCGGAGATTGCAGATGAGAAAGGGATTATCTTTGTTTGTCCTGATGGCAGTAAAAGCTGGTATTGGGACAGCCCGATCAACAAGGACTGTCGTTATGAGACATTTGTCTCTTCGGAATTGATAGATTATATCGACGGACATTACAATACGATTGCCAACCGGAAAGGGCGTGCTATTACGGGACTGAGCATGGGCGGTCACGGTGCATTGTGGAATGCAATCCGTCATAAAGATGTGTTCGGAGCTGCCGGAAGTACCAGTGGAGGTGTCGATATCCGACCGTTCCCCCAGAACTGGGAAATGTCGAAACAATTAGGTGAAATGGCTGCAAATAAAAAAAGGTGGGATGACTATACGGTTATTAACCAGCTTGATAAGATAGAAAACGGGGATTTGGCATTAATTATCGACTGTGGCGAAGCGGACTTCTTCCTAGAGGTCAATAAAGATTTGCATAAGCGTTTATTGGGTAGGAAGATCGATCATGATTTCATTACTCGTCCTGGAGGGCATACCGGTGAGTATTGGAATAACTCAATTGATTACCAGATATTGTTTTTCAGCAAGTTCTTTATGAAATAAAGGGCACAATGCTTGATTCTTACAATTTTTTCCATTTCGTCATTCACTCATTTCCGAAGGCTTATCCGCAAAGGTAAACACAGCCTTTATATGAAAGCGGAAAGGTCGTGGCGGCAAGTTGTTTCGGTCAGGATCTTTCTTTTTCAGAGCATATGCAGCCCGAAGACCTTTTCTCCTTTCAATATTGTATTTGAAAACGCAGACTAGCAACGGAATGAGGGACTGACGAAAAGACAGGGAGTTATCCCAAGTCTTGGTATGTGCCTCTGCACTCCTGTTTCAATGCTTGCTCAATCTTGCTTCTCTTGTACAAGGCCTTATTGCCGAGAACATGGTACGGAAGTGTGCCGTTCCCCTGATACTCGCTCAAAGTTCTGCGTCTGTCTTCCACCTTGGTGACAACACGTTCCACGTCTTCAGGCAAATAATAGGTACGGCTACTGATTTTGGCATAGCAAGCATTCCATTATCACACAAGGTCTGCAATGTCCGCTTGCTGATTTTCAATTTCCGGCAGACATCTTAATGGGCAGACTATTCGATTGCTTTATTCTCACTTTTCAGGTGTGGCAGATTTGATACTCGCAGGATAAACTGCTCGATCTTGTTGGCAAATTCCTAGAAGACCTTTTTCTCAAAACAGATTATTTCCATTGCTTCTATATATTTATAATTACACATGTTTTTCGTTTCACGTCGCTAATATAATGCCCATTCGATCATTACTTCAAGCGTTTTGAATAAGTGGCAACTTGTTGTTTCGATTATGTTGGGGGTGAGCGATTCATAAACTCCCGTCTTTGTTCATACAGCAAATGAATACAAGAAAAACATACTGCCATAACATCGTCTACACATATCATATAGTGACATCACGTTTCATTTCCGATATGACATGAAAACAGTTTAAACTATTATTTGTTGTGCGTAATGATTCATAGTTTGTATACATAGCATTGTAATCAAACTTATGTATAAATATATAAAGCGGCTCGCCAGGATGGACAACCGCTTGCCAAAAGAAGAAATAGCTGAAAGCCAAGAATGTTTGAGTTTCACATAGGATTCAAGATTTAACTTAAAAGCAACTATAATGAAAGAAAATATGGAACCCATCATTGTAATGTTAGATGAACTGCTGACCATCGGCAAGTGCCAACTGACACCGCGAACGGTCAATGCAAACATAGATATTACCCTTATCCAGGCATTGATTGAAAAAAGCAACAGGCAAGAGCATACCGCGACTAAATTGATGATGTTTACCGAAACCATAGCAGGTGACTTAAACGCTATCAACAACCAGATAGGAGAGATAATCCAGAGGGAACAACCGGATTTAGAGGAAATCAAAAAGTTGTTGGTACAGACTGCTCGGAAGATGGACGAGGCAAACATACAGCATAACATCAACGAGGTTAGACACTCTTTCGCTCTCGAAACTAAATGGGATTTGGCAATCGTCATCAGTATTGTTCTCCTTGTAGATTCGTTAATATCAGCACTCTATTTCGTGTCAAGACCGAACTATAAGCATACTGACAACGATCTGAAGTACCGCTACATCAAAATGAAAGGTGAAGTGTTGCCCGAACGGATGGTTACATTGAGGGACATTTTGGAACTCAATGGTAATAATGGGAAGATAAGCCAAATGCGTAAGGATGTGAAAACTTACGAGGAAGCACTGTGGAAGCAAACCGCCCTTAATGAGCAAGCACGCTTAAAAGAGCAGGCTGTAAAGGAGCAAGAGAACAAATCCCAATTTATTAAGGATAAGCAGGAACTGTCAAAGGATAACCCAAGCAAAAAATCAAAACCGTAAGTTTATGACAAGTATTAAAGTGAAATTTCGTCCCTCGGTTGTTGCGGGCAAGGAAGGGACAATCTACTACCAAATCGTCTACAAACGTGTAATCCGCCAGATAAGGACAAATTACCGTATTTTCAGGAAGGAATGGGATGAAAATAAATCGTGCGTGATTATTGCAAACAACAGCAGAGAGGCGTTTCTCTGTGACATTGGTGAGCGCATAACACGGGATGTGAGACGCTTAAATGTAATAACCGGCAGGCTGGAAAGTGATGAAACCGATTTTACAGCGGATGATATCGTGAAAAAATACCATGAGGCGGCAGATGACCAATCCTTCTTTCGTTTCATGGAGGAGGTCATTGCCCGTTTGGAACAGTTGGGCAAGACACGCACATCGGAGACCTACACATCGGCAATGGGCAGCTTCATGCGGTTTAGGGAAGGTCGGGATGTCTTCTTGGACGAGATCGATTCCGAACTGATGATGGAATACGAGGCTTGTCTGAAAAGACAGGGCGTTTCCTTGAACACCATATCTTTCTACAACCGCATCCTCCGTGCCACCTACAACCGTGCCGTGGAGAAAAGGCTGACCGGACAGCGTTACCCGTTTAAGGGTGTCTATACTGGTATGGAGAAGACCGTCAAGCGGGCCATACCGATTGAGGCGGTCAGGAAGATAAAGAAACTTGACCTGCCGTCCAAATCAGTATTGGATTTTGCAAGGGACATGTTTCTCTTCTCGTTCTATACCCGTGGCATGTCATTCGTGGATATGGCCTACCTGAAGAAGTCCGACCTGAAGAATGGCCTCCTGTCCTATCGCAGGAAGAAGACCGGACAGCAGCTGCAAATGAAGTGGGAGGCCTGCATGCAAGAGATCGTGAAGAGGCATCCCAATGTGACCACGGAATACCTGTTGCCGGTGATAACTGATCCGGCCGTCCCTGAAAGGAGGCAGTACGAGAATGCCCTGCACCTTGTCAACCGCAAGTTGAAGGAAGTGGCGGAGAGGGCCGGTCTTGCCGTACCGCTGACGATGTATGTCAGCAGGCATTCATGGGCAAGCATAGCCAGGCGCATGAACATCCCGCTGTCAATCATCAGCGAGGGGATGGGGCACGATTCGGAGACGACCACGCAGATCTATCTCGCCTCGCTCGACACTTCCGTGATAGACAGGGCGAACGAGCTAATCCTTAAGGATTTGTAGGGAATATTCAGTGCGGGCTGGGCTTCGGATTGCCTGACGGGACGCTTCAACTCCTTGAAAGAGACGTATTTGTCGCTGCAAAGGTATGCAAAATACTGTAAACTAAAAAGGATTGATCAAACTTTTTTGGGTTTGCTCTCCCTGAGGCATAACTTATTTAGCAAAAACACCGCAACGCCACCTGGGGGACTCTAATATACAGTGATGTACGTTTCGGTCCGTCTCTTTCAAGGAGACGGACTGAAAGGACATACAGATATGATAAAGAAATTGTTTCTCACGGCATTGGCATTCTATGGCGGCTGTCTGTCGGCACAGACCGTGCATGAGGTACGAGATTCCGTGAAGATATACTTCCGGCAGGGGAGGATAGACCTTGTCCCTTCCCTGAACGGCAACCAGTCCGTGCTGGACAGGATGGCGGACAGCCTGCGTGCGAGTTACGCCGACTCCGTTTATCGGTTGCAAAAGATCCTTGTCGTGGGTGGTGCCTCACCCGAGGGGAGTGTCAAACTCAACAGGTGGTTGTCCGAAAAGCGTGCCGGGGTGTTGTTCGACTACCTTTCACGCTACGGGACGTTGCCGGATTCATTGAAGATGACCGACTTTCTCGGACGTGACTGGGACGGTCTGGCCCGTCTGGTGGAGAATGATCCGGAAGTGCCTTACAGGGAGGAAACCCTGGCCCTGTTGCGTGAGATTGTCGGGGAGACGCAAGGGAACAGCGACATGAAAGGTGACCATTTGGGTCGGATGCGGCGGTTGCGCAGCGGTGTGCCTTATCATTACATGTATAAAAATCTTTTTCCCAAACTCCGCGCCTCGCAACTCTACCTGTGGTACGAGAAAGTATGCAACCCGGCAGCTCCCATACCCGCACCGAAAGCGGAAGTCATGCTCCCCCGGGTGGATACGGTTTTCGTGCATGACACCATCTATATCGCACAGTGTCCGCCCTGCAAGCCTTTCTACATCGATGTACGGACAAACATGCTCTATGGCGCACTGTTGGTACCGAATGTCGGGATCGAATTTTATCTTGGCAAGGCCTGGTCTTTTGCCGCAAACTGGATGTACGGCTGGTGGAAGAGAGACCGTCGCCATTGGTACTGGCGTGTCTACGGGGGTGACATCGCCGTGCGCAAATGGTTCGGCGGGGCTGCCAGGGAAAAACCGCTCACCGGCCACCACCTCGGCATTTACGGGCAGATATTCACCTACGACTTCGAGACGGGAGGCCGTGGTTACATGGGCGGCAGGCCCGGTGGCACACTTTGGGGCAGGATGAACTACGCTGCGGGCGTGGAATACGGCTACTCGCTTCCCGTCGCCCGGAGGCTGAACGTCGACTTCACCATCGGTGTGGGCTACTGGGGCGGAACCTACCACGAGTACAAGCCCGTGGACGACTGCTACGTGTGGCAGTCCACCAGACAGCGGCACTGGCTCGGGCCGACCAAGGCCGAAGTGTCGCTCGTCTGGCTTATCGGCTGTGGCAATTACAACGGGGAGAAAGGAGGGGGAAGATGAGACGGAAAGGACTATGTATGATAATGTTTGTACTGGCGGTGTTCGCCTTTTCTTCCTGCAAGCACAAGGAACTGTGCTACCACCATCCGCACACGGCTACAATCAGGCTGGGGTTTGACTGGCGTGACGCTCCCGATGCCGCCCCGGATGGCATGTGCGTGTTCTTCTACCCGGAGGAGGGGGAGGACGCGCCCGTGCGCCGTTTCGACTTTGCCGGAAAGACGGGAGGGGAGATAGAGATACGGGTAGGAAGGTACCGGGTGTTCTGCTACAACAACGATACGGAGGTGGTACTCCTGCGTGGGACGGAGGGTTTCGGCACTCATGAAGCGTTCACCCGCGAAGGTGACCTTTTTGAAAGCGTCTATGGCAGTTCCGCGGGGAACACGGTACCCCGTGCGGAAGATGCGGAAGACGAGCGTGTCGTCATCAGCCCCGACATGCTATGGGGTTGCACGGCCACGGAAGTGGAGATTTCCGAAAACGGCACCAGTTATGTTTGCATCCCCGAAAGCGGGAAGGAGGAATGGACAGGGAGGCGGCCGGTGCATGACGAGCAGGCCATGACGCTCTATCCTCACGAGTTGACATGTACCTACACGTATGAAATCCGCCATGTGAAAGGGCTGGAACATGTATCCCAGATGTGTGGCTCGCTTTCGGGCATGGCATCCTCGCTGCTGTTCTGTGACGAATCGCTCGGGCGGGAATGCGTGACCATACCGTTCGAGGCCCATGCCGGTGACGAGTCAACCATCGTGGGGAGGTTCTTCACGTTCGGACATCATGAGGAGAACGCTGCACCGCACCGCATGCTACTTTACGTGTGGATGGACGACGGTTCGAAATACTGTTACGGGACCGAAAGCGGACGCTTCAACGTGACGGATCAGGTGCATTCCGCATCCGACGGGAAGCATGTGCATATCATTATCGACGGCCTCGACCTTCCGCAACCCATCGGTGGCGATAATATAGACCCCTCGGTGGACGACTGGCAGGAGGTCAACGAGGATATACATATGTAATTCGACATTTTACGGTATATATATTTTTTGTTCAATTAAATTTTTAAACGATGAAAACCAAGTATTTATTCGGGGCAATGGCGGCATTGATGATGGCCGCATGCTCACAGGACGAGGTAGTGAGCGTCCGGCAGGATGGCATCGCTTACGGAGTGTCGGCAGGAACGCAGACACGCGCAGCGGATTCCTATTGTAACAACACCCTCCCTGACTATTTCAAAGTCTGGGCGAAATCGGCCGACGGGCTTTACATCAACGGTGACAAAATCGTGAACAGCGACGGCGTATGGACTGATGCCGACGGTACGCGTTACTGGCCGGACGGCAAGACACTCGATTTCTATGCCGAAGTCAACGGTGACGAGGAGTTCAGCTTTAACAACGGGGCACCGACATTCAACGACTTCACGGTGAAAGATGCCGTGGCCGAACAAGTCGACCTGATGTATTCAGTGCGGAAAGGCCAGACCAAAACCGTCGACAAGGTGCAGCTCAACTTCCGCCATGCCCTGTCGCAGGTTTGTTTCAGGGCAAAGAACAACACAAAAAACATGAGCGTGGTGATCAAGGGCGTGAGCGTGGGGCACCTCACCGAAAAAGGGACGTTCACGTTCCCGGCTGCTGATACGGATTATAACTATGCAGACCATTCGGACAACAATGTAGATCCCGAAAAAGAAGTTAACGGTGGCACGTGGGTCATTCCATCCGGGGCGCAGTACAATAAAAAATATAGCGTCGCTCCATTGAACGGGAATGTCACATTGGCACCGGGTACGGCCTCCAACCTTACTTGTCCTGAGGACAGTCACGAAAACGGATTCGGGCAAGTGTTGACCCTGCTTCCCCAGACCGTTGCAGCCTGGAATCCGACAAAGGCCGGAACAGACTGGAATGGGGCATACTTCCTTGTGGACCTTGCACTTTCCAATATCACAGAAGATGATGAGGGGGCAGAGGTGTCCACAACGGTATACACAGGCGAGGCTGCCATACCTGTCAACGTGGCATGGGTGCAAGGCTACCGTTATATCTATACTTTCGTGTTCGATGAGGGCGGAAACGGAGGTTGGACTCCCGATCCTGAAAATCCGAAACCGGTGCTGACGACCATCAAGTATGACGTTACCGTAGACGATTTCATTCCCGTAAACCCCGATGGCGGTGATACCGAAAATGGTGGTACGAACATGGATGGAGATGATGAAACGGGATATGAATACAGCACTACTCTTAATCTCCATACCAATGACGGTACGGGCGCAGTGAGAACGGTAAAACTCAACAGTAACGAATCCACTTATTCTTTCACGCTCTCACCGGAATATACTCCGAGCCGTGATGGTGCCGAATTTCTTGGCTGGGCTACGGCTGCTGATGCAACAACTGCTGAATATGGGGAAGGACAGTCTGTTCCGGTTAACATGGAGGAAGAAAAATTTGATTTGTATGCAGTTTGGCAGAAAAATAAAACGACAATTACTCTTAGCTACGATGTTTTAGATGGTACTCCAGCTATTCCGTCTGTAGATCAAACGGTTACGCAAGGAGAAAGTGCTACATTTACTGTTACTTCAACTTTCCCCACCAAAGAAGGGCAATACCAATTCCTCGGTTGGAGTTATACCGCTAAAACAGGAGATGAGCTTAAACTGAGTGATGTGGAAGTACAAGCAGGTGCTGAAATTACAATATCCCGATCTACCACTCTTTATGCTATCTATGGTAAAACAACCCCTACTATAGGTGGTGGCGGTAGTGGCAGCGGCTTTGACAACTAATTTTCAATTTAAAATTACGACTACCTATGCTAAAGGAAACATATATATCAATAACATTGATGGTATCAATGTTGATACTATCATTTAGCTCGTGTTCAAACGATGAGCTGTTGATGGGCGAAGAACAAACATCGAAGGGGACTCTTGTCCATATGGTAGCTACAGCAAATGCTAGCATTGACATTCCAGATACGCGTACTACACGTCCGGAGTCCAATAATGGACTTGATTTCCGCTGGGCTGAGGGGGATCAGCTTTTAGTTACTAGCAATACCGGCATAAAGCTTGGTGTGCTTACCCTTGCTAGTGGAATTGATGCAAGTCAAGGTACATTTTCCGGTGAAGTGTATATTGACGGTGACGGCCAAGAAATCAATATATTCTATCTCGGTTCGGCCACAAATACTCAAACTTTTAGTGGAACCACATTCATTGACGACCTTTCTACTCAAGAAGGGACCTTTGAATCACTTCCTCAAAAAGACTTTATGGCAGCGAAGACAACTGTGTCTCTTATAAATGGACAGGCGTCTGTTAACTTCAACATTGTAAGCCAACTCAGTTTTGCCCATTATACCCTCAATGGGGGTACCAACGTCTCATTTGATGGAGTGGAAGTTACGATATCCGGCACTAATCTTTACAATGAGGTGACTTTCAATCTTGCCAACGGTGGAAAAAACATGAAGCAAGGTAGTATTAAGGCAAAGGCACATGGTAATGACTTGTACATAATACTTGGTCCGGCAGAAAATGTAGAACTGACATTTAACGCTACTGTAAATGGAAAAGAATATGCAGCCACTCTGCCGTCTCATACCTACAAGGAGAACCGCTATTTTGCAACCGGTGTCAGTCAAGGCTACGAAGTAAAGATGCAGGAAGAAGGAGCCGGTGAATGGGTTGACTTAGGTCTTACATCAGGAACGCTTTGGGCATCCAAAAATATTGGAGCTGATGAACCTTATAAGTCTGGTAATTACTATGGCTGGGGAGATGTGACTGGACAAAAAATTGTCAGTTCTGCGGCTCAATACGGACCATCAAATTATAATGAAGCTAATTATTCTACTGAGAACACTTATGGAACGCTCTACTATTGGCAATGCTGTGCAACTGAGAGCAAGTACGGTTCATATGATATCGCAGCATACCAACTCGGGGAACAATGGACAATGCCCACCCCGGATCAAGTAGATGAACTTATAAAAGAAACGACTTATGAGTCTACAACTCTTAATAGTGTGAGGGGATTTAAATTCATAAATAAAAAAGATGAGTCTAAATGGATATTTATTCCTGCTGCTGGATATAAACTTAGCGGTGTTGTGAAAAATAATGGATGCTTGTATGCATGGACAAGTGAGATTCATTGGTATCAGGGAAGATTAGTTGGTGGTAACGATTATCAATATGACTATGTAAAACGTGGAATTGCACTCACCGATTATTATGATGAGGGAAGTGATGTAACCTATGGTGTTTTCAATCCTGCGTATGGTTTCCCAGTTCGTCCAGTTAGAAAGTAAATAATAAAATTCTTTTATGAAGGCAGTCAGTTCCAATACAATGGGGTTGACTGTTTTTATATGTTGCGTCAATTAATCTTTAGATTAAACAGATGTCACGATGAATTACATTATTGTTGTTATTCGAATGATACCGTCTCGCGATTCAAAAGAATCTCCCCCTCTTAATCCCTGTTTTTAGTTAAGAATACGTAAATCTGCATTTGACAAAACAAGGTCATATGAATATTCTATATAGCGACTCCACGCTGCCCTTGTTGTTCCGGTTCGCATGGCACACGAAGTTACATAGCCTTTCTTGTCGGTAGTATAGCTGTAAGTCGTTACTTCATTGCTTCCTTCTATATCCAAACGTCCGGGAAGTAGTGGTAGAGGCGTACCGAGAATGTTGGCATAAAGTGCTTCTTCATGGAAAGATAAAGGATAACTTTCCGCAAGGAACACCCATGGCAATTTGCTTGTTTCGTTGGAGATACCCGGAGAGTCATTGTCGGTACTGGCTATATAAGTGTTTCCAAAATTGTCTACTTTGCCTGTGATTGTCATTTTGCCGGCAACAGTGGAAGGTGCAAGAGTGATTTCTGAATACACCTTCCCATTCATCTCTTCTTTGATTCCGCTGAGAATTCCATTGTCGGGAGAATAACTGAAAGTATAATAACGAATGTTCCCGGAAGGTTCGTTTCGGATACAACTCTCCGCACGTCCATTGTCATCCATTAGGTAGGTAGATACATTGCCGGCATCATCGGAGACGATGACTTTGCCCGATTCATAACCGATCTGTGTACTTACAGTCCATGTATACTCCGTTTGACAGAATAAATCAGTAAAGGTTTGGGTGGTGGTGTGTTGAACCAGTTTGCCGGTTTCATAGAAAAACTGTTGTTTAGTAGTTACTTTTTCAGAACCTTGTCCTGTTGTCTCGGTGACGGTGAGGGTTCTGATTTCTTCCTCCGGGCTTTCTTCCGGTTCGTTGTCACATCCCACCATAATGGAGAGAAGTAACAGTACCGGAAGACAGTATTTGATCTGATTCATTACCTTTTGCTGTTTAGTTGTTTTTATTTTAATCTTGTCCCGTTCCTTACCTTATCGGGATGGGCTTTGTTTATGCTTTTTATCGGTGACATTTTAGTTTTCGGCTTTTCATCATCCTTTGGCGGGTAAGTTCCGTCAATTAAGCCGATGGCAATGCTCAACAGGGCTTCATCTTTATTTCCAAACGGTAAGAACTTGGTGAGATCTTCCGATTCATTGGCTGTATAGCCGGCAGTGAAGCTTCCCCCTTCACCGGATTCATCTTCGCTATTATAAACGGTGCATACTACCGGATTGAGCGCCCAAGTGCGTTCAGGACTGATAAAAGCCTCGGTAGTCACTCCGGGACAAGCGACATTACTGCCGATTAAGACGTATTTCCCATGTGGTACTATGCAGTTAAGCATGATGCCTGCCATTCCTGATGTCGTACTGCTCGAGATGATAAATCCATAGGATAGGTTCATGTTTTTTCCTGTACTTCCTATTAATTCTGGATCGAACAATAATTCTTTATTTTTGGCAGTCTGTTTATCATTGTATTCCAAATAGGCAAAAGGAGTACCTAGCGCATTGGACGGTGCCATAAGAGTAGACAGTAATTGCGCACATTCCAAAGAACCGCCCGTATTGTAACGCAGGTCGAGAATGAAGTATGTGATTCCCGCATCGGCAAACTCTTTGGATATTTTCCGTAATTCGCTGTTATACTTTTCTTTGTCCGTTGCAGTACCGGATGTGAAATGGCTGTACACCAGATAACCGGCTTTAGCTCCCGTAGCCGTTGTTATGATTTCGCTATAGTGTACGGGATTATCTTCCACCACTTCTTCAGGGCCTACATTGATTATTTCTCCCGTTTCCGTTACGATCCCCTTTTCCACCACTTTCTTGTCATCTCCTTCTCCAGTCTCTACTTTCTTAATTTCATATTTTCCGAGAGACAGTTTCATGGCTTGTCCGGACTCGAATAGCTCCTTTTCATTTTTCTTGGTGATCAGTTCATCGTTCACTTTCACGATCCAGTCACCTCGTTCAAGTCCCGCTATTGAAGCGGGTGAATGGGGAAGCACATAAGTCACTAAAGCTTCATAAAGCGTGTCTGCATTTGCACTCCGGTGGGTCGTATAGTTGAATCCATAACTGGGAACGGGGGTATTTCGTATGGTGTCGATGTATGAATAGCTTTTGTCTTTTTCCGCGTATAAAAGGGATTTCAGGAATGTGCCCGGAGCTTCGAAATATTTTCCGCCCAAGGGAACAGAAGGCATCTCTTTGTACCATAGGTACTCCTGTTTCATCACGCTGTCTATCCATAAGTCCAGTTTTGTTTCGGAAGCATATTCCGGCCAACGGTCCACTCCGCAAGAGGATATGCCAGAGAATAATAGGATGAGCAATGAGGGAATTAGCAATATGTTTCTTATCTTCATATCTTTATCGACTTTATGAGTTGCAAATGTAGGAAATACTTCGCTTATCTACCACAATTGTGGTATAAAAATGCCTTTATTGTGTGATTGCCTGTAAACGTTATGCAGCCTATCTTTGCGTCTATGAAGAATATAGCAGCATTATTATCCGGTGGTGTGGACAGTTCAGTGGTTGTTCACCTTCTCTGTGAGCAAGGGTTTCGCCCGACTCTTTTCTATATTAAGATTGGAATGGAAGGGGAGGAGCATATGGATTGTTCTGCCGAGGAAGATATTGAATTGGCCAAGGTCATAGCTCGTAAATATGGTTTGTCTTTGGAGGTGATCGATCTGCATCGTCAGTATTGGGACAATGTGGCGGCATATGCCCTTGAAAAGATTAAGAAGGGACAAACTCCCAATCCTGATGTGATGTGCAATAAACTGATTAAGTTCGGTTGTTTTGAACAGCAGGTAGGCAAGGATTTTGACTATACAGCTACGGGACATTATGCCACAACTCTGGAACAGGATGGGAAAATCTGGTTGGGTACAGCCAAAGATCCCGTTAAGGATCAAACGGATTTTCTGGCTCAGATCGATTATTTGCAAGTTTCGAAACTCATGTTCCCGATCGGACATCTGATGAAGCAGGAAGTCCGGGAGATTGCACTGAATGCAGGTTTGCCAAACGCTCGAAGAAAAGATAGTCAGGGCATCTGTTTTCTGGGGAAGATTGACTATAACGATTTTGTCCGGCGATTTCTTGGTGAGAGAGAGGGGGCTATCATTGAATTTGAAACGGGGAAACGGATCGGCACCCATCGTGGTTATTGGTTTCATACCATCGGTCAACGAAAAGGGCTGGGGTTAAGTGGAGGTCCTTGGTTTGTCGTAAAAAAGGATATAGAAGAAAATATAGTTTATGTCTCTCACGGCTATGGAGTGGAGACTCAATATGGGACAGAGTTTATGCTTTCTGATTTTCACTTTATAACGGATGATCCTTGGAAAGACTCTGAACGGAAGGATATAGCCATTACTTTTAAAATTCGTCATACACCAGAATTTACCAAAGGTCGGCTTTTGATAGAAGATGGAAAATACCGGGTTCTTTCTTCCGGGAAATTGCAGGGAATAGCTCCGGGACAATTCGGAGTTATTTATGATGAAGCTGCGAAACTTTGTATTGGGAGCGGGGAGATAGGATAGCCATATCTTCTCGTGTCTACCCGGGCACTTATATATAGTATTCCGCTAAATCTACGATTCCTGCCCGCATAGCATATTTCGTGGCTTCATGTACATTATTCACGCCCAGTTTCCGGAATATGTTCTTCCTGTGACTATTGATCGTGTGAAAGCTTAAATTCTTATCGGAGGCGATCTCTTTGGTCGTCTTCCCCAAAGCTATCTCTTTTAGAATGATCTTTTCCGTAGGTGTGAGCAGATGGGCACTCCGGATCGTTTCCGAGGAGACGGTCGGCTGCGTATTTCCCGAAAGCAGTAGATTACTGACGTGATTGCATATGTAACGTTCCTTCCGGGAAGCGCATTGCAATGCCGTAATGATCTCTTCCTTCGAATTGTCTTTCATTACCACTCCGAAAGCCGTACTGCTAAAAAGTACTTGGCGTAAGAAGTTCATGCTCAATTCATCCGAGAAGAGCAACCAGTCCGCTTCCTTGAAACGTTCGCGAAGCACAACGAGTTCTTCTGCACCGGCAAAGTCAAATAAAGTATAGTCGAGGATTACTACCGCTTGCGGATATAAGCGCAGTTCTCTGATTAGTTCGGCCTTATTGTCTGCTACCGACAATCTGGATATATCTTTTTGTTTACTGAGCAGAAACATCATTCCTGCCTTAGTGATATCCTGATTGTCTGCAATGATATATTCTCTCATACTATCTGCGAATAAAATAATGTTGGGGCAAAGGTAATGATTTTGGGGAGAAAATAGAATGGGGATGATAAATAGGTTGTTCCATTTATCATCCCCGGATACTTTAATTTATATCACTTATCTTTAATTACCAGGAACGTCCCTTGAATACGTCTGACTGATCGAGCGGAACAAGATTACCGTTCAATGTGAGCGTATTATTGTTGAAGTTCGGGTTTACAGTAACAGTGGCGTTGTTACCGCCATTGGTCAATGAGATAAATATCTGTGCTGAAATGCCGATACCTTGTACACTGAAGGAGCAGTTTACGTTACCCTTCTTATCAGTTGTCATTTTCATATCCGATGCATTTCCATCGACTGTAATACCACCGATTCCGTTAGGGCCGGGATACGGAGTATTGAAAGCTACCTGGACTGTCGATCTTTGACCATTCATCATCACAAAGTTTGTGTTAGATGTAACATAGGCGCTCTGTCCGTTACGGAAGATGACTTGATTTGCTTCAAGTACAAACTGTTTATTCTTCAGTGCCTGTACTGCCTGCTGATAAGCCACTGCATCGGCTGCTTGTTCTTCAGCTTTCAATCTTGCTCTTTCTGCGTCTCTTTGTGCTTTACGATCAGCGCGACGTTCGGCTCTGTTAGATTCCTGGGCGTACATCATTGTAGATGTACTTACCAAAACTAATGCTAATAATGCAATTAACTTTTTCATAACTTTTTCTTGTTTAGGTTTAATAACGTTGTTCGTTTATTGCAAAAACAACGTGTATGAAAGATTGTTCATAGATGTTTCATAATTTTATATTTACTATGTCATGCATCGATGCCGGTAAACGTCTTCAAGGCATAGCCGATTAGAAAACTTATTCCAGCCACACTGAAGCTGAGAACTGCCATTTCCGTGAAGCGCTTGCGGAAACTTTCGCCTCGTGCAACCGAATAATAATAATTGAATAGGGCAATGATGCCTAATGCCATCGCTAACATTATTCCCAATGCCATCAACACGTTGCTGATCAGAATAAAAGGTGTAACCAATGCCGCTACGGTAATAATGTAAGCAATACCTGTATAAATAGCAGCCTTAACCGGGTGTTTGTTGGGATCGCCTTCCGATTTAGTGGACAGATATTCAGAAGATGCCATTGAAAGGGCTGCTGCAATGCCGGTAATACTACCGGTTAATGCGATCAGCCTGTGGTCGCTCAATGCCAGTGTGAATCCGGCCAATGCTCCGGTAAATTCGACTAATGCGTCGTTCAGTCCGAGTACCACGGAACCCATATATTCCAGTCTTTCTTCATTAATCAATTCCACAAGCTTTTCTTCGTGTTCTTCTTCTTCGCGTGAAAGTCGCTGCAAATCTTCACAATCTGTGTATCTTGAGTAATTATTGTGGGCATTTTCTTCCCTTGACTCCATGAGTTTAATAGCAAAAGTGATGCCCAAAACACGTGCCAGCCAATAATATTTGGCAATGCGCCATCGGTTGGGACGTGTATCTGTCAAAGTATATTTCTTTAACGTATGATAGTGAGCCTTTTCCTGAGCCGAAATCAGTTGAAGAACTTTACGGTTGGAAGGGTCTTTTTCAATAGCTGCCAAATGGTCGTAGACGATACTTTCCGTGATTTCATTTTGTTGGAAACGGGTAAATTCTTTCAAGTCTATTGGTGACAAACTCATGTTATTCTGTTTTTGGATTATTCAATACATGCCGCCTTATCCACCAGTAGCGGATGAACAGAAATCCTGTAGCGATCAGTGCCAGTGATAATCCCGTGTAAAACACGGATATGAAACTATTGGGTAACAGGTGCATGCTTCGGATACCGATTCCCAGTGAAATCATAAAAGTCATGATGACCCAACCCTTTACATCGAAAAATGAAAAAGGACAATTTTTCTCATGCTTCTTTTGGCTGATACGTTCGGTATGTTTATAGTACAACCTTCTGAATATAAGTATAAAAAACAGCAGGAATACCACTATGGCTTCCCCTATTTTAAAAAGCCAATATTGTGAATCGTTCAGCCATGTCACAATCCCTATCCGCAGGATATTGGCTCCCGCTACGATCCATACTATACCGGCGGTGATCAGTAAAACCTGTCTGTTGACTCCGTACTTCATAAGTTTTCAGGATGATATGCAAGATTAACAACAATCTTAAGCATTGTTTTGATCTACTTTCGTGAAAATAAAGTGATAAATAATGAACAGCTTGTCAGTATGACTCCTGTGCCTATCACGCCATACCATCCGAAAGATTGCCAAAAGGTACCTGCCAGAAATGTTCCGAAAGAGCCTCCAATGAAGTAGGTCGTCATAAAAATGGTATTGATTCGGTTAGAGGCACTGGGACACAGGCTGAAAAGACTCGTCTGGTTACTTAACTGGATGCATTGCATGCCTATATCGATAATAATGATCCCTGCAACGATCCCGAAATAGGTGTTTTCCCCCACGAATAGCAGAAACCAGGCAAAAAGTATTAACCCACAACCTATAAAATTAAACCGTCGCACACCAATCCGCCTTACATATTTACCGACCAATGATGCCGAAAGCGCTCCGGCAATGCCGCAAAGACCCAACATTCCGATGACGTTGCTGTTTGCATGGAACGGAGCTTGTCCCATCTTGAAGGCGAGACACGACCACATGGCAAGGAATGAACCGAATGCGAGCGCGGCACGGATCGAGTAAATTCGTAGTTGAGGGTATTCTTTCAACAACAAGAACAGAGATTTCATCAATTCGCTGTATTTTCCACTGAAAGTAGGTTTTATATCCGGTAAGACTTTGACTACAACAATCCCACAAATCAGCATCATTCCAGCTGCGATGTAATACATCTCTCTCCATCCGAAAAGTTCGCCTATGAAACCACTTATTACCCGGGATGCAAGAATTCCGGTCAGCAATCCCGACACTACGATTCCTACGTTCCTGCCTTTATTTTCCGGCTTTGAAAACTGAGAGGCTATCGGTATGAATATCTGTGGAATCACCGAACAGATACCGGTAAATAGAGACGCTATCAGTATGATGTGTATATTCGGAGCTAAAGCGATGGTCAGCAATGAGACAATCAGTATGGAGAAATTGGTGATGATAATGTTTTTCCGTTGGTACAAGTCACCCAACGGAATAATAAACAATAATCCCAATGCATATCCTATCTGTGTGATCATAGAGATAAGATTGGTTTTAAATTCGGATACTCCCAATTCCTGCCGTATCATATTTAGCAGGGGTTGGTTATAGTAAAGGTTTGCTACTGATATACCTGCGACAATTGCCAGTGTCCAAAGAATGGACGCTGGCAAACCTCCGTTTTCTTTTAAAATCTGCTTCATGGAGGCAAAGATACGAAGATTGTATCAATTTATGGGAGGAAGAGGTGAATGATTATATTCAACTTTTGTAGGTGAGTGAGTGGAATAAGTGACAAAGTGGAAGCAAATGATCTTGTTTCCTTACCGAGCATTTTGATTGATAGGTGCTGATAAATGAAACGGATGGATAAATATTCTATAATTAGGCGATATTATTCGATAACTTGCAAATATATACGCTTTGGGGAGCAGGGATTAGACTGGATGTCACCGATGAAGAACTTGCTCATCGGTGAGGAAGGGTAAGTTACTCACCGATGAATGTGTTGAAGCTCACCGAGGAAGATGCCGGAGGGCACCGGGGAGAGGAATCGGAGGAGAAAAGGAGTTTTTGGTGAGGCTCTTTCTGGGTAATTGCTTCGTCAATCCATACGGATAGGATTTGTTAAAATGTAAGTGAATAAGGATTATCACATCTTATAAGGAAAGAGTTTTATGTATAGATGGAACTTTTTAATTGACATAACCGGCATTTGCCATACTTTTATGGTTCAGTAGAAACTGCTACGATCGTTTCTTTTTGCTAACTAAGCCTTGTGGCTTCATTCAAGCTATTGATGGAGGCTCAGAATATACAAAATGTCAAAACTGACACAATGTTTTTTATTATTCGATGAAGAAGCTTACTGAAACCGCATTCCCTTCTCCGTCGACTACGGTGATTGAATGCTTGCCTGCGGAAGGAGTCAGGGAGACTTTGTGGAAATCTTTGGTTTCTGTAAGGTAGTTGTCGTCGAGATGCCAGTAAACGGTAGCGTCCGGATTACTGTGTACCAGTTGGAACGTCATTTGACCTTTGCTGCCGTCCATCTGCTTGGGCAGATGAATATGGGCATTCATGGTAGGGTAAATAAATTGCATGGGTCGGAAGCTATCTTCTCCGCAGCCGGGTTTGAAAGGAGGAAGTGTCCGGTACTCCGGATGATGCTGTTTATAATACCATTCCCATACCGGAGGCAATGTAAACCAGTTTTTCTGAATAGAAATTTCCGTATTAATACAACTTTCATACAATCGGAAAGTACCATCGGCGGACAATGTGACGGGGTGATGATAAGGGCAGACATCTGTCTTGAGTCCGGCAGGAAGTATCAGCACGGTGTCGGTCTCTTCACAGAATCGTCCTTTCAGATGTCCGGACAGACGGCATACCTCTGCATCGATAAATATATCTTTCGGGCGTGAGAACCAGGGAGAAGAAGGTAAAAGGTTGAACACATCGAACATTACAGGGCCGGCAGTACGTGCCCCTACCAGTCCCGGTTTGCCTTCGCCTGTGGCATTTCCCACCCATACTCCTACGGCATAACGGGGAGTGACTCCTACTGCCCATGCATCCCGGAAACCGTAACTTGTTCCCGTTTTCCAGGCGATAGTCTGCATGGAAGGAATGGTACGCCAATCTATTTCTTCAGGACGGTTGACCTCCTTGATGGCTTCGAAGGTTTGCCAGACTCCTCCCGGTTGAAATAGGTCGGGGAGGGTGAAGGGTGGGGGATCGGAGTGGGTGAGGGTACAATAGGTATGATCTAATCCTTTCAGGCTCCGAGCCATATCTGCGTAGGCTGTAGTGATATCCCATAGGGTTCCTTCGGCTCCTCCGAGGATCAGTGACAGCCCGTAATGTGAGGCTGGGCGGTTGAGGGTGGTAAGCCCTATTTCTTTCAGAAAGTTGTAGAATTTGGGTACACTGTAATGTTGTAACATGGTTACGGTAGGAATATTAAGCGAACGTGCGATGGCTTCGGAGGCCGGAACGGCACCTTCAAATTGCTGGCTGAAATTTTGCGGAGCAAAACCGTTGATATTGATCGGAATGTCCGGCACGAGCGTATGGGGTAACAGCTCGCCTTCTTGCAACAGGACGTAATAGAGAAAGGGTTTAAGAATGCTGCCTGTGCTTCGTGGAGAACGGATGATGTCTACTTGATTACCGCTTTGTTCTTTATTAAAATGCAGATTACCGCAATAAGCGATCGGCTCATTTCTTTCTATATCGATCACTAATATCGCAAGGTTCCGGATGTCACTTCGGGCAAACTCCTGGTTCCACCGTTCGACAAGTCCTTCTACCTGTGTTTGAATGTTCCGTTCGATGGTACTTACCGAATATTGATCTTGCCGGGTTTGAGAAAAATAATCTGTGAGGTGTGGCGCTATTTGGGGGAGTGGCTTTGGCTCTTGTGGCAATGGTTCGCTGACAGCCAAGTCATAGTCTGAATCGCTGATCTTACCGTTATCGTGAAGTTTGCTAAGGAGCCGGTTCCGTTTCTTGAGAAGCAAATCCCTTCCTTTTGAAAGGTGGATCATAGCCGGGGCATTGGGGAGTACTGCAAGCATGGCGGCTTCCGCCCATGAAAGTTCTTCGGCCGGATGCCCGAAATACCTCCATGCGGCAGCGTCCAGCCCGACTACATTTCCTCCGAAGGGGGCGTGAGAGACGTAAAGGGACATGATTTCTTCTTTTGAATAGCGGAATTCCAGACGTGTGGCCCATACCATTTCGATGAACTTTTCTTTAAAAGTACGCGGGTTATTACGTGCCAGGCGAATGGTCTGCATCGTGAGAGTACTTCCTCCGCTGACTATGTGCCCCTGTTTTATATTCTGAAAAGCGGCACGTGCTATCGCCAATGGGTTTACTCCCCAGTGTTGGTAAAAGTGATGATCTTCAAATTCGATCAGGCAGGTTTTGACTTTATCGGGAGTTGTATTGCGCAGAGGAAATCGCCACTGTCCGTCCGAAGCAATACGGGCACCAAGCAATTCGTTATTCCTGTCGGCCACTACGGTAGAATAGGGCACATGGAATAATTGTGCAGGGAGGCAAAAGATAAACCATACTAATAAAAGTAGGGTAATTATCCCTATTCCCTTTATCCACTTCTTTTTTAAGAAAGGAATTTTTGCTTGAATAAGATTACGTATCAACGCTATATAAAGTTTAAATGTCACGTACAAGGATTGTGTTCATTCATACAATCTGCATAAAATGATGTTAACGATTTAGTTAGACGCGGATTTCACTACCGTCTTTCCGGCCCGTGTTCTTGCCTGAACGACTGGATCATACATGGCTTCACATTGGATGGCCGGCAGAATGAATGTTCCTGCATAACTTGCCTGGAGCCTGATAGTGAATGTCTTGTATTGTCCCTTATTCAGGTTGAAATAGGTCAGCACACGATCATCCCGAATATTCCGGTAAGTATAAGTATTGTTGCTGTCTGCACTTCCTGCCTGTTCGGGATCGATAATCATTCGCTCGTTATATATTTCCCAACCGGAAGGAATGATATGGGTCAACGCCAGATTAGAATAATCCGTTGTGCCACTGATATTGGCTACGGTGACGGTTGCTGTGAAGTCTGTTCCCTGTTTCAACTCTCCGATATTTAAGGAAGCACCGTTTAAGTCCGTATACTTCACATCAATACGCAGATTGTTGGCTATGGCAGGCAATGTATCTTTCAATAATTGCGTTCGGGTGATCAGGTCTATATTCAAAACTCCTTTGCCATTATTGCTGACAGTCACTGTACCTTCACCCGGTTTCACCGGCAATGCTTTTTCAAATACAGCTTTCGCCGACTTTACCGCGGGTTGCTGTTTTCCTTGCAGAGACCAGGTGAAATCAAGAGTTCCTGATAACTTTTCAGCCAGCCGTCCCATCGCCATTAAGGCAAAAGCGGTAGATTGGGTACTGAACCACTCTTCTTGCGAAAGATGACGGGAGATTTGCTGTGCTTGTGCAAACGCTTCCCGGTCGCGGTTCATTAACAACAAAGTTTCCAGAATCATCGATTCATCCCGGTCATAGGAACCGTATATGTAATTTCCTTCGGAAGAGGAATACGGCTTGACGGTGGTTTGTGCATTGTACACTATTTCGTTGGCCGCTTTTATTTTTCCGGTCAGCGCATAGGCGGCTGCCAGTCTCCATTTGGCTTGCAGCGACAGATTTTGTTGCATCTCTTTCATACGGTTCATTGCCCCGTATTCCGGTGCCCCTGCCAATGCCAGTGTATAAAGGCGGAATGCTTGTTGTACATCCGATTGCCAATTATAATAGGTATTCTCATGAGGAGTACGCCAGTTTTGCGAAGCTGCCCGTTGGAACCGTTTCCATTTGTTCAGCACATTGGCATTCACGGCATAACCCTTTTCCTGTGCCAATATAAGGAACATTCCTGTATACGATGTGATCCATTCGTCAGCTGAGGCTTGCCCCGGCCAATAGATGAATCCTCCATTTGGAAGTTGGCGGCCGTAAAGCTGTTTGATAGCCTCTTGGACATTTGTTTTTGTACGGTTTGTTTCAGTTTCATCCATTGCTTTGAATTGCCCGATGAACAACAGAGGGAGAGCTTTGGATGTCAATTGTTCCGTGCAATAATGCTGATAGTTGTATAAGAAATCGAACCGGCGGCTGATATCTACCGATGGGATGCGTGATACCTCCAGTTTGACACTGTTTTCCGAAGAAGTGTTCTCGATCCGATAGGTCAATTCCGCTGTCTTACCGCTATCCAGCCATTTGCTTTCACGAAGGGTAACTACCGGATTCGGGTTACGTATTTCTATTTCTACTGTTTCAGTGAATTTCTTTCCACCTCCTTCGGCTACAATCCGGATAGTGGCTTTTCCACTCTTATTTCCCGTCTTGAGGCGGAAATAAACCATTTGGTCGCCCGGTCGGGCGAAAGTTACGGATTGGGTAGGGCTGTCCGTAACCTGTAAACCGCCTTTTACGGTGACGGATACTTTCACGTCCTTTACTTCCTTCTCCATAGCAAATACATTGACCGGAAGTTTAATCTCCTCTCCGGTGCTGAGGACGCGGGGGAGAGTCGAAAGAATCATTAAAGGTGTACGTACCGGCGTTGTCTTTTCCGCTTTTCCATAAGCACCGTTCTCACCCGCTACCACCATGGTACGTACCGAGCCGACATACATCGGTAAGGTAATGCGATGCGTCCGGTTTTGTCCTTTTCCTATGCTGAACGGGCCGATGTAGCGTACAACGGGTTTGAAACGATTGGCTTTGGTATCTGCCGGTTTCAAGGTTTCATCCCCACCGGTACTGAATAGGGAACCGTAACTCCCTGCATATGCACCCAACACATCATCATACATATCCCAGGTGCGGATGCCCAATGCTTCCCGGGCGTAGAATTCGTTCCAGGGATCAGGCGTTTTGAAGTTCGTCAAGTCGAGCAATCCGTCATCTACGATAGCCAAAGTGTAAGTCATCGGTTTTCCTTGTTTCTCGCTGACTGTCACACTAAATTCTGTTTCCGGACGTAATACCTCAGGCATCCGTATTTGTGGCTCAAGTACCGTACCTTTGTCGGTGACAAGCACCGGCATCACGCCATACATGCGGATGGGAAGATCGTTGACCGTCTGTGCATGAGGTTGCAATAACGTTACATGCAGGTAAACATTCGGAGCCATTTCCGGGGTAACTTTAAACTGGTATTTGGTATCTTTCTTTCCGGAAACTTCTATCCATTCGCGTTGCAGTACGGTCGATCCGTTTTCTAATGAAACCAGCGCTCTTCCACCGGCAGATGCGGGAAGAATGGCGGTAACGGTTTCACCGGTTTGATAGGAATCCTTGTCTAACGAGAAAGTCAGCATCTTGATACCGCTCGGATCGGATTTATTGGAACGGCCGCGCGATTCAGGCCAGTCTATAAAGACCGTTCCACCCGTTGCATGACCGCTTTCCATATCTTTGACATAAACCAGATAGCGTCCCCAACCCGGATAGTCGACCCGGAATTTGAAACTTGTCTTCCCATTCACCGTGCGTAGCTTTCCGGTGGCTACCGGCGTATAAGAACTGCTATTGACATAAGTCTCGAAAGATTCCTGAGAATCTTCCCACCACCAACTCCAATCGATGCGGTATATTTTGTATTCTAGGGCGGAACGATCCACTGGTTTGCCTTCCGGATTGACGGTAACAATATCGAATACATGATCTTTGTCTGTTTCGATGTATCGGTTCTTCGGTTGGTTGAGATTGATCCCGACATAGGAACTGAATGGAGAATAAGGAACGCTCATCGTATGGATACTGGCATCTCCTCCTTGTTCAAATACGCGGGAAGTGATGTTTGCCTGTAACAATCCCGGTGCATTTTTGGCATCCGGCAGTTTGAATGTAAATGAAACATTCCCGTTGTTGTCCAGCGTGCCGTTGAATATATCCAGACGGGAAGAGGTAAATTCCGTTGCCGGATTATTGAATATGTACTGTCCGTAATTCTTGAATTGCGTATTGACTTTGGACAGTGACATTTCCACTTTTGTTTTCAGTCCCGGTGCTTTGGCACCTGTCAACCAGGAAGACGATAAGTTGGCGCGTACTTCCTTATCCGAAGCATCCAATACTTTTCCGGGTAACTGGAGGTTGATTTTCAACCGGTTCGGCTTCACGGTTTCTATGCGCAATGATTTATGGAAGGCTGTTCCTCCCACTTTGATATAAGCATTCCAAAGTCCTGTGGGGTCTTCCGGTTTGGTGGGTACGGCAAAGGTATACAATCCTTTCACCCCGTTGGTTGAGATCATTTTATTGTAGAATTGACCTCTCGGATTGTAAATTTCCAGTGCTACCGGATGTTTGTCGGGAATCCGCTTGTTACGGTCTTCAAGCATGAACGATAGGTGAAGCGTGTCTCCGGGTCGCCAGACACCTCTTTCTCCGTAAATGAACCCTTTCAGTCCTTTCCGGATCTCTTTTCCTCCTGTGTCGAAGCGGCTGACGGATTCTTCCTCTCCGTCTACTACCCGGACATATGCTTTTTGTTGCCCGGATTCGGCTACGACGATAAAAGGTACTCCTTTTGATTCTATGACTGCAAAACCATTGTCATCGGTTACTGCTTTGCCTACCGGTTGAAGTTGGAAGTTGTAGGCGGTTACCACGGCTTTGTCAGTGGGGGTTGTGTCAAGGATATTGTTGACTGTGACCCATATCGTATTTGCTGAATTTCGTTTTACGGTCATTCCCAGGTTTGAGGCCAATACATTACAGGAAGCAACCCGGTCGGAACCCATATAATAAGACGGGTGGCAAGGATTGTCACGCTCTTCCCAGCGATATTGCCTCCAGTCCAGTGCATCGATATTTTGATAATAATAATAAGCTTCCGGTGTATTCCAGATTGCTTCGTCTTCTTCCGATAATTGTTCCGAAGAGATTTTCGTTAAGCCGTCGGAACCGGAAATTTGCAGCTCTTTCTCTTCATCCCCGCAAGGATAGGCTGAGTATGCCTGTTTAAAAGAGAGAATGATCCGGTAAATAGCTCCCGGTTGCTGATTGATCAGACCGGAAAGGTCGATGGAATAATCTTCCCAGCCATGAATGTCTTTTGAGGGATCCTGATCCAAACGGAGTGTCTTTTTGTAGACCAGTCTTCCCGAACGTCTCAATTCATTGGCGGAGGAGAGTGTGTTTGTTTGCATGAACATCAGCACGTTGCTCTCAAAAACACGGATCACATTTAAATCTACGGCATACAGATTAACAGCCCGGAAAGGTATGATCAGGTTTTTAGAGTCGGGGAGGATGGCGGCTTGTGTTTGTAATTCAACCTGCGGTTTCAATTTGGGTTGGCTGAAAGAGACCGAATGGGAGATGCCCAGACGTTTTCCCTGCATGTTTTTTACTCCTTCGTAAATGCGCACGGTCAATGTATTTGCTTTGGTAGGTTCAAAATATACGTTCACCTTGTCATTCACAACTTGAAATGTATAAGTTGAAAGCTCGGGTATTTCGATCAATCCTTTCAGGTCTTGTGTGTCTGATACGGGATCGGAGAAGGAAAGTTGTATCCCGTTTTCCGGTTGCTCGATCCGTTGTGCAGACATGAAACGGAATACATTTTTCGCTGGGATGATAAGATTCTCTGTCAACTTCCGGTCGATACCGACAGGTTTACCATCCAGCTTTATTTCTAGTTCATAGTCTTTCTCTGCTCTTGGAATACGGTTGATTGTAAAAGCATAACGTGCAGGATTACCGGTTGCCTCTATGGAAATGGGCAACGAGGTGGAACCGTTCCCTGAAACCGACAGGATTTTCTCTACATGGGCATTATCTATGACATCACTTATGACATCACTGAATCGGATCTCACCTTTTACGGATGCATAGTCGGGGGCTGCCGCTGTTATATCCAGAGGTTCCAGAGCGAGGGCGAAGTTTTTCTCTTGTACCCGGAAAGAAAAATTGAACTCTTTCAACCGCTTTTCCACCTTCACGAAATTTCCTAATTTGAAAGAGGCTTCATACAAGGTTCCCGGCTTTAATTCTCCCTCTTCCGGTAGAAATTCGATGCAGTTATTGCTGACCCAGTACGCCTTCCCTTTCAGTGAAGGCGAGAAGTGGAAGGGATTGTCTTTTAGTTCATTATTCAGATCTACCACCGGCTGATCGTGAGTCAATTCTATGCGTATGGGAGAGGATGATGATATGACTCCTCCCGTATAAGCATTTACATAAGGCGCATACTCGGAGGAAGGTATGACTTCTTTCTGACAGCCTGCACAGGAATTCATGCTAATGATGATCATCAGGAGCATTGAAAAGAAAACCGGGATAGATATAGTCCGTTTCATGGCAAAATGCTTTTTTAAGTTCAAGTAAAGCAAAGATAATGAAAATACGTATGTTAGCTAATAATTAGATGAAAAATATTCGCTTGGACTAAGAACCTGATTCGTGCAAAAGATATCTATTCTTTCTCTTTTGCTATCTTTTGATAAATGGAAGGAGTGATGCCTGTGATCTTTTTAAATATGATGATAAAGTTCGTATGTGATTTATAACCTACACTTTCTGCGATAGCTTTGATCGTGTAATTACCATATTGGGATGTGTTCATCAATCTGAGTTGTGCCTCTTTTATTCGATATTCGTTAATGAAAGCTCGAAAGTTTTTATTATAGGTCTCATTGATGATAAGTGATACATAGCGGGAGTTCGATCCGATGAGTGCGGCAAGACGTTCAAGGCTGAATTCGCAGTCGCAAAATTCGGCAGGATTATCCATGACCTTTTTGATGGCGTGGAGAAGATTCTCTTTTTGTTCTTCAGTGAGTTTATTGGCGGAATATAATTTTATCTCATCACTATCACCGGTTGTCTCTTCTGCTTTCTCATTTTCCTTTTCTAGGCTTCCTGTTTTATCGTTCTTTTCAGGAGTTGGTGCTTTTCCCATAGTGATAGTTAATTGTGCATTTTTTGTACGTTCTTCAATTAGCTTATTCTCATATTCTATTCTAAGTTTCTTGTTTTCCTGCTCCGATTGAAGCAGTTCGTTATTTCGATTAAATAAGTCTTTATATGCATGATGCAATCTTCTTTTGTGTGTATAAACTAAAATCAGCATGATTATAAATACAAGCAGACTTCCGGAAATGATGAATAAGAATTTCCGTTGTGTTTTTATCTGGATATCTTTTTGTTCTTTATCAGTGGTAAGGGAAGCTATTTTTTGATAGTTCTTGTCCATTTCATAAATGAACTGGGTGTTTTTCATTTTGTTGAATTCATTCATGCTAAAAAGAGAGTCCGAAACGGCTAAATAACGGCTTTTATACAGGAGGGCATTCTTTTTGTCGCCTGTTTTTTCATAGAGGGTAGCAAGGCTTTTGAGACTTTCGACCAGCATGTACATGATGTTGTGTTCCTCAGAATAATCAGTATTCAGATGACAGTAATGAATAGCAGAATCAGTTTGTCCGATCTTCTCATATAGCTTGGCTAATTCTCCATATACCGATCCGGTAAACCGGGGGGCTAGATGCATTTTAGTGGCATAAGCTGCCGATTGCTCATAACACTTAATGGATGCTTCATATTTTTTCTCATTAGCAAGTATGAGGGCTTTGTTCAAGTAACCAAAATATTCAATTAAAGTATCTTTTCCTGCAAATTTCATCATTTCATCATAATAAATTTTTGCTTCATCGGTTAAATCCGCATAACAGGAGATACCTGATAGGTTCATTAGTAGTTTGATTTCTGTTTTGGTATTACCGGTTTCTCTGGCAAATTCCAACCCTTTCTTGTAGCAATTAATTGCTTGCTGGAAATCTTGAAATGTGCTATATAAATTTCCTATGTTTTTATAAAACTCTGCCAAAAGATCGCTAAAGTTGTTCCTTTCACAGATTTGTACTCCTTTTAGATATAATTCAAAAGCTTTCGAATAATTATCTTTTTGGTGAAATATTTGTGCTGCCGAGTTACAAGCCATCGCACATAGATATTTATCTGATTTATCCATCGCGGTGTTATATTTTCCTGCCAATATGATGTAATACCCCATAGCTGTGTCTGTGTGGTTGAGTTTCATGTGGGCATCTCCATGTTGTAACAAATCGGATGCGGGTAGCTTTGCCAATTCCTCGTAATTGAGCATGTCATCAGCAAGTAACGGAAGGCTGACAATTAACAATAGTAATATATTACAAAGTATAAATATTCTTTTATTCATAAAAAACATTGATTTGTTTACAAATGTAAGCATATTCATTGCTTTATACAAGTTATTGATTTGTATTCTTATTTTAAAATGGGAAGTAATTTATGCAATGTCTTCCTTGTCATTATTTTCCGATTAAGAAAACTGACAATATATCCAGTAATGCATGCTGCTATAAGTGAACCTTCACGGACTCCTTCTATACATTGGGTGAAAAGGAGGGAAAGTACAACTGCCAATGTGACCAAGGTAATATCAAAATAAACCTTGAACTTTCCAAACTCCTTATGATAACGACGAGATGCATATTTCACAAATGCTTCGGCACTCATCATTGCTACTTTAGGTTTGATTTCAAGTACCACACCGACAGATTGCACAATACATCCTGTGAGTAATAAAGCTATTGACATGCCATAGCCGGATGGATGCAAATCATTGGTTAATGTCATATTGATGTCAATAAATGCCGAAAAAATGAAAGAGAAAGGTAATTGAAGAAGAATTTCTATTATGTCTTGTCTATTCTTGTTTTCCCTGATAAGCCAGAATTGTCCGATAATTAATAATGTGTTCACAATAAAAGTCCATGTACCCAATGATAAAGGGCTGTTAAGGCTCAAAACATAATTTACACTGGAAATGGGAGTGGTTCCTAATGCAGACCGTACAATCAGGACAATGCCTACAGCCAGGAAATAAAGTCCCATTACAAATACAGAGTATTTTTTCACAATCTCTTTCATAATCATTGCATATGATTTTGATACTACTGAAATATTATGCAAAGATGGTGCTTTTTTTATCAAAACAGCTATTCAATATCAAAGTAATTTATGGACTATCTATTAAATTGTACCTATATATTGATTCAGAGATCACTGCATTAAACGAATATGAAAGGTTTGAAATATGTATTCACTTCACGTTGCTGTAGTAAATTTCAGATTCTCGAAGAAACTTTTCATTAAGTGGATTATTTGTATTTTCTTTGTTGTGAAACAAAACAGATATTGATAGTTGAAAGTATGAAGGAATTCGCTCATCTGTCGGTTGAGCTTGGTAATGGATGGTGAGGGCATGTTTTTATACATAATTAAAATATAATGGTTACAAATGCTATTGTTAAAAAGTCAATGATGTGGAACTTGTGGCACGGTTGCCACAAGCTGAGTCCAGGTTGTAAGCATTGCTATGTTTATCGTGGCGATGCCAGGCGGGATGTAGATAGTTCGATAGTGACAAAGACAAAGAATTTCGATTTACCCTTGTGCAAAAAACGTAATGGGGAATATAAAATTCCTCAGGGTACGCTGGTGTATACTTGCTTCACTTCCGATTTTTTTGTGGAAGATGCCGACGAGTGGCGCGATGCCGCATGGAATATGATACGTCAACGGAGTGATCTCGATTTCTTGATGATTACTAAGCGTATCGACCGTTTCAAAGAGTGCTTGCCGGCAGATTGGGAAGACGGTTATGATAACGTAACCATATGCTGTACGGTAGAGAACCAGGCCTGTGCCGCTTATCGCTTACCAATCTACAAAACAGCTCCGATTAAACATAAAGTCATTATTTGTGAACCACTCTTAGAGGAAATCGACCTTCGTCCCTATGCCATCGGTGAATGGATCGAGCAAGTGGTTGCAGGTGGTGAGTCAGGGAAAGAGGCTCGTGAATGTCATTTTGACTGGATAATGGCGCTTCGTGAGGTGTGTATGGAAAGTGGCGCTGCGTTTTGGTTTAAACAGACAGGGGCGAAGTTCGTTAAAGATGGCAGGTTGTTTCTTGTCAAAAGACAATTTCAGCATTCGCAGGCACGCAAGGCCAATATTAATTTCTCCGGATCGAGCCAATCAGAAATAGTGGAAATTACAGACTGCTGAAGAACTAGCTAACTGAGAACTTCGCTTGGGTGGATTGATATCTTAATTTTATTTGCGCATCAATAAAGTATAAGTCACCATCAATTCCATATAATACGTTGTTAGGAACAACATCAAACACTTCGTAATCTTCATTATGGAATTCATCTATATAATCCATTTCAAATCCAAGTGCTTTCATGCATTCAGTGATTTCAGTTTCTGTCGCTTCACGTTTAGCTATGATATAGGGTTGTATAAGAACTGCACAAAATTCATGCTCACTATTATATGCGAAGCCAATCATGTGATAGGGAACATTGCCAAAGAATTTCACCTCCTTTACTTAAGAACTCTATATTCAGTTCAGAGAGAGAAATCCATAAGTTATTTGATTGGGCAAAGGAAATCAGTTCTTCGATTTGTTCTCTCTTATAGCTTTCTGTTGATTCAAGCGTTCCTGCTGCTTTCTTTTTTCTTCTAACGATGCAGGCTGCTTGCTCCAAGAGGCTATCGACTGGCGTGTACGCTTTATCCATTTTTTGTGAAATTCGTTGATGTATTCCATAATCCTTTAATTATGAGTTTATGCAAATGTAGCTATTTTGTTTGTATCTAACAACACGTATTGTTTAAAGTAACATCTATATTCAATGTTTGTTAGATTCCTGTTGTTAAAAGAAAATAGCTTTAATTCTTAATTTGACCAAATTATAATGGGACACTAGTGCATTCCTATTTGAAGATAACACTGTTTAAACAGAAACGTATTTATCTTTATGTATTTGCAAGTCTTTTTTAGAGTTATAAAAACGCAAATTGAAATCCGTTTAAAAGGAAAACACCTGTCCCATTAATATATATTCTTAATGACATTTTAAGAAAGTGGTGAGATGCACTTTGGTATTCATACATCTTAATCCTTTGTGATAAGTTATAATTATTCTACCGTGAAGGTAGTGATTTTTAAACCATTCTTTGTATTTGTATTATTCGGGTCACCCAAAACGATACCATACTCTCCGGGGGTAAGGTCTTCTATAATGATATAGTAGGAACTTTCACCGTATTTTTTTGCCTTGTAATCTATGCTTGCAAGATTGTTACTTTCAGCCTTGGATAGTGTACCGGCTTCTGCAACTTGATATCTGCGTTCGTCTTTTTTTACTTCAAATTTAAAAATGCTAATGAAAGAGTTTGGATCTGTTTTGTTATCGGCAGCCTTTATAATTAAACGAGTGGTAGAACCACTGATAGCCTTGCTAATCGATTTCGATCCTTTTAATGTAAGTCTTGATTTGACCTTTCCAATGCCTGTCAAATACAGACTTGCACCTGCTTTAGTTTTAATAGTCCCATTTTCACGATTCAATTTCACACCTTCGCTGTTTGAAGTTAGCAAAATAGTTTCTTCTGCAAATTCAGGCTCCTCAACGGTTACGTTTTGGGCTTTGACATTACTTGTTGTACACAACAATATTATTGCTACGATTGATATAATCTTTTTCATGTTTTTGATGTATTTAATAAAAAAGGAGAGTGTTCACAAAAACACTCTCCCCTGACATAATTTATAGTAACTTAAATTATTTGCTGAGTGCAGTAGCTACGTCAACCGCACAAGCCACAGTACAACCTACCATCGGGTTGTTGCCAATTCCTAAGAATCCCATCATTTCTACGTGAGCAGGAACTGATGAAGAACCAGCGAACTGTGCATCAGAGTGCATACGACCCATAGTGTCTGTCATACCATAGGAAGCAGGGCCGGCAGCCATGTTGTCCGGGTGAAGAGTACGGCCTGTTCCACCACCAGAGGCTACTGAGAAATAGGGCTTGCCTGCAAGAACGCGTTCTTTCTTGTAGGTACCTGCAACCGGATGCTGGAAACGGGTTGGGTTAGTAGAATTACCAGTGATAGATACATCCACACCTTCTTTCCACATGATGGCTACACCTTCGCGAACATCGTCGGCACCGTAACATTTTACTTTTGCACGAGGGCCGTCAGAATATGCGATCTCACGAACAACTTTCAATTCACCTGTATAGTAATCGAACTGAGTTTGAACATAAGTAAAGCCGTTGATACGAGAGATGATCTGAGCAGCGTCCTTTCCAAGACCGTTCAAAATGCAACGTAAGGGTTCTTTACGTACTTTGTCGGCTTTGGCAGCAATTTTGATTGCACCTTCAGCAGCAGCGAATGATTCATGACCAGCCAAGAAGGCAAAACATTTTGTTTCTTCACGCAATAACATTGCGGCAAGATTTCCATGACCTATACCCACTTTACGGTCATCGGCTACTGAACCAGGAATGCAGAATGCCTGCAAACCGATGCCAATGGCTTCGGCAGCATCAGCTGCATTTTTACATCCTTTTTTGATTGCGATGGCAGCACCTACTACGTAAGCCCACTTTGCATTTTCAAAGCAGATCGGCTGAGTTTCTTCACACGTTTTATAAGGATCAACTCCGGCAGCTTCGCAAATGGCGTTAGCTTCTTCGATGTCTTTGATGCCGTTAGCGTTCAAGGCTTCGATGATACCTTTGATACGACGGTCCTGACTTTCAAATTTTACTTCTCTAATCATAATTTCTTTTCCTCCTTATATTATTCGTGACGTGGATCAATGTGTTTAACAGCTCCCTGTTCGGCAGTGAAGCGTCCGTAAGTGCCGGTTACTTTCTTCAGAGCTTCGTTAGCATCTGTACCTTTTTTGATTTCATCCATGAATTTACCCATATGAACAAATTCGTAACCACAGATTTCGTCATTTTTGTCAAGAGCAATTGTCTTGATGTAACCTTCGGCCATTTCAAGATAACGGGGGCCTTTAGCTAAAGTGCCGTACAGCGTACCAACTTGGCTACGCAGACCTTTACCAAGGTCTTCAAGACCTGCACCGATGATCAGACCGCCTTCTGAGAAAGCCGACTGAGTGCGTCCGTAAACGATTTGCAGGAAAAGTTCGCGCATGGCTGTATTGATGGCATCACAAACAAGGTCAGTGTTCAATGCTTCCAGAACTGTTTTTCCAGGCAGGATTTCAGCAGCCATAGCAGCCGAATGAGTCATGCCGGAACATCCGATTGTTTCAACCAAAGCTTCCTGGATGATACCTTCTTTAACGTTCAAGGTCAGTTTGCAAGCACCTTGTTGAGGGGCACACCAACCGATACCGTGTGTCAGACCTGAAATATCAACGATTTCTTTTGATTTTACCCATTTGCCTTCTTCGGGTATGGGAGCCGGTCCGTGATTAGGACCTTTCTTTACAACACACATGTGTTCCACTTCGTGTGAATAAGTCATAATTAGCTCTTTTTAAGTGATATAAATAAATAATACGTAGTCTTGATTCTCAAATCGTCCGCAAAGTTACTTGTTTTATTGGTTTATGCAAATCAGCTTTTATTACTTTTTCCGAAAAAAAACGTAATACAGGAAGAGTTGTTTCAGTATTGTAATGTGGAGATGGCATTTTATTTCGAACTATTCTATGAGGATTTTGTTTCTCTTCAAAAATAATTATGGATTTCAATCAGGTAGATATACATTATTTAATTGCGGCAATTTGTGTCATCACGGGAGCATTGGTGTTTTACAGCATAGGTGTATGGGGGGAACGCATACAGAAAAAATTAAAATTCTGGCATATTTCTTTTTTCCTGCTAGGACTGGTTTGTGATGCGGTGGGAACCGGATTGATGAAGAATATAGCCCATATGACCGGATTGCATGACGAGCTTCACACGGTGACGGGTATTATTGCCATTTTATTGATGTTTGTTCATGCTATGTGGGCTATCTGGGTGTATGTCAAAGGTTCTCCTAAAGCAAAGATGCACTTCAATCGGTTTAGTATTGTTGTGTGGTGCATTTGGTTGATCCCTTATTTCATAGGAATGTATCTTGGGATGTCCATACACCATTAATGATATTTATATATTCATTATCTCCTGGTCCTCTGTCGAATATGGTAGATGCAAACGGGCACTTTTACAAATACGTGACATAAGCGCGATTGTCACGAATCGGCAAAGCCACAGTGACCTGTTTCCGTAATGAATCCATAACTTTGTGGTTGGTCGATGCAACGAAGCATTTCTTCATAAATCATACATTCATTATGAAGAATGACCAATTTACCCTGCTCCCAGTCTGCCACATGGCAAACGACAACATACTCCTGCTTATTGAAAAATGTGGCATGGAGGGTTATGGTATTTACATCGCATTGGTAGGCGAAATCCGTCTACGGGATGACTACCACGTAAGCAGTGAAATCTTTAGCTAACTTTTGTGTAAGCAATGCGTCGGCCATACGAAACGTGCTATAGTACATACTACAATCAAAAAGCCATTTCTTTTAGCGGAAAATTATACTGTGTAATGATTAAAGTTACTACCTTTGTGGCATTAATTTGTATATAGTAAGCGTATGATAGAAGTAACGGACGCGGCTTTGCGTAAAGCGGTGGGAGAAGGAATGGATGAGTTTATCCAGGTATTTACTGATAAATACAAAGAAGCTATAGGCGATGAATGGACAGCTGAGGCGATGTCTCTGCTTACGGGAGAACAGCATTCTTTGCTTGCTTATCAGATATTCCGGGATGAAGTAATGGCGGGAGGCTTTTGCCAGTTGATACAAAATGGATATGGAGGATATATTTTTGATAATCCTTTTGCCAAAGTAATGCGTATGTGGGGGGCGGAAGATCTTTCAAAATTGGTGTATAAAGCAAAAAAGATATATGACGATCATCGTGTCGATTTGGAGAAAGAACGTACGGATGACGAGTTTATGGCAATGTATGAGCAATATGAAGCTTTTGATGAAATCGAGGAAGAATATTTAGACATGGAGGAACGGGTGACAGCGTTAATTGCAAGATATGTTGATGAACATTTGGAACTGTTTGCGAAAATTAACAAGTGATCTATGCAGTATTTTTTAAGCCTCTGCATTTATTGAATGTGAATTAGAATTTATATCTTTGCAAACTCTAAAAAATAGATTTATGAAACAAGTGAACATTTTAATGTTAGCCCTGATTGTTCTTATGGGTGGTGGTTTTACTTCGTGTATGGATGGGGATAGCGAGTCTCCTTATGATATTGCGGCATATGTGACGGTAAGTAGTTATTTGGGATTGGATGCGACTTTAATATCTGATGATGGTTATAAATATAAACCGACTAATCCCGATTTCCTTAAGAATAAAACGACTGGGGAGTATGTAGAGAGAGCGTTTGTATACTTGAAATTGTCCGAAGGAGTCTCTCTGACACAAGACCAGACTAAGGAATACAGTGTCTCTATTGTGGATGCACAGGGACTTTTTACTAAAACTTTTTGCAATCGTCCGGATACGATAAAAAATGAATATCCTATCGTACAATTGGGAGAAGCATGGGCAACTGATCGTTATTATAACATAGCCTTTTCCTTCAATGGATATGCTACCAGTCCTGCCAGTTTTGATATGGTTCCTAAACGAGCAGAAAACAACACGTTGTATGTGAAATTCGTTCAAACGGTTGGACAAAAAGATGTATATAACCCGTTGACTGCATTTATTTCATTTAATATTCCTTATTTGAGCGCTGTAAACACATTGTTGAGTACTTATGAAAATCCTACCGTGTTGAAGGCTGATGATGAAGGATTTATAGAACTAGTTGTGGAGGCCGATAAAACTGGAGGAACTTTACAGAAAGAGCCTTTAAAAATAAAGTTACGATAATTGAATTACAAAGAATTATTTAAAATTGCAATGACACTGATTTCCTCTCCGGCCAAGGCTTGGGAGGAAATTCGTTTGGAGGAGGATAGGCGAAAAGTTTTCATGGCTTTTGTCTATCCTATGATTGGTTTATGTGGTCTGGCCGTATTTGCCGGTTCATTATTGGCTAATGGCTGGGGCGGTCCGCAAAGTTTTCAGATTGCAATGACACAATGTTGTGCTGTAGCAGTGGCTTTGTTCGGAGGCTATTTTCTGGCTGCCTACGCTATCAATCAGATGCAGGTGAAGATGTTCGGGAAGGCTGATGATATTCCACTTACCCAACAGTTTGCAGGCTATGCCTTGGTGGTCACTTTTTTGCTGAAGATAATTACCGGTTTATTGCCGGATTTTAGTATTATTGGCTGGCTATTGCAGTTTTACATTGTTTACGTAGTATGGGAGGGTGCTTCTGTTTTGATGCAAGTTGAAGAAAAGAACCGTTTACGATTCACCATTCTGTCTTCTCTGTTGTTAATAATATGTCCGGCAGTAATACAATTTGTTTTCAATAAACTTACAGCAATACTAAATTAAGAAAATAATGAAATTAGCTCCTGTAAATATAAAAAATAAGCGTGCTACGTTCGATTATGAATTGATCGATACTTATACGGCAGGTATTGTGCTTACCGGGACGGAAATCAAATCCATCCGCCTGGGCAAAGCAAGTCTGGTAGATACGTTTTGCTACTTTGCAAAAGGCGAATTGTGGGTGAAGAACATGCACATTGCCGAATACTTTTACGGTTCGTACAATAATCATACGGCTCGTAGAGACAGGAAGCTATTACTTGAGAAAAAAGAGTTGAAGAAGTTGGAACGGGGAACCAAGGAGACGGGGTTTACCATTGTTCCGGTTCGCATGTTTGTCAATGAGAAAGGACTGGCTAAGGTGGTGATAGCTTTGGCCAAAGGTAAGAAGCAGTATGATAAACGTGAATCTCTGAAAGAAAAAGATGATCGTCGCGATATGGACCGTATGTTTAAACGGTAATGATGAATGTTAATGATAAATAAATGAGGATGACTATTCCACAATTGGTGTCCCGACGTATCCTGATTTTGGACGGAGCGATGGGGACCATGATTCAGCAATACAACTTAAAGGAAGAAGATTTTCGTGGTGAACGCTTTGCTCATATTCCCGGCCAGCTGAAAGGAAATAATGATTTGCTTTGCCTCACCCGTCCGGATGTCATTCAGGATATCCATCGCAAATATCTTGAAGCCGGGGCGGATATTATAGAAACGAATACATTTAGCTCTACTACGGTTTCTATGGCCGATTACCATGTAGAAGAGTATGTCCGGGAAATAAATCTGACTGCTGTAAAATTAGCGCGTGAAGTAGCTGATGAATACACGGCAAAGAATCCTGGTAAACCCCGCTTTGTGGCAGGATCTGTCGGACCTACGAACAAGACTTGTTCCATGAGTCCCGATGTGAACAATCCTGCCTTTCGTGCTTTGACTTATGACGGATTGTCGGCAGCGTATCAACAACAGATGGAGGCTATGCTCGAAGGCGGGGTAGATGCTATCTTGATCGAAACCATTTTTGATACTCTAAATGCCAAAGCCGCTATATACGCTGCTGATCAGGCGATGAAGAAAACGGGAGTTGAAGTCCCCATTATGCTTTCTGTAACCGTTTCCGATATTGGCGGACGTACGCTTTCCGGGCAGACATTAGACGCATTTCTGGCATCCGTTCAACATGCCAATATCTTTTCAGTCGGTTTGAATTGCTCATTCGGTGCAAAGCAGCTGAAACCTTTCCTTGAGCAGTTGGCCACACGCGCTCCTTATTATATTAGTGCATATCCCAATGCAGGACTTCCCAATAGCTTGGGTAAGTATGATCAGTCACCGGCAGACATGGCGCACGAAGTGAAAGAGTACATTCGGGAAGGATTGGTGAATATTATTGGGGGGTGTTGTGGCACTACCGATGCTTACATCGCTGAGTATCAGTTTTTGGTCGAGGGGGCAACTCCTCATCTACCTGTCCTGAAACCGAATAGTCTTTGGCTTTCAGGACTTGAATTGCTGGAAGTGAAACCTGAGATCAATTTTGTAAATATAGGGGAACGGTGTAACGTAGCTGGTTCGCGTAAGTTTCTGCGTCTCATCAACGAGAAGAAATATGATGAAGCACTTTCCATTGCGCGTCAACAGGTAGAAGATGGGGCACTAATCATTGATATAAATATGGATGATGGCTTGTTGGATGCCTGTCAGGAAATGACGACTTTCCTTAATCTGATTGCTTCCGAGCCTGATATCGCCCGTGTGCCCGTCATGATCGACTCTTCCAAATGGGAAGTCATTGAAGCTGGATTGAAATGCTTGCAAGGGAAAGCCATCGTGAATTCCATCTCCTTGAAAGAAGGAGAAGAAGCGTTCCTGAGACATGCCCGTAAGATAAAACAATATGGTGCGGCAGTCGTGGTAATGGCATTCGACGAGAAAGGGCAAGCTGACACCTCGGCCCGTAAAATAGAGGTTTGTGAGCGTGCTTATCATCTTCTCGTGGACAAAGTCGGTTTTAATCCACAGGACATAATTTTTGATCCCAATGTGCTTGCCGTTGCTACAGGCATAGAAGAGCATAATAACTATGCCGTTGACTTTATCAATGCAACGGGATGGATTCGTAAAAATTTGCCGGGAACACATGTCAGTGGCGGTGTCAGCAATCTTTCATTTTCATTCAGGGGAAATAATTACATACGTGAAGCCATGCACGCTGTATTCCTCTATCATGCTATCCGTCAGGGGATGGATATGGGGATCGTGAATCCGGCAACATCTGTTTTGTATACGGATATCCCTTCGGATGTACTCGAAAAGATAGAAGATGTTGTTTTAAATCGCCGACCGGATGCTTCGGAGCGATTGATTGAATTGGCGGAAAACTTAAAGGCTGAAAAGGATGGAGGACATAGGCAAGTCGGCTCACAACCATCTATTTATCCTGCATGGAGGGACGGTACCATACAAGAACGCCTGCAATATGCTCTTGTAAAAGGGATTGGTGATTTCTTGGAAGATGATCTTGCGGAGGCGCTATCCCTTTACGATAAAGCGGTGGATATTATTGAAGGCCCTTTGATGGATGGCATGAATCACGTGGGGGATTTATTTGGTGCCGGTAAGATGTTCCTGCCGCAGGTAGTGAAAACCGCCCGGACAATGAAGAAGGCGGTTGCTATTTTGCAGCCCGTTATTGAATCGGAAAAACAGGAAGGGGCATCTTCTGCAGGTAAAGTGTTGCTTGCTACCGTGAAAGGAGATGTACATGATATTGGAAAAAATATTGTTTCTGTTGTTATGGCTTGTAATGGATACGATATCATCGATCTTGGCGTAATGGTTCCTGTAGAGATTATCATTCAGCGTGCCATTGAAGAAAAAGTCGATATGATAGGTCTGAGCGGACTGATTACTCCTTCGTTGGAAGAGATGGTTCATGTGGCTATGGAGATGGAAAAAGCTGGGTTGGACATCCCTTTGCTGATTGGTGGTGCAACGACTTCGAAAATGCATACGGCTTTAAAAATAGCTCCGGTCTATCATGCTCCCGTGGTTCATCTGAAAGATGCGTCTCAAAATGCCGGGGTTGCTGCACGTTTGCTCAATCCTAAAACAAAGGAAGAGCTTGCGAGGGAGTTGCATGAGGAATATCAAAAACTGCGTGAGAAGAGTGGGAAGCTGCGTCGTGAAACGGTGTCTTTGGAGGAAGCTCAAAAGAATAAACTGAATCTGTTTTAATCATAAGTTTATGAAAAGATATTCTATTTTGTGTATATTGGCCCTGTTGCTGGGTACTTTTGTCTCTTGTACTTTTACTCAGGAAAAGGAAGAGGGGAGCGGAAATGTAGCCTTGGATAATATTTTTGCCCGTAAAAGTGTACGTACTTATTTGAATAAAGGAGTTGAGAAAGATAAAATCGACAAGATGCTTCGTGCTGGAATGGCTGCTCCTTCCGGTAAAGACACGCGCCCCTGGGAATTTGTGCTAGTTACCGAACGGGCTTCTCTCGATTCGATGGCTGCGACATTGCCTTATGCAAAAATGCTCGCGCAAGCACGTTATGCAATTGTGGTTTGTGGAGATTCTGCCCGCTCTTCTTATTGGTATTTGGATTGTTCAGCCGCTGCCCAGAACATATTGCTTGCTGCCGAGGCGCAAGGGCTTGGTGCCGTTTGGACGGCTGCATATCCATATGAAGACCGGATGGAAGTGGTACGGAAATATACGGCTCTTCCTGAAAATGTTCTTCCGTTGTGTGTCATTCCTTTCGGTTATCCTTCCACTGAACAGCAGCCTAAACAAAAATTTGATGAGAATAAAATACATTACAACAGATACTGATAGAATGACATCGGGTATTGGTTGTAAGAATTCAGGTGTTAAGTAGGGACATTCAGTAAATGTCTTTAAAAACATAAAATGGCCTATGAAGATGCTTTGTTCATATCATCTCATATGCCATTTTTATTATCTATTTTTTCTCTCTGACCTAAAATCTTCTCCTTTTGGGCATGATGTTCCGGAAGAAGCCTGAGACTTCTTCTAACAGATTCTTTATACTTATGCTATGCAGCTTTCTTCTGTCCGTTTTTGATTTTATCAATCATCAATATTGCGTTTGCCGTATGTATCCCAAAGAAAATCCACAGGATTTCTGTTTTCCTGTTCCGTGCTTTGATTTTCGATAGCGAGTAATGCTGTTTTTGCGTACCGAAACTGCCTTCAAGCCTGGTGGCTCTTTCCCTTGAGAGTTCACTCCTGAGAGCCTTTCTCACCACCTCGTCCTTTGCAGCCCTTCCCTTGCGTACAAAGGAGGTTGATATCCCATATTTTGTACAGAACTTCCTGTTGGCATTATTGGCGTATATGGAATCAGCGGCCACACACCTGACCCTTACATTCATCAACTTCTGATGCATACGGATACAGTCTTTCAGACGTATGCCCTCATTGAATGCCTTGAAAGAGATGTGCCCGATGAACGAGATTCCGTCTATCTGTATGTTATTAGCCTTTGCACCGAACTCGACAGATTTTGTCTCCTTGCCCCTTACGATAGGGCGTACGTAATGACGGTCAATACTGACAATACGTTCACTGACCTTCCTGCCTTCAAAGAGTTCCTTTTCCTGTACAAGGACCTTTCTGATGATGGAAAGCCGTTTCTGATAATCCTGTGTATATGTGAGTGAAGAGCCGTATTCTCTGTGAATGTCATCCCGTTGTATGATGAGTTTTTCCAGGAGTCTGATCATGCGACGCTTCAGCATTCTTGTCCTCGAAGCCTTCCTCTTTCTTTTCTTGCAATAGGATAGATAGGATACCGCAACATCCGCATATTTGTTACGGGGACGCCTTATGCCGAGTTTCCCACAATGCATGCAGACATGCCGGTAGAGCCATTCGATGCTTTCCCAAAGGAGCTTCATGTCCGTAGGGAAACGCATATGACTTTCATAACATGTGGCATCGGTCATACACACGTGAAGGTTCTCAAGATAAGGCTTCCAGTGTGAGGCAAGGATTTTCTGAAGGGAGTCGATGTCAAGACGGGATGCTATCTCATTACGGATAGCGCTGATTATCTTGTAGTTGGTTATGGGGCAGGACGGGTCTATCATGATACCACAGAACAACTGATAGTGTATGTTTCCGTTAAGATGTTCTACCAGCAGCCTGTCAGAGAATCCGGTGTAAGCCTTCAGTACCATAAGGGCTATCTTCGCGGAAGGACTGAAACTGTTCCTGCGACCCAAGCGGGATTGTGAAAGGCCTGTCTCTTTGGCTATACTCTCGAACGGAAACACGGAATGAAGACTGCCAAGCTCACTCGCATGAAAACTCTTACGATATTTTTCCAGAATATCGAATTCTGTAAACCCTAAAGTAGGGTGAATTTCTGAAATATTTTGTATCTTCGCCATATCTTAGTGTGGATATTTCCCCCGTTTTGGCCGTCAAACCGTATTTTAGGGGGAATACCTAAAGATACAAAAAAGCCAACTAATTCGCAATACTTTTAGTATGAATTAGTTGGCTAATTTTATAGGATTTACTGAATATCCCTAAGTAAGAAGGTTTATCCATTCCTTAACATCTGACGCATTTATTCGACTGTATTTACTTTTTGATTTTCTTTTTATAGGCTTCGTAACGAGACATTATATCTCTGACAAAATTGAATGTTTCAATTCCGCGGAAATAACCGTTTTTACATACCGGGTCGGTGAAATATTCCTCATTACTCTTCAAGAGTATGTAGTTTTCTACATTATTGTCCCATACGTTTTTGTTTTTTCCATATTTGTTGGCAAGGGCCATCGCATCGAGAATATGCCCTAATCCTGCATTATAGGATGCTAAGATGAATTTGATGCGTTCTTGTTTGTCGGGGATCGTACGTAAGCTTTTGTCGGTTGCTGCTATATATTTTACGGCAGCTTTGACACTTTCTTCCGGGTTTTGCTCCATTCCTGGAGGAACTCCCATTGCCCGCGCGGTTTGAGGCATGAGTTGCATGAGGCCTTTGGCTCCTGCCCATGAGACGGCTGTGGTGTCGAAATTAGATTCAGTATATGCCAGTGATGCCAAGAGACGCCAATCCCAGTCTATTTCTTTCGAGTATTTCTTAAACAAGTCGTCGTAATGGGAGATTTTCCCTTCCCGCAGCGAAAGGATTGGAGAATGTGGGATTGCTTTGCTGATTTCAAAATATCGTTTCATACTGGCTGTATAGGCCGGTGAAGTCATATTCTCCTCATGCCATTTGTCGGCTGCGGCTGCAAGTTCGGGACAATCCTTACGTACCGCCCATGAAGCGCGTTGGTCGAAACTGATGGAAAGCCCGATATTCAAGTTGGGATAATACGTTTTATTTAGCATGGCCAAGTCATTGTCTGCTACCGTATAAGGAATTTTTCCCTGCGCTACTTGCGTGATTAAATCTTCTGCTGTGATACTGTCTCCCGTTACCTTGTGAATATGGATTCCACCGCCTAGTTCATTATTCAAATTTGTTAGACGCTCATAATATTTACCCGGTTTCACATAGACGTCCTTTCCGACTAGTTGGGTTACATCGGTCAACGGCTGGGTTTTCCCATTATTCCGCTGGACAATCACTTGGTGGGTAATGACTTCTTCCCCACAATAAATCAGGCTGTCTTTCCATTCTTTCGTAATAGGCAGATTGTAAGCGATCAGGTCTCCTTCACCAGCGAGCAACTTCCTGATCATATCAGATACATTATTAGCTACTTCAATGCGTAATTTTACACCTAGACTTTTGGCAAACTGTTCACTCAATTCATATTGGAAACCCATTTCCTGGCCTCGATAAATAAAGTAGGAGGTTGAACTATACAATGTCAATACTACTAATTCACCGCTGTCTTTTATTTGGGCAAGATCATGCGCCCCTACTTCATCTGCATGATTGTTAGTTTTGCGGCATCCTATTACGATACAGCAAATACTCACTAATGAAATCAAGTAAATGACAGCTTGGCGTTTCATCGCAATGATATTTTATAATTCGTACTTATTGCAAGTGCTTTTTGATATACATAGTAAGAATGTCGATTGCCACCTTATTGTTTCCACCTTCGGGCACTATTAAATCTGCATAACGTTTGCAAGGTTCTATAAATTGTAAATGCATCGGCTTTAGAATCCTTGTATACCTCTCCATGACAGCTTCTGCCGTACGACCGCGTTCAATTACGTCCCGTTGGATGACTCGTATCAGACGTTCGTCGGGGTCGGCATCTACAAATATTTTGAGATCCATCATATTGCGCAACTTCTTGTCACAAAGTGCCAGGATTCCTTCGATGATGATAACTTCACGAGGCTCGATATGAATCGTTTCCGGTTGGCGGGTACACGTCAGGTAAGAGTAAGTAGGCTGTTCGATGCTTTTTCCCTCTTTCAGTGTGGCCACGTGTTTGGAAAGCAAGTTCCATTCAAAAGCATCCGGATGGTCAAAATTTATATTCTGGCGTTCTTCTACCGGGACATGGCTACTGTCTTTGTAATAGGAATCCTGTGGAAGTAAAACTACTTCTCCGGCAGGAAGACTTTCGATGATTTTTCGTACGACGGTGGTTTTTCCGGAACCAGTTCCGCCAGCTATTCCAATAATTAACATCTGTTTATAGTGTATATTTGAAACAAATAGAGTAACTTTGCAATAATAATTGCAGCCTACGGCTGACAAATATAGGAACAATTAATTAAAATAGCAACGTAATGGTAAAACACATTGTATTATTTAAGTTGAAGGACGAAGTCCCGAAGGCTGAAAAACTGGTTGTGATGAAGAAATTTAAAGAAGCCATTGAAGCGCTTCCTGCGAAAATTGAATCTATTCGCAAAATAGAAGTAGGGTTGAACATCAATCCGGAAGAAGCGTGGCACATTGCGTTGTATAGCGAATTTGATAGTTTGGAAGACGTGAAGAGTTATGCAATCCATCCCGATCACGTGGCTGCCGGTAAGATTCTTGCAGAAACTAAAGAGAGCCGTTCGTGTGTGGATTATGAGGTTTGATTGCATGATAGCGTGTTTTTTCTAACTGATATAATATAAAACAATAAAAATTAAGATAATGAGAAAATTATATTCTTTGTTGCTGATGCTATTTTTCGTGATAGCAGCTCATGCACAAATTCAGGAACCGGTAAAGTTCAAGACTGAATTGAAAACCCTCTCGGAGACTGAGGCTGAAATTGTATTTAATGCTACGGTCGATAAGGGTTGGCATGTCTATTCTACCGACTTGGGGAGTGACGGTCCTGTCTCTGCGACTTTTAATGTTGATAAGAAAGAGGGAGTAGAGCTGATCGGTAAGTTAACTCCCCGTGGAAATGTGGTATCGAAGTATGACCCGATGTTTGAAATGACGCTTCGGTTCTTTGAAGACAAGGCTAGTTTCGTACAGAAGATTAAGTTTACCGCTCCTACTTATAAGATTGAAGGTTATTTGGAATACGGTGCTTGTAATGATGAGAATTGTTTGCCTCCTACGCAAGTTCCGTTTGATTATTCCGGCAAGACCAGTTTAAAAGCTGCTGTTGCGGATGCTAAAACGAATGATGTTGAATCTCAGGATACAGATGGAACTGAGGCAACTACTGGCCAAGGCGTTACTGAAGTCGCAACAACACCGGCAAGTGAACAGCCGGTAGTTTCTGCCGACATTCTTTGGGAACCGGTTATTGAGGATTTACAATCTTTCGGGGAGGAGCATGCACAGCAGAAAGATAAATCATGGCTTTATATTTTTATTACTGGTTTTCTGGGAGGTTTGATTGCTTTGTTCACTCCTTGTGTATGGCCTATTATACCGATGACGGTAAGTTTCTTCCTGAAACGTACGAAAGATAAAAAGAAAGGTATCCGTGATGCATGGACTTATGGTGCTTCTATTGTAGTGATCTATGTAATTTTGGGACTTGCAATCACGGCTATATTCGGTGCCAGTGCTTTGAATGCATTATCTACCAATGCGGTATTCAATATCCTGTTCTGCTTGATGCTGATCGTGTTTGCAGCTTCTTTCTTTGGCGCTTTTGAATTGACGTTGCCTTCGAAATGGAGCAATGCAGTAGATAGCAAAGCAGAGGCGACCAGCGGATTGCTCAGTATCTTCCTGATGGCATTTACCTTGTCGTTGGTGTCTTTCTCTTGTACAGGTCCCATCATTGGTTTTTTATTGGTGCAAGTCTCTACTTCAGGTAGTGTAGTCGCTCCTGCTATTGGCATGCTTGGCTTTGCCATTGCTTTGGCACTTCCGTTTACGTTGTTTGCCATGTTCCCGTCTTGGCTGAAGTCTATGCCTAAATCGGGGGGGTGGATGAATGTGATCAAAGTAACGCTTGGTTTCCTTGAATTGGCATTTGCACTGAAATTCCTTTCCGTTGCCGATTTGGCTTACGGATGGAGAATTCTCGATCGTGAAACCTTCCTGGCATTGTGGATAGTAATCTTTGCTTTGCTTGGCTTCTATTTATTGGGTAAGATTAAATTCCCGCATGACGATGATGATAATAAAGTCGGTGTAGGTCGATTCTTCATGGCACTCGCTTCCCTTTCGTTTGCTTTGTATATGGTGCCTGGTCTGTGGGGGGCTCCTCTGAAAGCTGTAAGTGCTTTCTCACCTCCTATGAATACACAAGATTTCAACCTTTATACGAACGAAGTGCATCCTAAGTTTAAAGATTATGATCTCGGTATGGAATATGCTCGACAGCATCATAAGCCGGTTCTGGTTGACTTTACAGGTTTTGGTTGCGTTAATTGTCGTAAGATGGAGCTTGCCGTATGGACAGATTCTAAAGTGAGCAATATTATTAATGATGATTATGTGTTGATAAGTCTTTACGTGGATGACAAGACGCCACTGTCTGCTCCGGTAAAAGTGGTGGAAAACGGCAAAGAACGTACATTGCGTACGATAGGTGATAAGTGGAGTTATTTGCAGCGTGTGAAATTTGGTGCCAATGCGCAACCTTTCTATGTACTGTTGGATAATGAAGGCAAACCTTTGAATAAATCTTATGCATTCAATGAGAGTGTACCTGATTATATTGCGTTCCTCAAAACAGGATTGGAAAATTACAAGAAGGAAAAATAAGAATTTATAGATTGTTTAGTAGAGAGAGGGTTCTGTATTTAGAATCCTCTCTTTTTTTGTCTGCTCCATGTGCTAATAGTCGTGATGTTATATAACATAATAAAAAGTACATACCAGTTCGTACTAGTATGATGTAATTGCTTTATCTTTGCGGCACAAACACGAATCATACTTTTTATTATAATTTGATTGAATTACAAATAGGGGTGTTCCCTTAGTGAATAATACAACCAATTTAAAACAATAATATTTATGAACCGACAAACTAATAGAATGAATCGATTGCTTTTAATTCCCTTTTTAACAGCCGCATTGGGAAATGGAACTGTATTTTCTCAAGCTCAAACAGCAAATGTTCGTATAGATGTAGATGCTTCTAGAATTGAAAATAGAATACCGGACTATTTGTATGGTGCATGTATGGAAGATGTCAATCATGAGGTGTATGGAGGAATCTATAATCAACGGATATTTGGAGAAAGCTTTGAGGAACCAACCCCTGGGATGATCTTTGATGACTTTTCCATTTATGAAGGGGGTTGGTCAGCCTCTCAGGGAGAACTCGATGTGAAAGGAACCGGAGGATCTAAATTTGTATACAATCCTGTCGAAATGAGAAATGGTTCTGTGGAGGTTGAAATCAAATTTGATGGCAAATCAGGTGACAATGCCGGTTTGATCACCCGAGTTTCTAAGGAGGCAAAAGGTGCCGACACTTTCAATGGATACGAAATAAGTCTTGCATCTAACGGACGGAAGGTAGCTGTGGGAAGACATGAACATAATTTCGGACATATCCGTGACATAAAAGTCGATTGTCATCCCACGGAATGGAATCGCTTAAAGGTTGTTATGAACGATGGAAGAATGGAAGTCTTTTTGAATGACAAAAGTATATTTGTACATAATGAAGACTATCCAAATTTAGCTAAAGGAAAGGTTGGGCTACGTTCTTGGAATTCGAATGTGAAATTTCGTAATTTTAGGATTAAAACAGAGGGTATAGATGAAGAATTACAATATAGAACAACTTCCCAACCGGAGGTCAGTTTACATTGGATACCTGTCCAAACCGGAGATGCAAAAGCTGTTTTCATTCATGATAAGAAGAATGCTTATAATACGAATTGTTCCCAGGTGATAGCTAAGAAAGGAGGCACCGGAAGAGTTGGAATAGCCAATATGGGCCTTAATAAGTGGGGAATTGCTGTGAAAGAAGGACAAAAATTCCAAGGGCGCATTTACATGAAAGGCTCTTATCGGGGGATTGTGAAAGTGGCTTTGCAGAGTGCCGATGGTACCAGAGAATATGCTATGCAAGAGTTGCAAGATGTAACTGGTAAATGGAAGAAATTTCCATTTGAATTGACATCAGATGCCACCGATGACAAAGCACGTTTCACCGTATATTTAGAAGATAATGGAAAGGTGTGGATCGATCAGGTGGTCATGATGGGGACAGGCGATGATCTTTATCATAATTTGCCGTTTAGGAACGATATTGCAGAGGTTTTTGCCAATCAGGAACTCACCTTCTTGCGGTATGGAGGGGGCATGATCAATGCCAAAGGATATAAATTCAAGAATATGATTGGTGATCGTGATAAGCGTCCGCAGTACAAAGGTACTTTCTATGACTATTCGACACATGGATTTGGTATTGAAGAATTCCTACAATATTGTGAAGCAGCCGGTATTGAACCGTGTTTTGCTGTCAATGTGGATGAAACTGCACAGGATATGGCAGATATGATTGAATATCTGAATGGTTCCGAAACTTCAGTCTGGGGTAAGAAACGTGCGGAAAACGGACATCCGAGACCATATAATGTAAAATATATAGAGGTGGGTAACGAAGAAGTGATTTGGGGTGATATCCGCGAGGATTATGAAAAATATACCCGTGACTTTAATCGTATATACGATGCTATCACAGCGAAGGACCCGAATGTGAAAGTGATATGTGGTGCGCAGTGGCGCCATGATTCACCTGCGAATATGAAAATGGTATTCGATGCTATAAATGGAAAAGCCGCCTATTGGGATTATCATCCTTGGGCTGACGTTCTGACTAACGGGAAGGAGACGGAACAGCGTTTGAAAGAGATGAAAAACTTTTTTATGCAATGGGATCCGAATACAGAAATGAAATGTGCCATTTTTGAAGAAAATGGCCGTATACATAATATGCAAAGAGTTTTGGGGCACGTGACGGTACAGAATGCCGTTCGTCGTATGGGGGATTTTGTGCTTACTTCTTGTGCTGCCAATGCATTGCAGCCCTATGAACAGAATGATAACGGTTGGGATCAAGGACAAGTGTTTTTCACTCCTTCTATGGTGTGGGCTATGCCTCCTTATTATGCACAAAAGATGGCATCGCGCCATCATAAGCCTTACCGGGTGTTTAACACGGCCGGAGAGGAACTGGACGTTACTGCTACGACTGATGAAAAAAGAGAAGAGGTCGTACTCCATGTAGCCAATACGCAAAATAGTGTCGTCACTGCCGATATCAACATTAAGGAGTTTGGAAAACCTTCACAAATAAAGGTTATTACGTTGGCGGGCCGTTTGGAAGATGTGAATACACCGGAGCAACCAGAAAGAATCGTTCCTCAGGAAAAAACACTTTTTGCCACGGATAATCTTAAATACGATTTTCCAGCTTATTCATATACGATTCTGGTTTATCAAAAATAAGACATTTACTAACCAATAATAAAATACCACGATGAAAGTTTTGAAAATAAACAGGTTATTGTTTGTACCTGTTATGATCGCTACGTTGGGTAGTAGCGGGCTCGCATCAGCACAAAATGCAACAGCACGGATCGATATTGATGCATCCAGAATTGAAAACACCATTCCGGCCACATTGTATGGCTCTTGTATGGAAGATGTAAACCATGAAATATACGGAGGTTTATATAATCAGAGAATTTTTGGAGAAAGTTTTGAAGAACCGGCCGGTAGTCCTGACCTGGTTGGCTTTTCGCGGTACGATGGGTATTGGACTGCTAAGAAGGGGATTCTACATGTGGATCGTTGTGGAGGAGCTAAGCTCGTTTTTGATGAGGCGGTCATTTCCGATGGGTATATAGAAACGGAAATCAAGTTTGACAATGCGAAAGGTGTTAATGCAGGCATTCTGGTACGGGTGTCCGAGCCTGCAACGGGAGGTCATAGCTTTAATGGATATGAAATCAGCATTGGCAATAATGGCAAGAGCTGTCTATTGGGTAAACTTCGACATAATTTTGAAATGCTGAAGGAAGCAAAAGCTGATTTTGATCCGTTAAAGTGGAATAAACTGGCAGTCCGTACGACAGGATCGCGTATAGAAGTGATGATTAATGGTAAGACTGTGATTGATTACGATGATGTTGTAAATCCGATATTATCAGGTAATCCTGGCATACGAATCTGGGATTCGGATACTTCCTACCGTAATTTCTTTTATGAGATCAATGGACAGAAGACTGCTATTCCGTTTGAGGCGGTACCTTCTCCTATGGTAAGTTCTATGTGGGATGCCATTGAAACCGGCTCTGCGAAAGCATCTTTTGCGCAAGATACCAAACAGGCTTATAATAGCAAGTGTTCTCAAATTATTCAAAAGAAGTCCGGTACCGGGCAAGTTGGTATTGCTAACAGAGGTTTGAATAAGTGGGGGATCGGCATCAAGCAAGGTCAGAAGTACACAGGTGATCTCTATTTGAAGGGAGCTTATAATGGAATGGTAAAAGTGGCATTACAAAGTGCGGATGGTTCTAAAGAATATGCAGTATGCGATTTGACCGGTATAACCAATAAGTGGCGAAGATTCTCATTCGATTTGATAGCAGATGCCACAGATACCAATGCCCGCTTTGCCCTTTATATGGAAGGTAATGGCAAGTTGTGGGTCGATCAGGTGACACTGATGGGAACAGGATCTGATCTTTTCCACGGATTACCATTTAGAAATGATATTGGGCAGGCAATGGTCGATCAAGGATTGACATTCTTGCGATATGGAGGGTCGATGGTCAATGTGCCCGATTATAAATTTAAGAATATGATCGGTGACAGAGCAAAACGTCCACAATATAAAGGGAACTGGTACCCTTATTCGACGAATGGTTTTGGTATTGAGGAGTTCCTTCAATTCTGTGAAGCCGCTGGTTTCGTCCCTTCTTTTGCGGTTAATGTAGGAGAGACTGCACAGGATATGGCGGATATGATCGAATATCTGAATGGTCCCGTCACTTCCGAATGGGGTAAGAAACGTGCGGAAGCAGGACATCCTGAACCTTACAATGTGAAATATATAGAGATTGGTAATGAAGAAGTGATTTGGGGAGATATCCGTAAAGATTACGAGAAATACATTCAAGATTTCAATCGAATTTATGATGCGATTAAGTCGAAAGATCCGAATGTTGAATTCATTTCGGCTGCTTGGTGGCGTCCCGATTCACCTGAGAATATGAAAATGGTATTCGATGCTTTGGATGGGAAGGCTTCCTATTGGGATTATCATCCTTGGGCAGATGATAATCACTTGGGTTCGCATGTAGAAGGTGAATTAAGAGAGATGAAAGATTATTTCCTCAAATGGAATCCTGCCACAAAAATGAAATGCGCACTTTTTGAAGAAAACGGACTTACACATGACATGCGTCGTGCATTAGGGCATGTGACCATTCAGAACGCAGCCCGCAGAATGGGGGATTTCATGCTGACCACATGTGCTGCCAATGCTCTTGAGCCTTACATGCAGAATGATAATGGCTGGAATCAGGGGCAGATATTTTTCACTCCGTCTTTGGTTTGGGGAATGCCTCCTTTTTATGCCAAGCAAATGGCTGCCGGACATCATAAACCTTTCCGGGTATTTACAGCTACGGAGGGTGATTTGGACGTGACGGCTGCCACTGACGAGCGGAAGAATGAAGTGGTAGTTCATGTCTCCAATGTCCACGACCGTACGATTAAGACTGCTATTAATTTAAAAGGTTTTGAGAATCCTTCTAAAATAAAGGTTATATTTTTGGCAGGTGATAAAAAAGAGAAGAATACGCCTGAGCAACCTGAGCGCATCGTTCCCCAGGAGAAAATGCTTTATCATACGAACGATTTGAAATATGAATTCCCGGCTAATTCATATACTATTTTGATTTATCAGAAATAGTGTAAGAGGGTAAACATATCAAAAAGCCAACTTCAATTTTGAAGTTGGCTTTTAATTAACCAGCTAAACCGGTGCGTTATATACTATATCAAAGTTTTTCTATCTCATAGGAACTTCTATCACGAGGATTGTAGCTTCTTTAATTATTTTGATTTGAAACTCTTTCGTTTCCCAAATACCAATACCATCTCGTTTTAGTAGATGATCACCTGCGGCTTCGATTTCTCCTTCTATCACAAATACGTATGCGCCATTGCCTTCCATATGTAGTTTATAGTTCATTACTTCTCCGGCATCGAAGGTACCCATTGAAAACCAAGCATCTTGTTTTATAGAAGCTTCACTTTCCCCAGTTGGAGAAATAATGACAGCCAACTCATTCTTCTTTAAGATGGGGCGGATATCATAATTATTATATTCCGGTTTGGTGTTTTCTGCTCTTGGAAATACCCATATCTGTAGAAATTCCAGTTGTTCTTTATTACTTCCGTTATATTCACTATGCAATATGCCGCTTCCGGTACTCATAACCTGTATTTCTCCCGGTGTGATTGTCTTTGTATTCTGTACACTATCCCCATGTTTCAGATATCCTTTCAATGGAATTGAAATTACTTCCATGTTTTTATGTGGATGTGTATCAAATCCCATGGATGGGTCGACACTATCATCGTTTAATACCCTCAAAGCACCGAAATGCATTCTGTCGGGATTATAATAATTAGCAAAGCTAAATGTATGATGGGTTTTCAGCCATCCGTGGTTGAAGAAGCCTCTGGATGAAGCTTTATCTACTACCTTTTTCATTCTTCTATTCCTCTCTCTTTAAATATACTTGATATATGTAACAAATTGGAACAGATATTGTTCTTCATTATTCTCCCTTCAAACGTTTCAAATGGCAAAACAATAATTTCCCTTCTCCATCCCTCAGATGCATCCCACTTCCTTTACAGTAGCTAAAATACTTACAATCGCCACATTCATCTTTTTTCATCCAGGTACGGTCTCGATAAGGTAGAAATTTTTCATTCCAGACGTCCATAAAGTTGTCCTTGTAAATATTCCCTTGATGATAATCGGCACGGATACTTGGGCAGGCGGAGATAGAACCGTCGATTAATACTGATCCGACGGTAATTCCGGCATGGCAGGAAAAAAGATTGTCTCTTACTTTTCCTTCATAATTCCCTAAAAATCCTTCACAACCATAGTTCAGGTGGATGCGACCTTCCGAACGGGTTTGGCGAATAAATTCCATCACTTCACGCATTTCTTGGTTTGATAGTTGCAAATCACTGTCTTCTGCCGCGCGTCCTACCGGAAATATAGTAAAGATACGCCAATGTTTCACTCCCAAACCGATTAGAAACTCTTTCATTTCCTTTAGGCGTAGAAAGCTATGTTTGTTGATACATGTCACGATGTCGAAAATCAAATTTGGTTCGGCAATCATCGTTTTTATAGCTTCTATGGCATGATCGTAACTTTCAGAGTTGCCTCTCATCCAGTTATGATCCGTAGCAAACCCATCGAGGCTGATGGCAATGCTACGTAGTCCGCTTTTCATTAAGGCATCCAGCCTTTGTTGGGTGAGGAAAAATCCGTTAGTCACCATTCCCCAAGGAAAACCTCTCTTTGTGATTTCCCTGCCACATTCTTCCAAATCTTTCCGCATCAGAGGTTCTCCACCGGTAATACTGATAAAAACTTGATTGGGATTCTTATAAAGTGCTACATTGTCAAGCACTCTCAAAAAATCTTGTAAAGGCATGTCCGGCTGTCCTGCTATTTTCTTGCAATCACTACCACAGTGGCGGCAATGAAGATTACAACGTAATGTGCATTCCCAAAATAGTTGATTCAAAGGGTGTTCCTTTATTTTTTCGTTTTCCAGTTTTCGGAAGATTTCCAATCCAAGACGTTGCCTCAAAGATAATGAATCACTTTTCATTTTCTTTTTCTATTTCTTTCAACTTCACAGTTATAATATCACCAGTGGGTAAATCTTTGAAAGCTATTTCTTCTGTTTTACTTTCGTATAAACCATTTTCTGTTCCATCGACATCATCGTATGTAAAAGTGAATTTGGTCTGTTCATCCGGATAGCAGGACGAAGTATCAGATATTTTATTATAAGCCATGCCATTTTGGTCAGTAAAAACGGTGTCTCTCACTAATGTCGTTTCATTTTCACCACTTACTTCCATGATGGTACGTATACCCTTGATGGGTTGGTCGGAATGATCAGTCACATGGGTAGAGAAAGATAGACTCGTTGGCATTGGTCCGTACATGAGCATAGGTCCGTACATATCGGGTGTCTCATTTTCGCAACCACTGAAACCTAATAGCCCTAATAGAGAATAGAACATACCTTTTTTGCTAAAGTATTTCATAAGTATATAATTTAGATGGTTTTACTTTATAAATGAGTTAAAATGAAAAATATTGCATCGTGAAGCCACGAATTTTAAATTAAAAACGCAAAGGGATGATAATGTTTCAAACTTTAGGACTTCTGAGGTAATCGGATGGTGGAACGTGGAAATGCTTTTTGAATATCTTGCCAAAGTATTTTGCATTGCAATAGCCCACCATTTCGGCTACTTCCGTAACGTAATATTGTTGTGTAAGCAAAAGCTGTTTAGCCCTGTTCATTCTATACTCCAGTATACAATTGGTAGGAGGCTTTCCGGTAATTTTTATCATTTTGTTATAAAATGCAGTACGGCTCATGCCTATATCCTTACTTAATTTCTTTATTGTATACTTTTCTACGTTTAATTTTTCTTCCAGAACTTCATATACTTTGTTTATGAATTTGGCATTTTCCTCTTCGATCGAGGAGGATTGTGGTTGCTCAGTTTCCGGTTCTATCGGCAAAACTTTTTTAGATTGATTCAGGTATGCTAAATGATTGTCAATGAGTACTTGGATTTCGGCCTTCAGTTTACAGATATTCGTTACTCTCATTTCCAGTTTATCTGCCCCACAACGAAGTCTTGACAAATAGCTTTCGTTATCATCCGAACTTATCAAAAGAATAATGGGTATGGAGGAAGTGTTGGTTTCCGATTTTATTTTTGAACAGAGACTCTCTCCATTAACGCCTTTGATGATTTCATCAATAATGATCGCATCCGGATGGTGCTGAATGGAAAACTGGAAAATATCTTCCGGCTCTTCAAGTATCGTAATGCGGAAAGCTGTCGATAAGGTCTCTCCTAAATAATTGCTTAATTCTGTATCGGCCATTGCCAGCAAGATGTTCGGAACATTATCTGCCATCGAAGACAATTTGTTGCGGTTGTTAATGTTTTCATTATTCAAAGGGGTGAGTCCGGTGCTTTTAAATGCAGAATTTGTCAGATGCGGTTGATTGGCCATGTTACTATAGCATTTTGCCGGAATGATAATCTTGAACATAGCGGTTTCACCATGACAGCTCCCAGTCATTTTTCCTCCATGCAGATGGATAATCTTCTTTATAGTTCGTAAACTTCCAAATGCAGGCATTAGTTTTAAGGCAGAAATAGCTGAAATCATTTCTTTGCTGTTTTTATCATAATTGGAGCAATTGCTAATTTGCAGGCACCAACTATCGGTTACATGAGAAATGACGATGTTTACACTACCTTTGTAAGGTGTGGCGTCTATAATCTTATTCAGCAAACATTGCAAAGCCGCAGTCATGACTATTTCATTTATCTGGCAGCTGATGTAAGTGAAATTTTTACTGACATTCAGTTGTATTTGCCGGCTGTTGGCGTATATCCGGCATTGATTGGAAACAGAGATAATATAAGTATATAGTTCGAATTCGATTGTACTCAAACTGTAAGAGGACAGTTTCTTTTTGAGTTTATCGATTATTAGGACGTTTTGGTAACATGCCGAGACATGATTGGCGTGCTTGAGCGCACGTTCAAGTTTTTGTAATGTGGCTTTGGGAAGCTCTTCGGAAAGAGTACTTTCCAACAGATGTTGAATTAACGACAAGGGTGTTTGAGTTTTGTGCATTATGCTTAAAATAAGCCCTAACTTTTCTTCAGAAAGAAGTCCTTCGTTGTTTTTCATCCGGTTGTACATCATCAAGAAGATCAATGATGCTGTTGCTAAAATTTCAACCGGATAAGCCCCAATAATCTGCCATAGAGAAATGGTGAAGATGTTTGCTGTTTGTTGTAATGTAAGAATAACTTTCATGTAAATACCAGTGTTAATGTTAGACATTTTTTTCATAAATCGCAGAAAGCTATGAAGCGCGTCCTTTTGCCACCTATTCAATATGCATCTCTCATTAGCTTTCCGATGCAATTATAGGGGTTTTTGAACATTTGCGTTGGGCATAATTCTTCAAAATGTAGGGTGATTTTTATCAACTGCCCGGCAAAAGTTAATTTTAGATGTTTTATGAACAGCTTCTTCTGTTATTCTATTCGAATATGTTTTTACTGTCACTCTATTTTTGATGGATTTCAGAATTATTTTCGATTTAGGTTTGTATCTTTGTGTCTTAAACATTCAATGATGAAAAGGAAAAACTTTAAAATATATATTTTATTCTTTTGTCTTTTATGTAATGGAGTTTCTTTCCTTCATGCGCAAGCTGATGATTTTAGGACATGGACAGGTATATCGGCCAAACATAAGTTCTCAAAAGAGTTATCTTTAGCAGGAAAGTTAGAGTTGCGTACTAAAGATTCTATGAAAAAGATGGATCGTTTTGGCGCTTTTCTGTCTGGTTCTTACAAGCTTTTCCCTTTCTTGAATGCCGATGCCGGTTATGAGTTGCATTATCGTACTGTAAATGAAGGGTGGAGATTTCGACATCGTTATCACTTGGGAGTTGTGGGGCATTTAAAGTGGCAACAGTTCAAATTCTCCCTGCGTGAGAGATTTCAACAGACATTGTCGGAAGGAGAAGCTGAAAATCGGCTTCGTTCAAGATTAAAAGTAGCTTTTGAGCCGGAGAAATGGAGGGTGTCACCCTATTTTTCTGTCGAACTTTATCAGGCTATAGGAGATGCCGCTTTCTTTGATGTGTCACGTATGCGCTACAGACCTGGTGTAGAGATCGGTTTGTCCGAAAGATGGTCGTTGGATGTGTTTTACTGTTATCAGTATGAGACGGAGCATAAACGGCATATATTGGGAGTGGAGTGTGGTTTTGCTTTTTAATATTTTATTTACAATAGTATGAATAATCAAACTTTTACGTCATGCAGGTTTCCATTACTGTTGGTTTTAACAGTTATGATGCAGCCGGCTTTTTCTCAACAGAAACTGTCGGATACCCCTCAAATAATTGCGGCTCGTACCGCTGTATATCAGGCTGTCCGAAAAGATACTGCATGGGTAACGGGCGCGATTGTTGATCATATCTATTTTGTAAAATTTGATAAGCTGGGTCGGAAGTTGGTAGAGAATTCGTTGGCTCCTGATGGGAGTGCCAAAAATAAGCTGTTGTATATTTATGGAGAAGACGGTAGGATAAAGGAAGAGATTACAGCTTCGGTTACGACAGGTGGGGTTGATAATATTTATCAATATTATTATGATTCTCAGGGAAGATTGAATGGAAAGAGAAGATTGGATGCCGAGAGGCAGGTTTTAGTAGCCGATACAGTCATTCGTAACCAAGCCGGTCAAGTAATGAAAAAGGTTACGGGAGATATTCGTCTTACTTTTCGTGATGGAACTCATCAGAAGTATAAAGTAGTCACGGATGTTATTTATGATGAAGCCGGCCGACCGGTCGAAGTACATGAACAAAATACGTTATCGGTAAAAAGTACTAAAAAGCCGGTTGTGCGATCTGTTGAAAAGCAGGATACAACGGGATTGAGACTTTATTCCGAAGGAGCATTCAAACGGTTTGATGCACCGCGCAGCAAGAAGGTGGATTATGTTTATGATGAATATGGTAATTGGGTGAGACGTACGGAGTATAATGGTGTAAATCCAGAATACATTGTAGTGCGGACTATTAAGTATGCCGGAGAGGAGAATGACCGGATGGATCTTGCTTTGATAGGGAAAGTAAAGAGCGTTCGCCAGACTTCTTACGTTGCTGTTCCCAAAGGACCGGGCAGCATAGATAAAGGTGAGAAAATGGGTAAGTTCTTTACCTTCCATTTTGATCGTAGCGGTCGTAAAACAAGGCTCGAACATTTCTCCGAAACAGGTGTTTTGCAAGGAATAACGGAGTACGAATATGATGTGGACGGAAATGTTTCGAAGGAAATAAATAGATTGTCCGGTGGTGATGTTGAGAATGTGATGGAGTGGAAATACAACCAAGCGGGGCAATTGAGAAACAAGGTATTGATTAGTCCTAAAGGGGAGACACTTCGGAAAGGTGTCTTCCGATATGATTTTGAAGGCAATTGTGTATCCGAAATTTGGTTTGCACAAGGTGGAGAGAAGATCAGCGAATTTGATTATCAATATGATCCTTATGGACAACAAACGGTAAAACAGGTGTTGTTTGCTCCGGAAGGTACATCCGATGTTGATTATGAGCCGGTGAAACGTTCTTGGAACTCACGAGGCAGAGTTGAAGAAGAATGGATTGGACTGCCTCAGAATGTACGACATTATACTTATAAATATAATGTGCGCGGAGGGATACTCTCCGGCACTGAACCGGGTAAAGATCAGCCCGATGTGAAATACGTCTATAAATTCTTCAACGATGAGCAGGGTAATTGGAAAAAGCGGGTAAAGTTTATCGATGATACTCCTGTAGTATACGAAGAGCGAGAATACACCTATTATAATTAATAAAATATTTGCAGCATGAAGAAGATTATTAACCCTTGGAAGGGATTGGAAGGTTATAATTGTTTTGGATGTGCCCCCAATAATGAGGCTGGTGTCAAAATGGAATTTTATGAAGATGGTGATGAGGTGGTGAGTATTTGGAAACCCCGTCCTGAGTATCAGGGATGGATCGATACTTTGCACGGAGGCATCCAGTCGGTTCTTTTGGATGAGATTTGTGCCTGGGTGATTCTCCGAAAGCTTCAGACAACCGGGGTAACTTCTAAAATGGAGACTCGTTACCGAAAATCGATTAGCACGAAAGACACCCATCTTGTATTACGGGCTTCTATCCGTGAAATCAAACGCAATGTCGTATTGGTAGACGCGAAACTTTATAATAAGGATGGAGAACTTTGTACCGAAGCTCTTTGTACTTATTTCACTTTTTCGCAAGAGAAAGCGAAAGAAGAGATGCATTTTCTGGCTTGCGATGTTGAACCTGATGAAATACTTCCTTTAATTTGAAATAAAAAATGAAGATTTAGTGATAAATGTTTGGAAGTTTAAGGTGAATACTTTACTTTTGTCGCATTAATATAGATAATATGAATCTTACAGCTATACATCACCATCATCATATTCCTGACGAACAACTCGGTGGGCGTAGATGATATTGTATAGAAACAATGATATTATTGATGAAGGCTTACCGGTTGGTAAGCCTTTTTTATTGTAAATCCTAAAAATACAACTACAACTATGCTAAGAATTGCAGTACAAGCCAAAGGCCGTCTGTTTGAAGAAACGATGGCGCTTTTAGAGGAGTCGGACATAAAACTAAGTGCTACGAAACGTACATTATTGGTACAATCCACTAATTTTCCTGTGGAAGTATTATTTCTTAGGGATGATGATATTCCTCAATCGGTAGCTACCGGGGTCGCTGATCTGGGGATTGTCGGTGAAAACGAATTTGTGGAAAAAGGGGAAGATGCCGAAATCATCAAACGTCTCGGGTTCAGTAAATGCCGTCTGTCACTGGCCATGCCGAAAGACATCGAGTATCCGGGTGTGGAATGGTTTGCCGGAAAGAAGATCGCTACTTCCTATCCGGTAATATTGAATAAGTATATGAAGGAAAAAGGAGTGAGTGCCGAGATACATGTCATTACGGGATCGGTCGAAGTGGCTCCGGGCATTGGGCTTGCGGATGCGATCTTTGATATTGTAAGTTCAGGCTCTACGTTGGTAAGCAACCGGTTGAGGGAAGTGGAAGTGGTCATGAAGTCGGAAGCATTGCTGATTGCCAACAAAGATCTGAGTGATGACAAGAAGGAAATCTTAAACGAGCTGTTGTTTCGTATGGATGCGGTGAAAACAGCGGAAGATAAAAAATATGTCTTGATGAATGCTCCTAAAGAGACGTTAGACGCGATTGTAGCCGTACTGCCGGGAATGAAAAGTCCTACGGTTATGCCTTTGGCACAGGAAGGTTGGTGTTCTGTACACACGGTACTCGATGAGAAATGTTTTTGGGAAATAATAGGAAAGCTGAAAGCGTTGGGGGCAGAAGGCATATTAGTGTTACCGATAGAAAAAATGATTATTTAAAAAACTGTATTATGAAGTTGATCAAATATCCATCCAGGACGGAATGGGCAGAGATATTAAAACGCCCATCTCTCGATACGGAGAATCTGTTCGATACTGTGCGCAGCATCATTGACCGGGTGAAAGATGAAGGTGACAGAGCGGTGAAAGAATACGAAGCAGTGTTTGATAAAGTAGAATTGTCTAACATTGTCGTTACGGAAGAGGAGTGGACAGAAGGAATTGCCAATGTCGGTGAGGAGTTGAAAGCTGCCATCACATTGGCAAAAAAGAACATTGAGACCTTTCACGCTGCACAGCGTTTCACAGGGCAGAAGGTGGAAACGATGCCGGGAGTCACCTGCTGGCAGAAAGCAGTTGCCATTGAAAAAGTGGGGCTTTATATACCCGGTGGCACCGCTCCTCTGTTTTCTACCGTGTTGATGCTTGCTGTTCCGGCTAAGATCGCAGGATGCCAAGAAGTGGTGCTTTGTACGCCTCCCGGTAAGAATGGCAAAGTTCATCCGGCCGTTCTTTTCGCTGCACAATTGGCGGGTGTGGATCGAATATTTAAAGTCGGTGGTGTTCAAGCCATTGCTGCAATGGCATACGGAACGGAAAGTGTGCCTAAGGTATATAAGATCTTCGGACCGGGCAATCAGTACGTAACGGCAGCCAAGCAGTTGGTCAGCCTGCGGGATGTAGCCATTGATATGCCTGCCGGTCCATCGGAAGTCGAGGTCTTGGCAGATGCTTCTGCCAACCCCGTGTTTGTTGCCGCTGATCTACTTTCGCAGGCGGAACATGGTGTCGATAGTCAGGCTATGTTGGTTACCACTTCCGAAGATTTGCTGTTGGAAGTAGTTGAAGAGGTGGAGCGGCAATTGATCGAGTTGCCTCGTTGGGAGATAGCTGCCAAATCTTTGTCAAACAGTAAACTGATACTTGTAAGGGATATGAAGGAAGCCTTGGAGTTGACCAATGAATATGCTCCCGAACATTTGATTGTGGAAACGGAAAGTCATACTGAAGTGGCGGAACGGGTGGTAAATGCCGGTTCCGTATTCTTAGGTTCATACTCGCCCGAAAGTGCGGGGGACTATGCTTCGGGAACCAATCATACTTTGCCTACCAACGGTTACGCAAAAGCCTATAGTGGTGTCAGTCTGGACAGTTTTATCCGCAAGATCACTTTTCAGGAAATACTTCCGGAAGGTATTGCCGCCATTGGGCCGTCTATAGAGATTATGGCTGCCAACGAACAACTGGATGCGCATAAAAATGCGGTTTCCGTTCGTTTGGAGAAGATCGATAATAAGAAATTAAAATAGGAGACGATGAAAACATTGCAAGAACTAACCCGTCCTAACATCTGGATGCTAAAACCTTACTCTTCGGCACGGGATGAATATAAAGGTGCTGCTGCTTCCGTATTTTTGGATGCCAATGAAAATCCGTACAATTTGCCTTACAATCGTTATCCCGACCCTATGCAACGGGAGTTGAAGGAGGAACTGGGCAAAATCAAGAAGGTAGATCCGGAATCCGTTTTCCTGGGAAACGGGAGTGATGAGGCGATTGACCTTCTCTTCCGTGCATTTTGTGAACCGGGTAAAGATAATGTGGTTGCTATCGATCCTACATACGGGATGTATCAGGTTTGTGCCGATGTGAACAATGTGGAATACCGGAAAGTTTTACTCGACGAACGTTTTCAATTTTCTGCCGACCGACTGCTTGAGGCAACGGATGACAGTACGAAACTTGTCTTCCTCTGTTCTCCCAACAATCCGACGGGAAATGACTTGTTGCGTCCCGAAATTGAAAAACTTTTGGGTACATTTCAAGGTTTAATCGTACTGGACGAAGCGTACAATGACTTTTCCGAAGCTCCTTCTTTCCTTTCGGAACTGGACAAGTACCCCAATCTGGTACTTCTGCAGACTTTCTCCAAGGCATGGGGATGCGCTGCCATACGCTTGGGCATGGCTTTTGCTTCTAAGGCAGTCATCGGGGTATTGAATAAAATCAAGTACCCTTATAATGTGAATCAACTCACTCAGCGGCAAGCCATCGAAATGTTGCATAATTATGATGAAATCGAACGTTGGGTGAGTACGTTGAAAGAAGAGAGAAAGTATTTGGAAACCGCTTTTGTTACATTGCCTTGTGTCCTTGAGGTTTTCCCTTCCGATGCCAATTTCTTTCTTGCCCGGATGACGGATGCTGTAAGGATATACGATTATCTGGTGAGTGAAGGCATTATTGTACGCAATCGCCATAACATTTCCCTTTGTCGCAATTGCCTGCGGGTCACGGTAGGCACGCGGCCGGAGAATGAAAGGTTGCTGGAAGCTTTGAGACTATATAAATAAAGGTAGAGAAATAGAACGAAGATGATGAAGAAGAAAATATTGTTCATAGATCGTGACGGGACGCTCGTCATTGAACCTCCGATGGATTACCAGCTCGATTCGTTGGAGAAACTGGAGTTTTATCCGAAAGTATTCCGTAACCTTGGATTTATCCGCAGTAAGCTCGATTTCGAGTTTGTCATGGTAACCAATCAGGATGGTCTCGGAACGGATTCTTTTCCGGAAGAAACCTTTTGGCCTGCTCATAACCTTATGTTGAAAACCTTGGCAGGAGAGGGGATTGTCTTCGATGATATCCTCATAGACCGTAGTTTTCCGGAAGAGTTGGCACCTACGCGCAAGCCGCGTACGGGAATGCTGACCCGGTACATCGGTAATCCTGAATATGATTTGCCCGGCAGTTTTGTGATCGGTGATCGCCCTACGGATGTGGAACTGGCGAAGAACCTCGGCTGTAAGGCTATTTATTTGCAGGATTCGACCGATTTGTTGGAAGATAGAGGACTGAAAAGCGTTTGTGCATTGGCCACTACCGATTGGGATAAGATAGCCGAGTATATTTTTGCCGGTGAACGTACAGCGGAAGTTCACCGTACCACTCGTGAAACGGATATTTTCATCTCACTGAACCTTGACGGCTCCGGCATTTGCGATATTTCGACCGGACTCGGCTTCTTCGATCATATGTTGGAACAGATCGGCAAACATTCCAGCATCGATCTGACCATTCAGGTGAAAGGTGATCTTGATGTGGACGAGCATCATACGATCGAGGATACGGCCATAGCATTGGGAGAGTGTATTTATCGGGCTTTAGGCAGTAAAAGGGGAATCGAACGGTATGGTTATGCTCTTCCTATGGACGATTGTCTCTGCCGGGTTTGTCTAGACTTCGGAGGCCGTCCCTGGTTGGTATGGGAGGCGGAATTTAAACGTGAGAAGATAGGGGAGATGCCGACAGAGATGTTCCTCCATTTCTTTAAATCGTTGAGTGATGCTGCAAAGATGAATCTGAATATCAAGGCAGAGGGGCAAAACGAACATCATAAGATTGAAGGTATCTTCAAAGCTTTGGCACGCGCGTTGAGGATGGCTATCAGGCGGGATATATATCACTTCGAACTTCCGACTTCCAAAGGAGTGTTGTAAAGTAGTATTTCCTACGGTATCTTCAAATCCCATATCAATCGTTCTTAACATGGATTCAAAAGTATTGCCTAAAAAGAAATTTTCTATTATAAGTTGACCATTTATAGTTTTTACACTGCTTGCTGTAATATGTACTTTGATAGACTGATCAATAGGCATAAACCGCCAATGGCCTTTCATACGAGCAACGAAATCCGGCCAGTTCAATCCGTGCATGTGGTCAAACTCCTTGCCACCGAATTTGAAGGGATGTTCGCCATCCCCCTTGTTCTTAAAGATACCACCAAAGGGATAATAGCTGTTCGATTGTCTAACCGTCACACCGTTCTCGTTCATAACGACACGGACATTACTCAGATGATCTTTAAGGAAATAATGATAGACGGGGATATCGCCATTCATAGTGATATAACCTTCTTTAGTAAGGATGTGTTCAAGGCTTACATCAGGTGCGGTCACGAAAAAAACGCTGCCTTTACTGACACAATTATAAATGAGGTTCCCGCAATATTTGGTGGTGGTTATGTAACGGTCGGGCTATTTTTTGATTGGAATATCTTGCAAGGGAAGCCATCAGGGTGAAAACAAACCCCTAGGCGGTCACGTGCGTGACACTGCGCCTTAAGCCGTTGGAATCATAACCGTAAGAAATATTACGAGGATTGCCATCACATAGAAAAGCGATGTCGTTCGGGAGATTCATGCAATCATTCTTTTGAACTTACAGGAACTCCCGGATATTTTTTCCGCCTATTAATACGGTACCCCTATTGTGAAAACTTATACACATATAGAATCTATAACCACACATTTTTATTGTTAAACCGTAAAGTACATTTCTTTAAGTACTGAATTAGTTACTTATTTTCCTAACCCATATATCTGGTTGACCTAAAAAGAAACTGAACTTTATAAATGTTAGCTAAATGAATTAATCTAATAAATCCATAGAGACAGAAAAGACCTCATATGAGAGTGCTTGTTTGTTAAAATTAAGCTCATCAAAATAAAATGCATCGTAAGAAGTTAATAAACTAACATCTTTATAAATGGCAAATTCAACTTTAATCCGCTGACACCTCTTAGGAATCACATCTTTAAATTTAATTGTACTATCAAATTTCGAGTAATCTTTAAGGGTTATTTCCTTTACATATTCTTTTGAGTAGAAGACCTTTCGAGGAACAGCAATTTGTATGCAACTTTGTGGTGGAATAGGTTTAAAATGATATAATATTTGCCCCTTTCTAATAAGTTTATTTTCTCCTGCCACAACAACATCTGTATAATTCACAGACAAAAAAGGCAATATTGGCAAAAATGACAATTTGCACTCTTTTAACTTCATATCATATCTATGTAAGTATTTAGAACCATACAAATCTTCATTTATGATTGAATACGTCCCATCTAAATAACTATCAAATAAATACAAGCTATCATTAGATTGATTGATAAAATCAAAAACGACATTCCCGTCAGTATCATTTGATACATTTAATATCAACGTTTCATCTTTGGATAAATCTGTATTGATAATCCAGTTTTGTTCTACTTTTTGCGAACTCAAATAAATAGAAAACGCTATTAATAATATAATCACACCTATTTTATTACTCATATCAATAAACTCCTCTTTTTACATTTTTATTATGATGTTCATCATAAGGTCTAGGAGTAAGCAAAAGCCTATTTCTTGATTTATTATGATAGTCTATTACTTTATTTTGGGATTTCCCTTGATAAATTACGTGCCCAATTTCATGAAATGTAACATCACCGCTGGCGGTGTTGGTCAGGTAAGAGGTGGAGACGGGATGTTGCGACCAAGCCGCACCGGGACCATACTGCTCGACCACGCGGTTCAAGGGGGAGTTCTCATAGATTGTCTCGGCATAGGGACGGCTGTCACCGTTGTAAGTGCCGGGAACGGAGTTCTTGAAAGAACCGGGGTCAAGATAAGTGGATGTGGTGACATGGGGGAGCCAGCTTTTAGTTGCACGGCCGAAGCCGTCATATTCCTGCAAGGTGACAAGGTTGGCACGGCTCGGGGTGACACCTTTCTGGACATTCTGCGAAGGACGGCCCAGACCGTCAAAGTACTGGATGTTGTCGATGTACTGCGTGCCCGACTCGTTGAGCATCGTGCGCGTAAGGACATAGTTCTGGTTGTTGTTCTGTGATGAGAGGGAACAAGCCACCGACAAAAGAGATAGGAATAAATAAAGTCTTTTCATTGTGTTTCTGCTTTTAAGGTTCAAAACAGGATTATAGTATGGTATCTCAAAGACTACCGCTTCAAGACTTTCTCGCCATAAGTCTTTCCGCCAACAACCAGACGGAGAAGGTATTCACCGTCCGGAAAATCAGACAGGGAGAACGTCTCGGTATAGTTTCCGACCGGACTTTGCTGTTGACGGACAGGACATAACTGCCGCCCTTGCAGGTCATAAAGACCGACCAGCACCTCGGCAGGTTCATTGAGGAGATAGTCTATCCTTAATTCGCCTTGCGAATCAATGCGGATGGAGTAGCTGACCCGGTCGTCGGAATAATCCCTGCCTTCGCTGCCATCATTAAAGGCGGAATACTCTTTTTCACTCAGATCCTCACGTTTCTGCCGGTTCTCGGAATCTTCCCCCAGGGCATAGCATTGTTCGTGGGGAGGATAATAGAAGGAGGTGGCGAAATAGGGGGACGCTTTTCCAAGGCAGCAGACAGAGCCGGAGACGGACTCGAAGATGGGATAGCGGTAGCCGTCCGCATACCAACGCCAGGTGTCCACCTGAAGGGAGGAGGAGTCATTGGCAAGATACCAGTCGATGCTGTCCCGGTTCAGGATGAAAGGGAGGGTGTCCGTGCGCAAGGCGGAGCCGGGAATGGAAGGGAACACGAGCAGGGCTTCCGGCCGGTGGTAACGGATCAGGGTGGTGGGGTTCTCATAGCCAAGCGAGCAGAGGGAATCGCCACGAAGATGGTAATAGTACATCGTGCGGTGTTCGATACCCGCAAGGGTGTCCGAACATGTGTTCAAAGTACGGTACTTCAGTTCGTAATGGTCGTTCAAAGGGGTTTGGTCGCTGAAATCCCAGACGAGGTCTGCCCCTGCCGCACCGGGAGCTTTATAATCTACCTGTTGCTTGGCAAGGCGGTCGCCCGGACGGGGAAGGTTGCACGAACTGTCCAGGGTGGTCTGGCAGAACAGCCCTAGAGGGAGCGCAAGCACGAAAGAGAGGAAAAGGAGCGGTTTCATAAGCCGGAGTTTTTGAAGTGGATATTCCTGTATCTTATTATTTTATTCAAGAACTGCTTTTAATTATTTTTGTAATGATAATCATGAGTCCCGACAGTCCTGATGCTTCCTCCCGGTTCCTGGACGCTGATCTTTTGAAGGCGGTTAAAAGCATCATACGTATAGAAAGTGGTCAGTCCCGTTCATCATGTTAAGGTTGACCATCTTGGCGTAGACAACCTGGCCTTTGTATTAGGCATCGGTCGGATATAAGGTCTCTTCCGCCTGGTTGTTACCGGAACTGCCACTGGTCGTGACACTTTTCAACAAAAAGTTGGAATCGTAGGAATAATGGCGGGTAGTGGTTACGGTATGACCGCCAAATACTTCATCTTCGGTGACGGACGATAAAAGCCGGTGCCCCCTCGTGATGGAATAGTCGGCAAAGAGGAACACAGGAAGTCCGAGTTCATGGGCTACAAGCTTTTCCGACCGATGGTACTCATTGTCGTTTATAATCTGGATATATTTAAGATAGTCAATTATCACCGTAGAATGGCTTACCGGATAATCGATGAATTTGAAAAGAGATGAAACTTCAGGAGATGGAGGAATGAATTTGGGGAGTTGGGTATGACTGGCAGGATCCATCCCCGATGAGCGCATGACCGGCACACTGTCGATCGCATGAATCTCTATACTACGGGATGGTTCCTGGGAATAACCGAGTGTGCTGTGCAATAACAGCAGGGATAGCATCAATTTCTTCATGGCATTATATGTTTTTAAGCAATGCAACGGCTTTTGCAAATATAAACAATTTTATTTATTAAATGCAAACAAAAAGCATATAAAATCAGGACAGCCGCACACACTGAGCCATTCATTAATATGTCTGGCAACAGATGTAGACGACGACCGGTACACGAGGATCGGTATCTTTGGAAAAGTAAGGAAATGGATTCGTTCTTTTGTATGTTTACGCATTGCTTTTGCAGAGTTACTGCCATGCTTTTGCAGTGATGCTGTATTCCCTTTGCAGTAGTACTGCACTCCCTTTGCAGTGGCGCTGCAATACTATTGCAATGATGCTGCATTAGCATTGCAGTTGTCATGCTATGGCGATATGCGTCATTAACTATGTAATTGTATAAAATAGTGTATCAGGATGTGCCTATATGGCATTCTGCTTACCATACAATTACTTGTTCATAATCATCGAATTTGGGAGTGGTGTCAAGGCCGGCAATTCGGAACACATTGGCTATCTTCCGCTGTTCTTCGGGTGAAATCAGTCTATTGCCATTTCGACTATGGTAGAAATAACGTTCGCATGAGAAACATCCGATAACTTTGTGTCGTATGGTGCGAGCTTGCTTTACAGGTATTTCATCGAAAATATGAGACATGCCTTTGGCGTAGCGCAACGGTTCGCTTGAACGGTAGAGTGGGCATGAGGTTTGGTCGGCCAACTGATCCACATAGGCTGCATTTACCATATTGATGGTTTGGGGTTGCGTATCTTTGCTCTCTTCAAGCAATTTTGCTGCGATAGCTCTCAGGCAACTGTCTGCTTTAGGGCATCTGTCTTTACCGGCAAAGCAATGAGCATAGCCTTGGGGTATGTCTTTTTGTAATATTACCATAATTTGAAGTTGAATGGTTTGACACTAATAGTTCTATTGTTTATCTCCGTTGTCCTGTGAGGGTCGCATCGATCTGCTACAGACTTTCAATTTCTTTCAGCCATGCCGCGGAAGACGCATCGCTCGGCATCCGCCAGTCTCCGCGCGGACTGATGGATATGCTTCCCACTTTCGGCCCATCGGGTAAACACGACCGTTTAAACTGCTGATTGAAGAACCTACGGAAGAAAATGAACAACCATTTCTTAATTGTTTCTTCATCATGTACCCCGTTGAACGTCCGTGAAGCCAACATGAATATTTTGGAAGGGCGGAAACCGAAACGCATGAAATAATAGAGGAAGAAGTCATGAAGCTCATAAGGGCCGACTAGATCTTCAGTCTTCTGTTTGATCTCTCCGTTTTCATCTGCCGGTATCAGTTCCGGACTGATCGGGGTGTCCACGATGTCGAGCAACGTAGTGCGTGATGTATCATCCATTCCATTGTCAGCAACCCATTTCACAAGATATTTCACCAGTGTTTTCGGGACGCTGCTATTGACACCGTACATAGACATGTGGTCTCCGTTGTAAGTAGCCCAACCCAATGCAAGTTCCGAAAGATCACCTGTCCCGATCACCATTCCATTGGTCTGATTGGCGATGTCCATCAATATTTGCGTGCGTTCGCGTGCCTGTGAATTTTCGTAAGTGACGTCATGGACATTTATGTCATGGGCGATGTCTTTGAAATGTTGGATACACGCTTCCTTGATGCTGATTTCCCGAACGGTGACTCCTAACGATTCCATCAGAGAGAGTGCATTGTTGTAAGTGCGGTCTGTGGTTCCGAATCCCGGCATCGTAACACCGATGATATTCTTGCGCGGCAGGCTGAGTTTATCGAAAGTCCTGATGCAGACAAGCAGTGCCAATGTAGAGTCTAATCCGCCTGATATACCTATCACAGCTGTCTTGGCTCCTGTATGGACAAGCCGTTGTGCCAAACCGGCAACCTGAATGGAGAATACCTCTTCGCAGCGTTCATTCAAAGCTTTGCCCTTGGGGACGAAAGGATGCATGCTAAAGTTGCGCGTCAGATTTAATTCCTTGCTATTGACAAATTCCGTGGCGATGCGTATCGGTTTCCGATCTGCCGGAAGATTGCCTTTACAGGCAGCGAACGTAGTATTGATTCTCCGTTCGGCACGTAGGCGTTCCACATCTATCTCACTGATCACCAATTGCTCTTCCATGCTGAATCGTTCGCTGCTTGCCAGTTGTCTTCCATCCTCATAGATAAGTCCGTTGCCGGCAAATACCACGTCCGTGGTCGATTCCCCGAAACCACAGGAGGAGAATACGTAGCCGGCAATGCACCGTGCCGATTGCTGGCCGATAAGCGAACAAAGATAACTGTGTTTTCCGATGCCTTCGTCATCGGCCGAAAGGTTGAACAGGATTTCTGCTCCTTGTAAAGCCAATGTCGAACTGGGAGGGATGGTGGACCACAAATCCTCGCATATTTCCACTCCGAATGTGGTATCCGAAGTTTCAAAAAGGAGATTTGTGCCTAAAGGAACCACCTGCCCGCAAAGCCGAACACTAGTCTCGGCTACTTGCAACGCAGAAGTAAACCAACGTTGCTCGTAAAACTCCTTATAATTAGGTAAATATGTCTTGGGAATGACTCCCAATATTTTTCCTTTCTGGATAACTACGGCTGCATTGATCACGGTGGAATTCACCACTACAGGCATCCCCAGGATAGAGATGATATCCAGTTGGCGCGTATTATTTAATATTTGGATCAATGCCATTTCCGCCTCTTCCAATAAGAGCTGTTGCCCAAATAAATCGCCACAGGTATATGCGGTGATGCACATTTCCGGGAAAGTCACGATTTGCACTCCTTTTCCTTCAGCAATGGCTATCAAGCTTTCAAGTTGTCCGGCATTATATTTGCAGTCCGCTACTTTAACATGGGGCACTGCTGCCGCCACCTTTACAAATCCGTAATTCATATAAATAAATGATTTGATGTACTAATTGGATGCAAAATTAGGAAATACTTTTGAGATATCTGTCCAACTACTTGCCATATTCTCCCCGGCCGGATGAAATGTAGTATGTTTTTTGTGAAAAATGTCTTTAATTTATTTGTAGAAATGAAAGGAATCTCTATCTTTGCATCAGTTTTAAGATTGTAATGATTACAACTCTGAAAATGAAAAGATATGAAACCATACGACCGATTATTAGCGTACAATATAAAACCTTCCGTTCAGCGCATTGCTATTATGGAATATCTGATGGAACATCGTACACATCCATCGGCCGATGAAATATACACGGCTCTATCTGACTCAATGCCAACACTTTCTAAGACGACAGTCTATAACACGTTGAAGTTGTTTTCAGAGCAAGGAGCTGCGTTGATGCTCACCATCGATGAGCGTAATACTAATTTTGATGCGGATACTTCCCGGCATGCCCACTTCCTTTGTAAAAGTTGCGGACGTATTTATGATCTTGCAATGCCTAAGGGAGTAAAAGAAGTTGAGGGAGTCCAAATGGATGGCCATGAGGTGACTGAAATGCATTACTATTACAAAGGTGTGTGTAAGAATTGTTTGAAAAATATACGTATTGACTAATTAATTAAAATTAAAGACAAAATGAAGAAATTTAGATGTACTGTCTGTGGTTACGTTTATGAAGGTGACGCAGCTCCTGAGAAATGTCCGTTGTGTAAAGCTCCTGCTAGCAAATTCGTAGAAGTAGTTGAAGAAGAAGGTGGTGCTTTGTCTTTCGTTGACGAACATGTGATCGGTGTGGCTAAAGGTTGCGACGAAGAAATGATCAAGGATTTGAACAATCATTTCATGGGTGAATGTACTGAAGTTGGTATGTATCTGGCTATGAGCCGTCAGGCCGACCGCGAAGGCTATCCTGAAGTTGCCGAGGCCTTCAAACGTTATGCATGGGAAGAAGCTGAACATGCTTCCAAGTTCGCTGAATTGTTGGGTGACTGCGTGTGGGATACAAAAACCAACCTTGAAAAGAGAATGAATGCTGAAGCTGGTGCTTGCGAAGATAAAAAACGTATTGCTACACGTGCCAAAGCGTTGAATCTGGATGCTATTCACGATACCGTACATGAAATGTGTAAGGACGAAGCTCGTCACGGTAAAGGTTTTGAAGGACTTTACAACCGTTATTTCGGTAAGAAATAATAAAATATAATTCGTAAATGAGGAAAAGACTTGTGTCACATGGTTGATGCAGGTCTTTTTTTATTAAACTTTCTTACAGGATGATTTTTGCATTTGAGATTCGGTTATATTTGTACATCGAACTTTAAAATGGACAGATTATGAAGAAGGTACAACTGTTGTTTATGTGTTTGTTATTATCAGTGACCCTGTATGCGGCTGATAAAGTGATTCGTTTGCCAAAACCGGATATGAACCGTGGCGGAACCGTGATGAAAGCGTTGGCGGACAGGCATTCCACACGCGAATTTGCGGCCAAGGCATTGAGCATGGCCGATCTATCCGATTTGTTGTGGGCAGCCAATGGAGTCAATCGTCCTGAGAGTGGAAAACGCACGGCTCCATCGGCTATGGACAAGCAGGATGTGGATGTTTATGTAGTATTGCCACAAGGAACTTACCTCTATGATGCCAAGGCTCATCAGTTGAATTTGGTGTCTGAAGGAGATCATAGGGATGCAGTAGCCGGTGGGCAGGCATTTGTGAAAACAGCTCCTGTGTCATTGGTGTTGGTCAGCGATGTGGCTCGTATGGGGGATGTGAAAGACAGCCATGCACTTCTGATGTGTGCCGTAGATGCGGGAATCGTTTCACAGAATATATCGGTTTTCTGTTCGGCTGCTAACTTGGCCACGGTGCCGCGTGCTTCGATGGATGAGGCTAAATTAAGGACGGTGCTAAAGTTGAAAGATAGTCAGAAACCGTTGATGAATCATCCGGTGGGGTACTCCAAATAAATATAAATAAAGGATGGAAAATTCTATGGCAGTGCATTGTGGGATACTGCTATGATTTTCCATCCTTTTGTCTATTGTTTAAACTGGTTCTTAATCTTTTATTTTAATAAGAATTCGTCAATCGCCTTTTTATAGGTCGCTTTATCTGCTGCTCCTCGGAAAAGTTGTGGTTCACCTTTCATCGGGATGAATACGAAGAGCGGGATGCTTGTTGCGTTAAACAGTGCTGCCAGCTCTTTTTCCTTATCCACATTTACTTTATAAATCACGATCTTTCCGGCATATTCTTTAGCTAATGACTTCATGATAGGCGCTGTACTCCGGCATGGCCCGCACCAATCGGCATATAAGTCTATGATGGCAGGCTTGTCGCCTTTGTATTTCCATTCTTGGCTGGTCTGGTAATCGAACACGTCTTTGATAAACATGTCTTTGTCCATTACGACCACCTCGCTGTCTTTTACTTCATTTTTGCTTTCTTGGTTTACTTTGGCTCCCTCATCATTGAAAGCGTAAATGATTACACTGATCATGACCAGGGCTACTAATGATAATACTTTTTTCATTCTTAATCTTTATGTGTATACTTCTCAATAACTCCTGTCAACTCGCTGGCATGAATCATTCCCGAATGACGCCACACTGCTTCCCCCTTACTGAATAGTATGAATGTGGGCACGGCTTGTATGCGGTATTTTGCTGCAAGTTGTTCATTTTGATCCACATCTATTTTAGCGATGCGGGCACTGTCTCCTACTTTGGATTTCACCTCTTCAAGAATAGGTTTCATGGCCTTGCAAGGTCCACACCATTCTGCAAAGAAATCCACTAAAACGGGAACTGGTGACTGTATCAAATCTTCAAACTTTTCCATAATTTTTCCTTTCTTAAATCTAATGAATTGTCAGTCTTATCGACTGCGAATATAGTTATTGTTTCTGATTATATAACGTGGAAACGCAGAAATTGTTCATCGTATAGTAATCGCAAGGACATATGTTTGTAACTTCATGTGACGAAATTTGCGTATCGAAAAAACAAAAAATTATCCGTATTGTTGTTTTTGCCTAAAAGTAATAGCCTATGAAGTTTTTATTTATCGTACAGGGAGAAGGAAGAGGACACCTTACGCAAGCGTTGACTCTTGAAGAGATGTTACGACGTAATGGTCACGAGGTTGTGGAAGTGTTGGTCGGGAAAAGTTCCTCACGTACTTTACCGGGCTTCTTCAACCGGAACATACAGGCACCGGTAAAGCGTTTTCTAAGTCCCAACTTTTTGCCATCAGCGGATAATAAAAGAGCTGATCTTGGTAAAAGTGTACTTTATAACCTGATTCGTGTGCCGGAGTATTTTAGAAGCATGTTTTATATTAATCAGCGGATACGAGAAACGGGAGCGGATGTGGTAATCAATTTCTATGAACTTTTGACCGGGCTTACTTATACTTTCTTTCATCCTTCGATTCCCTATGTTTGTATTGGGCATCAGTATTTATTTTTGCACCGTGAATTTGAGTTTCCCGAAAAGAATGCCTTGCAGCTTTCCATGCTTCGTTTTTTTACGCGCTTGACAAGTTTGCGGGCCAAAAAACGCTTGGCACTCTCTTTTAAGAAAATGTCCGATGATCCGGATCAAAACATATCGGTGGTGCCTCCATTGCTCAGACCGGAAGTCACGGCTATTCATCCCGAGAAGGGAGATTATGTACATGGGTATATGTTGAATTCGGGCTTCTCCGTAAGTGTAGAGGCTTTTCATAATGCTCATCCTGAAATTCCTTTGCAATTTTTCTGGGATAAACCTGATACCGAGGAAGTGACTCGGGTAGATGAGACATTGAGTTTCCATCAGATTGATGATGTTAAATTCCTTAATTACATGGCAGGTTGTCGCGCTTATGCCAGTACCGCAGGTTTTGAATCTATTTGTGAGGCGATGTATTTGGGAAAGCCTGTCCTGATGGTACCTGCGCATATTGAACAAGATTGTAACGCATATGACGCAGCACAAGTAGGTGCGGGGATTATCAGTGATTCATTTGCACTCGAGTCGTTGCTGAGCTTTTCCGATCATTATTCCCCGAACCGGGAATTTGTTTATTGGGCTCGTAGCAGTGAGCGTCATATCATCTGCGAACTTGAAAAATTGTTTAATCCTCAATCGATAATAAATTTACCTACCCTTACTAATTATATGCCAATATGAAATTGAAGAAGACAGATTATGTGCTTGAATGCACATTCGATGGCGGGTATTATGCCTGGCTTACTGTGAATATGCAATGTAATGCTTATGGAGATTCTCCTGAAGAGGCCGTTGATAATTTGCAACAGACTATGGAAGAATTAATCAATGAAACGTATATGATGGAAGATTTTAATTAATGATTCATAGCCTATTCATCCGAAAAGTCATATCAAAACTGGAAAGGTGATTAAGAGAGAAGAAGGAGAGGGTAGGAAGAGGGAAGAATTAAGAGTTAAGTCGGAAGTTCTCTATTTATGCAAAATAGTGGATACTATCAGAAATCTTCCTTTTTCACTCTTCCCTCTTCCTGCTCTCTCCTCCTCTCTTTACTAATTCACAATATCCAGTTCGTTGATTAAATGTGAAGCACCCGCATATTTATCAATGATAAATAAGATGTAGCGGATATCTACACAAGCTGCACGTTGTGAAGAAGGCCGGAAAGCAATATCACCGGTTAGTCCTTCATAGTTGCGGTCGAACCCCGTACCGATAAGTTCCCCTTTGCCATTGAATACGGGACTTCCGGAATTACCTCCCGTATTGTCTGTGTCAACGATAAAGCAAATAGGCATTTCACCGTTTTTCATGGCATAACGACCGAAATCACCGTTTTTATATAATTCTTTCAACCGGGCCGGTACAACAAATTCCCAGTTGTCAGGGTCTTCTTTTTCCATAGCTCCTTTCAGGGTGGTGTAATAATCATATACCACTCCGTCGGCCGGTTCGTAGGAAGCTACCTTGCCGTATGTCAATCTTAAAGTAGAGTTTGCATCGGGATAAATAGGTATACCGGCTTCCTGACGCATATCCATCATGCCTTTCACCCATACTTTATGCGCTGCGTCATAATTTTGGTTGGCTTCCTTCATAGCTTGGGTCGTTTGTGTCAACCCATCCACGATAGAGTACTTGAACAGAATCATCCAATCCTTATCCATCTTGTTCAAAGTCGGTTTTCTAAGGAATTTCTCGAAATTAGCCTTGTTTCCGAAAATAGAATACTTAAAGCATGCATCGATAAATGCATCGCTATCTCCTTTGAACCGAGTGTCGATTACTTTGAATATGCTGATACGTTGCTTTTCAGGAATGTAGCTCATATATGTCTTCAACATCTGCTTGCCAACCAAATTCTCTACCTCAGGAAAACGTATGTCGTCAAAGTATTTCTCACCTTCTTCTTTTAAGATTGCAAGAGCCGCTTGTGTTTCTTCACGGTTTTTACTCTTTAAAGCTTCGGTTAGTTTTTTCGTTGATGGAATTCTCATAAAGTCCATTCCCATAAGTAAGGCTTCGGAGATTGCCTGTTGATGATACATTGCATCTCGCCGATGAGCTATGATAGAACGAATCTCATCGAATGCTTTTTGATAGGAGTCATCGCCTATTTTACGACCTCGTGCTAACAATTGTTCCTGCTGGCTACGTTTTGTGTCAAGCACTTTCAGCCGTACAAGTCCTTCGTTCATACCGATAGCATTTTTCCAGTAATTGGCAGATGAAGCGTATTTACTGGCATAATGGATACGGACTGCAGGGTCTTTCTGCATCTGTTCCATTAATACTTTCTGACGATCGCCACGTACGTGATGACGCATGAAGTTAGTAGTTTGCATACGTTCTTCCACTTCATCGGAAATCATATACCGCCAGTTACGTCCCGGGAATCCCATTATAAATGTAAAATCTCCCTCCTGTATTCCTGCTAAGCTGATTTTTAAGTGCTTCTTTACTTTCAAAGGCACATTATCTTTAGAATATTCGGCCGGTTTGCCATCTTTAGCAGCGTAAATGCGGAATAATGAAAAATCACCTGTTTGACGAGGCCACATCCAGTTGTCTGTGTCTGCACCGAACTTACCGATAGAAGAGGGCGGGGCGCCTACCATACGTATGTCACTGTAGACTGTTTTGACGAAAAGATAATAGCGATTACCCCCGTAAAAAGCTTTTAATTCCAGTTTGGTGGCAGGAGTAATTTCTATCTTTTCCGCTTGTGCAAAACGATCGGCTACTTTTTCCAGATAGGTTGGAGATAAATAGTTGGTACCTTCCGGATCTTCATCCTTTTTCAATTGTTCATTGACATACGATGTTATATCCAATATGCGATCGATAAAAGTGATTGTTAATCCTTTGCAGGGAAGTTCTTCCTCCCGGTTCATAGCCCAAAAGCCATCAGTCAGGTAATCATGTTCTACGCTGCTGTGTTGTTGAATAGCTCCGTAGCCGCAGTGGTGGTTGGTTAATACAAGACCTTCCGCTGAGATAACTTCGGCAGTGCAGCCGCCACCGAAGTGGACGACTGCATCTTTCAAAGCTATTCCGTCGGGACTATAAACTTGTTCGATAGGAATTTCAAGTCCCAGGTCTCTCATAACAGCAGCATTCTGTGCCTGCAAGTCGGTCAGCATCCACATACCTTCATCGGCATGAGCTGTAAGGGCTGCAAGAGAAAAAGCAGCTATTAATAGATGTTTCCTCATTCTACGATTGTCATTTCATTAATTAAATGTCCACAGCCACCCAACTTTTCAAGGATGAAAAGAACATAACGGATATCCAAGTTGATACAGCGTTGCAAGTTATTATCAAAATTGATGTCACCGCTCAGTGATTCCCAGTTTCCATCGAAAGCAGTTCCAATCAATTCACCGTTCTCGTTCAATACCGGGCTACCGGAATTACCACCTGTGATGTCATTGGTAGACAGGAAGCAAACCGGCATAGTGCCGTCTGCCATGGCATAACGTCCAAAGTCTTTTTTCTGGATTAGTTCCTTCAGTTTGGCTGGAACGTTGAATTCACGATCTTCAGGATTTTCTTTTTCAAGGATTCCATCGGTAGTCGTATAATACTTATAGAATACACCATCTTTGGGGCTGTAAGGTTTTACATTACCATATGTCAGGCGTAGCGTAAAGTTTGCATCAGGATAAGATGGAACGGGAAGTTTCATTTCACCTAATCCACGAATATAGATTTTGTGTAATGAAGCTAATTTCTGGCTTTCGCCCTTTAAATTATCTACTAACGCCAGATATTTGTCATACTTGGCCTTTGAGTATTGAGTAGCCAGATCGTTTTTAATAGCTTTCGTTGTTGGCTTTTTAATAAACTTATCGAAGTTGGCCTGGTTCGACAGGATGGAATTATCATATAAAGCATCGATATATTTATTATAATCCCCTTTATATTCCTTTTCAATCGTATTGTAGAAAGCTGGACGTTGCTCGGCTGGGATCATTTCTGCGTAGAGTGGGAAAATGGCTTTAGCCACTTTACGATCTACTTCGTGATCATAGTCTTTGTTATGAATAGCATCATATACTTCTTTCAGGATTTTTATATTGGCATCGATAGCCGAATCATTTTTTTCTTCTATGGCATTTTCTAACTTCTCCATGATCTGGAAAGGACTTCCAAATTCAATAGCGGTGAAGAAAGCTTCTGTTAAGCTGGTAAATTGGTAGTTCAAGGGAGCTGTGATAGCTACGGCATCATCAATCTGTTTCACTACGTTCATGTAGTCGGCATTATTTTTCTCTTTGGCAAATGCCGCGAAACGAGCTTCTTGAGCAGCTTTAGTTCCCAATACGTCGTTGTCTATGATCGCCTTATTCATACCGATTGAATTTTTCCAGTAATTGGAAGACCCTGCGTATTTATTGGCGTATTGAATACGAGTTTTATCGCTGGCATTCATAACCTCTTTCAGAACGTTTAAGCGAGCAGTACGTACACGGATGCGTGGCTCATTGGTAGAATTCATGCGTTCTTTTACTTCTGAAACGGTGAGGTAGCGACTGGTACTTCCTGGGAATCCCATGATCATCGCATAATCACCCTCTTTCAAACCTTTCAGAGAGATAGCCAAGTGTTTTTTGGTTTTCAAAGGAATGTTGCTTTCGCTGTATTCAGCCGGTTCACCGTTAGCATCGGCATAGATGCGGAACATCGAGAAGTCACCGGTATGGCGTGGCCACATCCAGTTATCCGTTTCGCCACCGAACTTACCCACTGAAGAAGGGGGAGCCGCTACCATACGTACATCAGGATATACTTTCTTATAGAACGTGTAGAATTTGTTTCCGGCATAAAAAGGTAGTGCTTGTGGAACAATCCCTGGTTTATCTTTCAAATCGCTCTTTTCCAGCAGTTCTTTTGCCAGGTTATTTAAGAAAGCAGAAGTGAAAGATTCGGCTTCGGTAATTTCTTTATTTGCAATCTTTTGATTTACCAGATCGGTAATATCTTCGATTCGCTCGATAAAAGTGAACTTGAGTCCCGGTGTAGGCAATTCTTTATCTCTGGAAGTTGCCCAAAAGCCGTCTGTCAGATAATCATGTTCAACAGAACTGTGTTGTTGGATGGATGCATAACCGCAATGGTGGTTTGTCAGAATTAATCCTTCCGGTGAGATAATTTCTCCGGTACACCCTCCTCCGAAGATGCCCACAGCGTCTTTTAATGAAACGCCATTGGGATTGTACAAATCAATAGCCTCCAGTTTCAATCCTTGCTTTTTCATCATGTCGATGGAGTTTTGCTGTTGCATTAATTGTAGCAACCACATTCCTTCATCCGCCTTTGCGGAGCAAACTACCAGCGTTGTCAACGCCAGCATGTAAAATTTTAGTCTGTTTACCATCTTTCTCTTTTATTACAGTTAAAATAATGTTCAATCTTCGATTATTAGTTCTCCGTTTTTTAAAGCCTCCATAATATTTGCAGGAGGGCGCTTATTCATCAGTTCTTTTTTCATGAAGTCCATATAGGGAGCTACATGCTTGAAGAACCGGTGATATCCTTTACATAGGTAATTTAATCCTGGTTCCCCGTTAGATGTTTTGGCAAAGCGGTTTTTGGGACATTCTCCGTTGCAAGCAAAGAGGAATTCACATTCTTTACATTGAGTAGGAAGCGAATTCTGCTTCATTTGACCAAAAGTATTCTGCTTTTCGCTATACATCATTTCCACCAATGTTTTATTGTAAATGTTCCCGAGCTTGTATTCAGGAAAAACAAAGTGGTCACATGAATATACATCACCGTTGAATTCCATGACGCCCGCATGGCCACAAGTTTTAGCCATTGTGCAAACACCCGGCTGTTCCCCAACCCAATTGGCGAGAGTCGAATCAAATATTTGTATATAGTACTTACCTACGTCTTCTTTTACCCATTCATCAAAAAGTGTGCAGAGAAATTTCCCCCATTGTTCCGGTGTTATTGAGAAATCTGCTAGTTTTCCATCTTCCCGCTCTGCTAATGAAGCTAGGTGTCTACCGTCATTATGTTCGAAAATGCGCTCTACTATAGGAGCGAATTGAATATAATGACAGTCGAGTTCTTTGAAGAAGTTGTAAAATTCAATCGGATAATCTGCATTATAGTCATTTACTACCGCCATGGCATTCCATTGTACATCATGCTTTTTTAGAAGATTGATACCTTGCATTACCTTCACAAAAGAAGGTTTGCCTAGTTTGTTTTTACGATATTCATCATGAAACTCTTGTGGACCATCGATTGATACACCTACTAACCAATTATTTTCATGGAAGAATTCACACCACTCATCTGTTAGAAGCGTACCATTGGTTTGGATACAGTTATCTATGGTTCTTCCTTTAGCATATTTCTTTTGTAATTCCATTGCTTTTTTATAGAAAGCTAAAGGTCGCATCAAAGTTTCTCCTCCATGCCAGGTGAATAATACTTGAGGCATTATTTGGGAATTAATATACTCTTCAATAAACTTTTCAAGGAGTTCTTCGTTCATTACATGTTTAGGATTCTCCCTGTATAATTTGGCTTTTTCTAGGTAGTAACAATATTCGCATGCGAGGTTGCACACTGCTCCCACTGGTTTCAGCATAACGTAGAGCGGTTTAGCAAAAGGTGCGTAAGTTGACATTTTATTATTGTTTTTGAATTTTGAGTTGTTAATTATGACTTCCTAAACTGACTATTTGTCAAGTCATAGTCTGCAAATTTAGGTAAACTAAATGAAAATACATACCAAAAACTAATGTTTATAAGGATTATTAAAGAAAAGAGTCTTATGTATTTTAAATATTGATAAAATGTTTCACTGAAAAATGAATACGTTGTACCTTTGCCGTATGAAAATCTACAAACAGATGCGTGTGAATAAACATTTACCTCTTTTTCTTTGTCTTCTGGTCTTTGCGTCCTGTAGTCGTAATTATAAGATAGAAGGTTCGTCATCGGTGAGTAGTCTGGATGGCAAGATGCTTTTTATAAAGATATTGCAAGATGGACAGTGGGTGAAATTGGATTCTGCTGAAGTTATTCATGGCTTGTTTTCGATGAAAGGTAAAGTGGATTCTGTAATGATGGCTACTCTTTATATGGATGATGAGGCCATTTTGCCTTTGGTTGTTGAGGGAGGTGACATTGAGGTTACAATTACCAATACACAATTGCAAGTAAAAGGGAGTCCTCTGAATGATGCTCTTTACGAATTTATTGAGAAGAAAAATTCTCTGGACTTACAAATCGAAGAATTGGAACGAAAAGAGGCACGTATGGTGATGGAAGGTGTCGATCTTGCTGAAATCCATGAACAGTTGATGAAAGAGGGGGAAGAATTGGTGAATGAAATGAATCAATATGTCAAAAAGTTTATTTCCGATAATTATGAAAATGTATTAGGTCCCAGCGTTTTTATGATGCTTTGTAGTAGTCTTCCTTACCCTGTCATGACTCCTCAGATTGAAGACATCATGAAAGATGCTCCCTATTCCTTTAAAATGAATAAGATGGTAAAAGAGTTTGTTTCCAAAGCGAAGGAAAATATGAAGCTCATTGAAGAACATCAACTTCTTAAACAAAATACACCGGTGGCTAACTGATAATTAAGTTTTTTATGTATTTTTGCAAAAAAACTTAGCGAAACATGTTGTTACGTCGCCTTCTAAATTATTCTACATTATTACTGATGTTATCCATATGGATAGTATCTTGTCAAACTACCCCGGATTCAGTCGTTCAAGCATTAACACAGGTCGAGCAATGTATAGATGTTTATCCTGATAGTGCTTTAAAACTTCTAAAACAAATACCTCATCCGGAGACATTTCGCAGTAAAGCCCAAGCTGATTATGGATTACTGATGACCCAAGCCATGGATAAAAATTATATCAAGCCAGAATCTGATTCTTTGATTTCACTGGCTGTAGGATATTATGGCTCCCATGGAGATCATCCTAAGGAACAAGGGAAAGCATTTTTTTATTATGGTAGGGTGATGATGGAAATGAATAGGCCAGAAGATGCAATGAGGTATTTTTTGAAATCCAAAGAAATTTTTGATGGAAGTAAAGAGTATAAAATGCTGGGGCTTATATCAGAAGAAATTGGTAATTTGAATTGGAAACAAAAAGTATATAAAGAAGCGCTTTCTAATTTTCAGGAATCTTATGAGTACTATGTTTTTTCAAACGAAGTACTTGGTATTAGTTATGCATTGAGAAATATTGGTCGAGTATATTTGTTAGATCCATCATTATCAGATAGTATAGCTTTAGATTATTATAAAAAAGCATTGAAAATTGCACATGAGAACAATTGTATTTCAGAATATAGTATTTTACAAGAAATAGGAATGACATATAGAGCCAAAAAAGAATATAAAAAGTCTGAGTATTATTTTTTAAAAGCACTTCAGGCAAATACAAAAAGTAGCCCCATTTCAGAAACGTATTTATCACTGGGTTATTTATATCTATTAATGGATAATTTATCTGAAGCTGAGAGCTATTTAAAAATGAGTTTATCTTCTTTAGATTTGTATACAAAAATGAGTGGATACAATACTCTTTATTGGCTTGAAAAATCAAGAAAGAATCCTTGGATAGCTATTAATTATAAGGAGAAAGCAGATTCACTAAACGATGTTTTACATAATCGTGACGTATTAGAGCGTTTGGGTGATTTGCAAAAGAAATATGACAAGGAAATAATGCTGAAGAAGAATTTACAAATAAAGGTTCGTTATCAATCTATTGCCTTATGTTCTATAGTGCTATTTTTTGTTGCCGTTTCTGTTGGGTGTTTTTATTATTATAAAAATCGCACTAATAAGAAAAGGATACAAGAAATTGAACAGGAGATAATAGCGAATAACGAAGAAATTGATTTTTGTCAACAAAAAATTGCAGAGTATGAACGATTTAAGGATATATCTGTGGATTATCAAACTAAATTTGGTGAATTGAATGGAAAAGTTTTTTTGCTAACTCAACAAAATAAAAAATTAACGATACTTCTACAGGAATTAGGTGGAGATATAATTTTTGATAAAGAATTTAAAGTGGATAAAAGAGCTAATGCATTTAGGATGCTTTTATTTTTGAAAGATGGTATATTTCAAAGAGAATTATCCAATGAAGAATGGGACTATTTATTTGGTTTCTTTAATTTAATCTATTGGGGAGTGGTTGATCGTTTGAAAAACGATTTCTCTTTAACAAAACATAATATTGCATTCTTCTGCTTATTAAAATGTGGTTTTACAAATGAAGAGATAGGGCGTATTTTTGTTACTAACTCGGATTCTGTAACTAAAGCGAAAGGAAGATTAAAAAAGCAATTGAAGGTTTCTGCAGAAAAGGATTTTGATGAATTTATAAGAGATTATTAAGAAAATAATTTCTTATTTGTCCGGGTACTTTTTATTTAATTCTTAGTTAATATATTGTATATTAATATTTTATTTGATAATTAAGATGTCTAAAATGTCCGGGTTGGTTTTTTGTTTTTCTCGTTAGCTTGCTCTACTTTTGCGAAGAACAAAAACAATATTCTTATGAAATTACATTATTTTTTAATTTTGTTGGTAGGACTATCTATTACTAGTACTATTAATGGCACTTCTTTCAGTGGGAATGATATTTCCTATAAAGATAGTTTCATTTCTCAGTTAACAGAGAATTATCCTTTATATCTAGAAGGTGAATTTTCTCAGTCAAGTACTCGTTCTTTACAATCACTTCCTGTTGAAGCTGCAATATCCGAAGGCATATTGTATGTTGAATTCTCAACCGCAGTTGGTGAAGTTAATCTTTCAATTGAAGGTGCTGGCCAAGTTGTTTATACTTCAACAGCTGACGTTGTTGCTCCATGGCATTTGATATCTATTCCTTTGGATAACTATAATCCAGGCACTTATAAATTAGAATTAACAAATGGTGATGGTGGCTATGTATATGGTGAATTTACTATAGAGTAATTCAACATGAAGAAAATTCTTTTTTCTGCTTGTTGTAACACATATACACAGCAAAAGGCCTGTGAAGGCTTGATCAAGCTGTTGAAAGATAATAGTTATCAGGTAGATATGGCAAATGATATTAATAGGGAGATATGGACTTCTTACAATCTCGCTTTTGCTTTTAATCAAAGAGGATATCAAAAAATACAGGAGATTCATCCAGCCATACCGATTATCTATTCAGTCTTAGCAGATGATTATGAAAAAGAGTTCATTGAAAACAGTGTAAATCAATATGATCATTTATTGATTATAGCACCTAATAAGCCTTGTAGTTGTACTGATGATAGTACTACTATGCATTTTCCGTGTTTTGAAGAGATGAATGCATTTCCTAAATATCGTCATTCGACTCCTTCCATACTTGTTGGAGCGGGTAACGGACATTCAGCGTTGAGATTATTCATCATACTTAACACCTTGAATGATTATAAGGTTAATATCATATATTCAGGTGAAGAGGAACTTTTTGGGATAGGGTATGCACCGCATGTGATTGTGCGTGAAGAATTTGAAGTAAATTCTTTGATCCAAGAAGCAAATATTATTGTAGGACATAAATATATAGCTTTACAAGGAGCGCTTCAGAAAAAGCCAGTGATTGTTGTTGGTGATTGTGGCTCTGGTGGCTTATTGACTTCGAATAATGTATTGGAACAGTATCACAATCGTTTTGCAGGGCAGATTGGTGGAGAAAAGGATGCTTATTTTTCTCTTGACCAATTTCAGAAAGATATAAAAGCTGCTTCTAAAATTTCGTCTCGCGAATTAGAGGCCATTGCTTTAAAGTTGAAAAATGAGATGTCAGAGAACAACAAAAGAGTTTTGAACGTAGTATCATCTCATTTGCATTTTTAGATAGGATTATATTTTAAATCCTTTATGTAAGTTGTAGAATAGGATCTCTATGCAATCTCTATGAAGAAAATGTGTATAGATTAATACACGATTGGTTTTTTTAGTGTGAAGTACGTGAGTATTTCACACTATTTTTATGTGTTTATCTGCAATACATTGTATGTTCTTAATCATCTTTTAGAGTGAATAGAAAAGGCTACACGTCAATGTTGATTGAGAAGCATTATATATATTAGAGTATCAACGATCTTGATCCTCATTTTTTATCATTCCTTTGTATTTTTCAGGTAAAGCACTTTCCACAGTTGAATACGCTTCGGCCATGGTTTCCTTAATATTATCCAATCCCTTTCCTTTGGGTGGAATCGGGTCATGAATCGTTAATATCATGCGATGGCGGTGAATCCATTTTCCAGTACGGGGGAGGATTTCGAAAGATCCGTCGATTGTCACAGGTACCACGGCTAGTTGCAAATCATCGGCTAACTGAAAAGCACCTTTTTTAAAATATCCCATATGTCCTGTGAAAGAGCGGGCTCCTTCTGGGAAAACAACCAAAGATACACCGTCTTTTAGTGAATCTTTTGCTTGGCGAATTGTTTCAAGTACTTTTTTAGGCCCCGAACGATCAACAAATATATGTCCTGCACTTTCGCATGCTTTTCCGACAAAAGGTATTTTACGTAAACTCTTCTTCATCATCCATTTGAAGTTGCGTCCAAGAAATCCATAAATGAGGAAGATGTCAAAAGATCCTTGATGATTAGGAACAAATATATAAGATGTATGTTTATGAATCTTTTCGCGACCATGCACTTTTACAGGTATTAATAAAAACAGGCAGATTAATTGTGACCAAATCTTTCCGGGATAATACCCCCAAATGTGCGCTCCTCCGAGCAATGAACCTACAATCGTGACAATAGCTGTCAGAATCGTTAATACTAAAAGTATAGGCAATGCAAAACAAATCTGATAGATGTAATATAGTATTTTCATAAGCTTTGGATTTTCGAAGGACAAAGATAAGAATTCTCTTTCTATTGTTATACTTTGAAGCAAATAAAAAATAAGGTGATATCAAATGCACTAACGATGCTATAAGAGCATCTATGTATAAATGTAGGAGATCTTTGATGATAATCGGTGTTTATGACTTGTTTGTAACCATTATAAACTTGTTTTTGGGGATAAGTGCGATGAAAAATCAATAATTGTTCATTTTTTGGATGTAATTGCGGTGAAAAGAAAAGTCATGTTTCTTTTTCAGTAATCAAATGGAAATGTTTGCTTTTTTTTGAGTAGATTTGTCATCTGAATAATATAGACTGATACAAACATATATATCAATTTGCCATTTAATGAAAATACTATTGAGAAATCTTATACTAAGTATTTGTTGTTTATTGTTGAGCAGCAGGCTGATGGCAAATACAGCAGATGATATTATTCTATCTTTTCGCAACAGTCTTGGATTTTCTTTTTTGGAGGAAGAGGACAGTATTATTCTCAATTGTGATAGTTTGTTGGAGGTACTAGAAAAACATAATCAATATGATGATTATTTTGAATTTGAACGAATACTTATAAAATCACAGATACTCAGAGGGCAAACTCGTATGGCGATTGCCCAGAGTGACGTGATGTATTCAAAAGCAAAAGCGCAGGATAATCTTTTGGGAATGGCTTTGGCACTTAATGCTATTGCAGAAGTATTTATAGCCACCGGAAGACATGATGAAGCCGCAGAAGTTTATGAACGTTCATTAGAACTTTTTGAACAGTATGATGGAGATATTGCTTTAAAGAAAATCTTGTTAGTAGAACTAGCGGAATATTATCTCCATATTAAAAATATGGATGCAATGTCAAAATACATCAGGATGTTGGAAAAATGCTCTTCAGATAAATGGTCGGATACAGAACACGCAGTCATAAATATCTTCAAAATCTATTATAATATCTATGCAGGAAAATCGGAAGCGTCTGGCAGATATTTGTCTGAAGTTGAAAAGATAAAGAATAAATTAATTCCTGAACTCTATCAATATTATTTGGTGGCAAAGGCTTTTTATCTGAAACGCACCGACAGACCGGAAGAAGCTCTAAAAGTGTATAATCGTTTTTTCAGCATGGAACGTGCTAATAATGATTATTCCCTGTTTATCAGTGCATTGCATTCAAAAGCCGAATTATTAGAGGAGATGGGACATAAAAAAGAGTCGTTTGATCTATATGATACAATTTACTCTTACATAAATTCAGTTTTTAAAGCAAATTATCCGAAAGAAATCGACCAACTTTCTATACGTTTTCAGGCTGATCAGTTAACGTATCAGATAGAGCAGGCACGTAGTGAGTCACTCCGCTATTATACAATATCAATAATTGGTTGCGTATTTGTTTTGTTTCTTTTTATTTTTCTTAGTTGGCGAAAAATATTCCGTTTGAATCAATCTAAAAAGAAACTGGAAATAACGAGAGTGAAAGCAGAAGATGCAATACGCAAAAAGAATCTGTTTCTTTCAAATATGAGCCATGAGGTGCGTACACCGTTGAATGCAATTGTAGGTTTCTCTACATTAATGGCTTCTGATGAAATGGAAGTAGATGAAACCTCCAGGAAAGAGTTCTGCGAGATTATTAAAGTGAACTCTTACCAACTCTTGAAACTTATTAATGATATCATTGATTTTTCTGATTTTGATGAAGATAATATCAGCATGAATATAAAAGAATATGATGCTGTGAAAATATGTCGTGAGGTTATCGAAACGATAGCTGCCTCTTATAAGTTGGAGGTTGAATTGCGTTTTGTTACTTCTCTTGAAACATTGGCGATTGAGACTGATGATGCCCGTCTGCGCCAGGTATTGATAAATCTTTTGGTTAATGCTACAAAATTTACGAAAGAAGGTTCCATTGTTCTAAGTCTTGATAGAAGCTGTGAAAATGCAGATATGGCTTTATTTTCAGTTACGGATACGGGATGCGGCATACCTGTTGAAAAGCAGAAACTCATTTTTGAACGTTTTGAGAAGTTGAATGATTTTGTGCAGGGTACAGGATTGGGATTATCCATTTGTCTTTTGATTATGAGGCATCTGAAAGGTCGTATTTGGATAGATGCAACTTATTTACAAGGAGCGCGCTTTTGCTTTTTGCATCCTTTAAAGCAAATAGAGAATCCACAAACTACTAAATCATGAAAAGGCTGATAATATCACTATATTTGATTTTTTCTGTTCTTTTCTGCTTGTTTGCTGGGGAGAGTAAGGAAGATATTATGTATCGGGATAGTGTCATGAGACGGGTGCAACAAATGCCGCATGACTCTACTCGGTTGTATCTCCTCGATGAAATAGCTTATCTACATCAATATCCTCCTCATAATAAATTCTTTGCCACTGCTTTGTATGAGGAAGGTAAATTGCAGCAGAATCTTTATTATGAGAATCAAGGTGCTTACTATATTGCTTCATATTATGATAAAAAGCATGATCCTGACAGTCTGTCATATTGGGTGGAAGAATTAAAAGAATTTGCTCAGGAGATGGGTACATATGATTATTATTTGGAACAAAAAGCTGCTGTAAGTCGTGCGTTAGCATCTAAAAGAATGATTGAAAAAGCGGTGTATGTGGCAAAAGAGACATTGGATGAAGCAACGAAATGGAAAAGTAATAATGGTAAGATTGCTGCATATAATAGTTTGGGATGTGCTTATGGAGTATCTAGCCGTTCCGAGCGGGCTTTAGATATTTTTCTAAAGGCTTATCAAATTTTTGAACCTGAAACAAAAGAGTACTTGAAAGTAGATGTTCTTTCACGAATAGCCCAAGTATATGGGAATTCAGGAAAAGATAGTCTGAGAATGCCATATTTAGCTGAAATGAAGAAAACTTTGCAAGAAGTGTTGGAAAGAGAGCCTGATACACAGAAGAATTGGGCAAATCTGATCATTGATTGTGAAGTGAAGTATGTATTACATTATATGGTTAATAAAGATTATGAGCGTGCTATGGCACACATTGAAAAGGCGGAAGCTTTGTTAGGTCCGCATGTCGATGCTGTATTTTGGTTAAATATACAATTGATCCGGCTTCAATATTTTTCACGGACGAAGGAATATGATAAGAGTATTGCATTGATAGATAAAGTAACTCCGATTGTTCTGAAGAATAATGTAAATACATTTGGTGTGTTGATGAATTATAAGGCCACAACGCAGTGGGGAAAGGGGGATTCTATCGGTGCCATCGAAACCCGTAAATATCTGATAAGAACGCAAGACTCATTGAATAATGCTTTCTCTTCCAATCAGTTGGATCAAATAAAGGATATTTATCATATAGATGAATTATTACTTGAGAAACAGAAAGTAACGAACATAAATTATGTGCGTATCTTTGTTATTTTATTGATACTTTCGATTTTGGCATTGATCTTTTATATTTATACACGTTACCTTTCGCGTAAAATTGTGCAAGCTGAACGGGAGGTTGCGGAAGCTGCCGCCCATTCTGAAGAAGATAATATGGCGAAAGAACGTCTGAAAATGGAAATCAGTCATGATATACGGACTCCACTTAATGCCGTAGTAGGATTTGCCGAATTATTGGCCGAAACGGACGATCTTGATAAAGAGACCAAGTTGGTATATGGGAAGATTATTCAGGAAAATGCAGAGCAATTATTGGATTATGTAAATAATATACTGGAACTTTCCCGTTTGGAATCGGGAAAGATTAAATATGAAGAGGAAGAAGTAGAAATCATCGGATTATGCCGAGAGATAGTTCGTTTTGCCAATGGAACGGAAGATGGTAATGAAAGAATCTCTATACAGACTTCTGTTGATAGCCAGTTGATTTGTACCGATAAAAAATGGTTTGTGTCGTTGTTGAGAAGTCTGTTTACTACTCCATCTGGTGATCATCAGGATTTCGATCATATTACGCTTAGTATAGAGCGTGAAGATGTCTCTTCTGTTTTAATATTCATAGTGACAGGTACTTTATTGGCACGAGAAAACAATACTGATAAAAAACTTTTGATCCGTAATGAGATTAATTCACATTTTATACGTTATTTCAATGGAACTTATACAGTCACTAAAGACAAAGATAAACCTACTGTCATTTTCACTTGTCCGCTATTATCTATATAATCAGTTATTTAAATTGGAAAACGAATGATACGTATTTTGCATACTGCCGATTGGCATTTGGGGCAAACTTTTTTTGGCTATGACCGGAGGGAAGAACACGACCACTTTTTAAATTGGTTGGCCGAAGAGTTGAAGAAGGAGGAGATTGATGTCCTATTGATTGCAGGTGATATATTTGATGTTTCCAATCCATCTGCAGGGGCACAGCGTATGTTTTATAACTTTATTCGTAGGGTTACAGAAGAGAATCCATCGCTTCAGTTAGTAATTGTAGCTGGGAACCATGATTCTGCTGCCCGGCTTGAAGCGCCCTTGCCTCTTTTGCAGGAGATGAGAACAGAAATTAAAGGTCTTGTACATAAACAAGAAGGGGAAATTGATTATGATGATTTAATTGTTGAGTTGAAAAATCGTGGAGGTGAGGTGGAAGCACTCTGTTTAGCTGTACCTTTTCTCCGACAGGGCGATTATCCTGTAGTTATAACAGAAGGAAATCCTTATGCTGAAGGTGTGAAAGAATTATATGCTCGTTTATTGAAGAGGGCTATTGAACACCGTAAAAATGGTGAAGCTATTATTGCTGTCGGTCATCTGCAAGCAACCGGATCGGAAATTGCAGAACGTGATTATAGTGAGCGAACCGTTATCGGAGGATTGGAATGTGTTTCACCCGATGCTTTCCCTAAACAGATAGCATATACTGCATTAGGGCATATACATAAGTCACAGCGGGTATCAGGACGTGATAATATTCGTTATGCCGGAAGCCCATTGCCTATGTCGTTTGCAGAGAAAAATTATCATCATGGTGTAGTTCGAGTGACGTTGATGGAAGGCCAATTAGTGGAGATAGAAAAAATAGAATATAATCCTATGGTTGGCCTTTTAAGTGTACCCAATGGGAAAGCTGCTGTTCCTGAAAAGGTCATTGAAGAACTTGAGCATTTGCCTTCATTAATGGATACTCAACTGTCTGAATCAGAATTTCCTTATTTGGAAATAAAGATCATGTTGTCCGAACCGGAACCTGTGCTTCGTCAACGCATCGAAGAAATCCTTGTGGATAAAGCGGTACGGCTGGCTCGAATCGTATCTTCTTACCGGCAAGCTGGGGACGCAATGAAGGAAGAAGTGATGCTTGCTTCTGGTCTACAAGAAATGAATCCACTTGATATTGTGAAAGCTACTTTTGAGAAAATCTATCAGGTCGAAATGTCTGAAGAACTGGAAAAACTATTTAATGAAGCTATGAAAGGAGTGATAAATGAAAATACTGAGCATACGACTTAAGAATCTTGCGTCTATAGAAGGGACTTTTGAAATAGATTTTACGGCTGAACCTCTTCATTCGGCTGGCATATTTGCAATCTCCGGAGCTACGGGGGCGGGTAAGTCAACTATATTAGATGCTCTTTGTTTGGCCCTTTATGATAAAACTCCTCGTTTTACGGCATCGGGTGAAAATCTGTATTTGTCGGATGTTGGTGAAAATCAAGTTAATCAGTCTGATGTGCGAAACATTCTTCGAAGAGGAATGGGAGAGGGGTTTGCTGAGGTAGATTTCCAAGGAAGTACTGGGTATCTCTATCGATCTCGTTGGTCGGTTCGTCGCGCGCGCGGTAAATCTATGGGATCGTTGCAACCCCAGGTGATTCAGGTTATCGATCTGAATAAAGGAGAAGAGTTACAAGGTACGAAAACAGAACTTCTCAGTCAGTTGGTTGGATTGGTCGGATTGACATATGAACAATTTACCCGTACCGTCTTATTGGCGCAAAATGATTTTGCCACCTTCTTAAAGTCCAAGGAGTCTGCCAAAGCCGAGTTGCTGGAAAAGCTGACAGGAACTGAGATATATTCTCGTGTTTCTCGTGAAATATATGCGCGCAGTAAAGCTGCTGACGAAGCAATGAATCTACTTAAACAGTCCATCAGTCTCATCGAACTGCTTCCTGAAGAAGAATTAGTGGCTTTGCAGAAAAATAAGGAAGAATTGGTTCAACTGCGTAATGATGGAGTGAAAAAGCTTACTGAATTGAACGGTCAATTGACTGTTGTCCGGACTTTAGGGCAGCATCGTGAACAACTTCTAAAGAAGCAAGAGGAAGAATCTGTAGAGTTAGAAAAATTGAAAAAACTTCAGGAGAGTCTGCTTCAACAAACGGAATATCTTATGCATTTTCGTGAACAATGGGAAACACTTCAGCCGGAATTACATAAAGCTCGCGAATTGGACATCCGTTTACAGACTTTGAAAGAAAATATAAGGCAGTCTGAAGATACTTTGAACGTATTACATAAACAAACGATTGATTCAGAGGAAAAGCAACGCCTTGTTAAAGTTGAATTAGATTCATCTTGCATTTCCCTAAGCAAATTATTGAAGAAGGGCGTATCTCTATCGGTAGATTTGCAACAGATAGAAGAGACTGTGGTTCGTGAAGAACAACAACTGTTATTCTATCAAAAGGAAAATGATAACCGGGTGTCTGATCTGAATGCTTTTGGTATTCAATCTATTGGTGAGGAGCAAAATAGATTGTTGCAACAGCAAGCTCTTGTTCAACGTACATTACAGGCGAGTCGATTGCTGACGGATTTGCGTGCCAAACAAGCGGAATTATCTACTCAACTGGCTGTTCTGACACAGCAACTTACTGACAAGGCGGGACAACTAAATGTGTTACAACATATATATGAAAATGCCCGGTTGGCCATGAGCCAAAACGTCATCGCTTTGCGTCATAATCTTCATGCCGGTGAAGCCTGCCCTGTTTGTGGTAGTTTATCGCATCCATATGGAATAGAAGGAAGTGCTGTCGACACTTTGTATCATTCTGTTGAGAAAGAATATAAAGCGGCTTCTGAAGTCTATAAACAAATGAATGACCGTGAAATTGCACTTCAACGGGACATACGCAATTTAATTGATCAACAGAAGTTTCAAGAGGAGATAGTGGCAGCCTATCCGGGGGCTGAACCTTCAAAAGATTATCTGAACACTCTTTTGAAGGAACTGACTCAACGTCTGCATGAATTAGAAGGAAAAATGAATCAATACCAACTTCTTTATTCAGAATGGCAACGAAATGATGAGTTGATAAAAAAAATGAGAAATCATTGTGAAGTTGTCCGGGAAAAACTTAATCAACTCCGGTTATTGATGCAGCAGACAGTGGCGATAGAGGAACAGCTACAGATATTTCGGCAAACGGAATCTACAGAACGAGTTCGTTATAATGCGATTGATGAGGAACTTAAGCGTTTGCAACAAGAACGTAAAGGATTGTTGAAGGGGAAGACGGCCGATGATGCTGAAAGGGCAGTCCATAGAAAAGAAAAAGAAATCTCAGAAACATTGGAGATTTCCCGTAAAGAAGTAGAGAAGATGCAGGTGGGAATATCCACCTTGCAAGGAGAGATAAAGCAACTTATAAAAGTGGTTCAGGAATTGACCGAGCAACAAAAACAAATAGAAAATCCCGATAAATTGACAGAATCTATTAGTGCCTGTCAGACGGCTAATCAGGAAACAGAACACCGGTTGTCTTTAATTGAGGTTCGTTTGTTGCAACAAGAAGAGAACAAAAAACGTTTGAAAGAGATCGAAGTCGAATGGAAAGAAAAACAATCGGTTGCCGAACAATGGGGAAAGCTGAACAAACTGGTTGGAAGCGCTGACGGTACTAAATTTAAAGTTATAGCCCAGAGTTATACTCTTAATTTACTATTGTTGCACGCAAATAAACATTTAGCTTATCTTTCCAAGCGATATAAACTTCAGCAGGTACCCGGTACGCTGGCCTTACAAGTGGTCGATTGCGACATGTGTGATGAAGTCCGTACGGTCTATTCACTTTCCGGTGGGGAATCTTTTTTGATTTCACTGGCATTGGCTTTGGGGCTTTCTTCTCTTTCAAGTAATAATTTGAAGGTAGAGTCATTATTTATTGACGAAGGATTTGGCTCTCTTGATGCCGACAGCTTGCGTACAGCCATGGAAGCATTGGAACAGTTACAAATGCAGGGGCGGAAAATTGGGGTTATATCTCACGTGCAGGAGATGAGTGAACGTATTTCGGTACAAGTGCAATTACGCAAATTGGTAAATGGTAAAAGTGAGATTGTCGTTCTGTCAGCATAAAATTAAGAAAGGTGTCACTAGGACACCTTTCGTCTTTATTAGATAGAGAATAGAGGTCTAGAATATTTTGAGTTAATCATTATCTTTCAATTCTTTTAATTCATTGAGGTTTTTCTTTATTTCATGCAAGCGTCCCAGATTTTTTCTATAAATCCAGAGAGGAAAAGCGATTCCTATGGCCCATACTATGAAAAAGAAGATGATCATACCCGTACCATGCTGCCATACTTGCCGAGTGAAGAAGAAGAGGACGGCCATAAATAATATAAAGCCGATTCCAATAATTCTTTCACGAATCATCCATCGATGGATACGGTTAAAGCGCGAAATAACCGTGACAAGTGGCAATTCATCTATGTTCGTATCGCTTAAGTAACGGGAACTGAAAATGTCCCAGCCGAAAGCAGGAATCAAGGCAATGAGAATGATCTGATAGTAAATATCAGGGAAAACCCCGTCATAGATAAATGTAAAAATCAAAAAGACAAAAATGATAAGTGCTATTATCCGGAGTCTTTTGTTCAACCGGCTCATAGCATCGATATTTTTTGTTGCATGGTTGATAAGCCGCGAGATATCTTCATCTTTGACTATCTTTTTGTCTTTAAGATGCTCGTCCAATGCATTCCACGATTTTTTTAGTTCTTCCAATTCCATATAAATCAATCCTCCTTTTTCATTTTTTTTAATTTGTCCTTTATACGGCTTAGTTTTGTTGCGATGTTCGTAACTGTCAATCCGGTAATTTCAGCCATTTCCTCATAACTTTTTTCTTCTAGATAAAGCAATATGATAGATTTATCAAGTTGTCCTAATTGGTTGATCATCCGGTATAATTGTCGCAACATTTCCTGTAACGGATCTTTATCTTCCGCCATCCAGTCCGCTTCCCGGGTCAACGTCACAAGCTCCGGCACATTTTTTTCCTTACGGATAAAACTGATGCAGGTATTCAGTGCAATGCGATATATCCATGTGGATACCTTGCATTCTCTCCGGAATTTAGGGTATGCTTTCCACAGATTAAGTATTACATCTTGATAGAGATCGTTGAGTGTAGCATTCGGAGTGGTGTATAGATAGCATACCTTATAAATGATCCGTTCATATTCCCGGATTACTGTAAGGAATTCCTGTTCTACATTGTCTTTGGCTTGTGAGGCTTTTGAGTCCATTGGTTTTCTCGATTGCTTTTTGACTTGTTAGTCGCGAAAGTAATAGTAAAATCACAAATAGTGGAAGATGATTGAATTTATTTATTCGATAAGACAGCTTGCTAAGATATAATTTGTGGCTATGCGGTTGTGGATTTACAACTATAGGATGAAATGATTTATCTTTTTGACAATTTGTCTCTTTAACTTGCCATAAGAACGATATTTTCTAGCGATGGTACTTGTGATTGGAAAAATACGATTGTAGGCCAATTAGGGAAAGTCAGTTTGCTGTTAATTTAGAAGAAGGGACTTTCTTTTGTGTGGATTGTCCTTTGATTTCTTTTTATATAGAAAGTGTTGGGCGACTAAGAGTGCTATTTTGATAGAATATGTATGCTCGCCAGGAGGAGGGAAATGGAAAATAAAAAGGCAAAATAAACTTTAATTCATGAGGATTAAATTCTCATCTGATGAAAAAGTTATTTCATCAGATGAAAATAAACACTTCATTTGATGAAAACACCTATTTTTCCGGTTGAAAATGGTTATTTCTATTAGAAGAAAAGGTCGTTTTATCGGGGAAAAAAGCTCGATTTATCTGTTTTTGAAGAAGAAAAGGAGTTGTCGTCGGGCTATTTCAATCTTTTTATAAAATAGGATGGTTAGTAAAAAAAGAGAAAAGGGTGCTTTTTGTTAGGCATATGTATGTTTTATGGGGTTATGTGATAATTCGTTTATCCAATTCCTGTATTGAGATATGAGTATTCATTGGTAAAATTAGTTTTCGTTCTTGATCTGATATGACATATAATCTGATGTAAATAAGTCTGTTTACTTAATAATAATCTTCTTTTTTTGCAAGCTAAACGTCAATATTGATGTGATAAACGTGAAAACGAACAGAATATGTAATTGTAGTAAATATTTGATTTTGATAGCAACGTTATTGTTCATACATTTGTATGGAATTAATCTTAAGATATCTGTAAATATAACATAAACTATTACTTATATGAAAAGAATTATTACGATGTTGATGGTCATGCTTATGATGGCTATGGGAAACTTTTTGAAAGCTCAAGATTTTAATGTGGCTATCTCTGGTGGAACTCCTTTACCTGTCAATTTTGATCAATCTGAATATCCATGGATTGTCAGTGACGGATGTGTGTCAAGTTCGGATATTGTCGGGTTGAAAACGTCTTGGTTTAGTACGACTATTGAAATCTTAGAGACGGGAGTTGTCAGCTTTGACTATAAGGTACAGAGTTGGGGCTATGGTGAAACTTTTAAATTTTCAATTAATGATTCCGATTCGATATTTTTGCAATCAAGGCAAGATTGGACACATGCATCTTATGAATTAAATAAAGGCATATATACGCTTAAATGGTCGTATATATTAAGCGAAGGATATACTGATGCCTATGCTTATGTGAAAAATTTGGAGATATCCGGGATTGAGACGGACGAACCGTTCTTGGGTCTCATGAAAAACACTGTGAATTTCAAGAATAAACTTCCGGATACAGTGACAAAGGATACGATAGAAGTGATTAATTTGGGTAAACAGGACCTGCAAATAAAAAATATTTCAGGTCTTTCTTCTCCTTTCAATATTATGGACTGGCCTAAAGAAGCCATAAAAGGAGGAGAGAAAGCTAAAATTGTAATAGCATTCTCTCCTGAAAAAGAAGATTATTGGCAGCAACAGTTTCTTGTTGAAACTAATGGTGGTAATCAACTGATCCATATCAAGGCATTATGTTCTGAAGGCTATGGGGTTGAAGTTCCCATTGCCGGAAGTTTATCTTCAATATTGACGCAGGAGCAAAAAGATACCATTACCAATTTATCTTTGATGGGAAGATTGAATGGAGATGATTTTTATGTATTGAGAAGAGATATGCCGAAATTACGAATTGTGAATATGGCGGCAGCATTTGTTAAGGATAAGTCGATTCCGTATGCCGCATTTGAAGGTAATAGAACACTTGAAAAGGTCGTTTTGCCTGTTGACAGTTTGGAGCTTATTGGTGATAATTCATTTCAGAATTGTTCTTCGTTAACTCTCATTGATATTCCGGCTTCCGTATTGACAATAGGTCGATATGCATTTCAAAACTGTTTGTCTTTGAAGGCAATTATGTTGCCTAATTGTACGAGAATAAAAGATTGGGCATTTTCTTATTGTTCGTCTTTAAATAGAATCGAATTTCCACAAATAGCATATATAGAACCGTGTGCTTTTGTTAATTGTAGCATGTTGCCAACAGTAAATTTCCCAATTACGACTCAAGAGTTAGGATGGGATATATTCAACGGTTGCCATAAATTGAAAGAGGTAACTATTCAAGCAGAAACGCCACCGACATCAAGTAATGGTAGTAATATATTCAATGAGTACGGTCGTGTGATGTATGTACCTGCAGGATATGGAAATGTTTATAGCACGGCCACCGGATGGACAAATAATGCAATCGTCGATGGTACGTCTGTAGCAGTTAAAGTTGATGTCGAGACCGCAGGCACTTTAGGTGAAGAAATTTTAAAACAGGTAGAATATGTTTCCAATGTGAATGATCTAACGATTTCCGGTGTTTTGAATTCGGATGATTTTTACCAAATACAGAATAGAATGCCTAATTTAATTTCAATTGACATGAGCGCGGTCAAGATGGAGGCATTGCCTGACTATTTCTTTAATACGAGAACAGCTTTGTTAAATATTAAATTGCCGGAAAACTTGAAAAGTATAGGAAATTATGCTTTTCACCGTTGTTATGGATTAACTGAATTGGCATTACCGGAAGGATTGGAAAGTATAGGGGAATCTGCTTTCAGATATTGCTATTCCTTGGAAAACATAAATTTACCTTCAACTCTTGCGGTAATGGGAAGTTATGCATTTAATGATTGCAGTTCATTAAAGCCTTTGGTAATTCCGAATAGTTTGACTTACATTTCGGAAGGAGCTTTTTGGGGATGTAATTTTAGAAAAGTAACTCTATCTGAAGGTTTGAAAATTATAGGAAGATATGCTTTTTACGGATGTAGCTCTTTAGAGAAAATCGTTTTTCCAAACTCGTTGGAGCGTATCAATTATAATGCGTTTAAAGAGTGTTCTGATTTAAACCAAATCACCTTTCCGGAATCTTCCAAATTAACTACTATGGAAGATGACGCTTTTGGTAAATGCATTTCTCTTAAAGAGGTAATTCTCCCGGCTTCATTGAATTGGTGTGAAACTCCCTTTCAAGAGTGTACTAATTTGAAAAGACTTACTTGTTACGCCTCTGTACCACCGGTTCTAAATGGTAACTATGACCCTCTTTATTATGTAGATAAAACAGATTGTGAACTTTTCGTACCCTATTGGTCTTTGAATAACTATAAGCTGACTCCGGGGTGGGATGCTATTCCTGTCATAAAACCCATAATTGAGGATATGAAGGACATTTATATAAATAGGGCATTAACTTTTGCAGATACCATTCGCCCCGCAAACAACCCGAATGTGATATTGTATGATCAGGGAAGATTTACAATAAATGGTAAAAAAGCACTTTCTTTGGGTAACTATGTTCAAAATCATACTACTTCTCTTGATTGGTATGGAAATCTGACTTGGGATTATTCCTCTTTTACCTCTTTGATCAATGAATCGGAGGGAATGAGGGCAGATTCCGTGGCACTTAAGGTTATTGTGAATAATATGGCAGATAATAAATGGATTTTCTTCTCAGTACCTTTTGATACGAAAGTGGCCGATATGGACATACCGGAAGGCATATTGTATGTTATTTACCGATATGACGGAGCATCACGTGCTACTTCGGGTTCAGGGCAAAGCTGGAAGAAATTGGGAAGCGATGATTTGCTTAATGCCGGTGAAGGGTATATAATTCAATTTAATCAACGGAGTGTCAGTGATTTTGTTCTAAAAGCCTTGAATAATGAGAATAAAAATAAGATCTTTGCCTCGACCGATTTGAGCATTTCTTTAAAAGAACATGTTTCAGAGTTTGTACATAACAGAAGCTGGAATTTTGTGGGCAATCCATATCCTTGCTTTTTCGATATACGATATATTGATTATCAAGCACCTATCACAATTCGTTCGGGAGAGGGTTATAAAGCTTTATCATTGACTGATGATGCTTACGTTTTAAAACCAATGGAAGCGTTCTTCGTACAAAAGCCTGTAGGTGTAGATGCAATAACTTTCCGTTCCGATGGTCGTCAACATGAATCGACCGTTAAAGAAAGGGCTTCAATGATCCAATCCCGTCATGATGAGAATTCTAAAAGAGAGGTTTATAATCTATCATTTGGGGATGAATCGTATGCGGACGAGACTCGTTTCGTAATAAATGACGAAGCGTCGATCGATTATGAAATGGATAAAGATGCTTCTAAATTTATGAGTGAGAATAGAAACCTACCTCAGATATACACAGTAGAAGATGGGGTTACTTATGCTATTAATGAGCGACCTGTAGCTAACCGGGTGATTGCAGTTGGCGTACATGTGGGGCAAGACGGATTATACACATTTTCTTTGAATGAGATGAATAATGCTTCTTCTTCTTATTTTATATATTTGATTGATAAAGAGACACAAAAAGAAGTATTACTAAACGATGGAGACTATTCGGTACATTTGAATCCTGGTGAATATGATCAGCGTTTTGAATTACATATGCGTATTGTACCTACTGGAATAGCTGATTCGATCTCTGAAAATACTTTTGTAACAGTTGATAATGGTCGTATCAATGTAAAAACTGAAATAGGTACGGATATACGAATATATTCTATAACCGGAGAGATGGTAAATGAATATAGGACACAGTATGAGGAAACTTCTATTTCCATATTGCCGGGAGCTTACATTGTGCTTGTGAATGGTCGTTCATTTAAAGCATTAGTAACTGAATAAGTTAAAAGAGGAAATGATATGAAATATTATATTTTTATATTAATGCTTGTCTTTTGTTCGACTAATCTCAGAGGACAAGATGATTTTGACCCACCTACTCCTCCTGAGCCAGGAAGGTTATATTCACTCACGCTGCAAGTAACGCCTGCTGTTGGAGGTGAACCTTCATTCAAAGATACTCGGCAGTTTAATTTAGGAGAATCAGTTGCATTGAATGCTTATGCAAATTATGGATATTCTTTTGTCTGCTGGACGGAAGGAGAGGAAGTAATTTCAGAAAACCAATCATTTAATTATATCGTTCCTGATCGTAACTCTGTATTAACGGCACATTTTAAGTTTGATCCGACTTTGCCTGCCGAACCGGATACGATGCCCACTAAACGTTATCATTTTCTGTATTTATCGTCATCACCCTCGGTTGGAGGAACTTTTAATGTTGAGAGCGGGAGGATGTATGAAGAAGGTACTCAAATTTCCGTTTTGGCGTATCCGAATACAGGTTACGTCTTTGAAGGCTGGCAGAAAGAGGGTCAGTATATATCACAAGAGGTGTCCTATCCTGTTACTATTGGGAAGGAAGATATCTATATTACGGGTGTTTTCCGGTTTGATCCGGTCACTCCCTCCAATCCTGGGGCTAATTATTGGAATGATAAAACAGGGGAAGTTATTATAGATGATTTTACTCCCGGATATTTGAGTACAGCATTAGACAATGTTATCGGTGGCTATGGAAACAGAGAGAAAGTCACCATGGTTACAATTGCCGGTCGAATGAATCAGACAGATTTCGGGATTGCAAGTTACTTGAATAATTGCATATTACTTGACTTAAGTAGGACAAGTGGCTATACCGCAATACCGGACTATGCATTTGATAATACTAATTTGAATTCTGTTATTTTACCGGCAGCTGTAGAACATGTGGGTAATTGGGCTTTTGCCGGCTGCAAAAATCTGACGGATATATCATGTTACGCAATAACGCCTCCTACTGTCGGAACTAATGCATTTCGTGATATAAATGAAGGGGTAGTGATTCGTGTTTTGTCTTCTGCTATTTCATTTTACTCGGAAGCGGATGGTTGGAAAGATTTTACTATATTGCCTTTGTCTGAGGAAGTGCGTACATTGGAAGTGAATCTTCCCACTGGGTCGGAAGATGGGCGTTATAAGAATATGACATTGGAACTGGTTAATGTCCAGAATGGGCAAAAACAGAAATATGTCATCTCAGACCGGGTGACTTATACTTTTAATGGTTTGCTGAAGAATAGTTCATATAATGTATATGTAAAAAATCAATTAGGGGTTGTACTCGGTAAAATCGAAGGTATTGAGGTTAAAGAAGAAAATGTATCTGTAACATTTGATACTTTGTTGGCGCCTCAGACAGTAACTTTAAAAGTTCTTACTCCGGAAGGTGAGGATGTGACTTCATCAATTCAGAATACTTGGCTCACTACTGATAATGTTTATTTGCAGCAAGGTGTTAGCCTAAACGGATTGGTAGCCGGTACAGAAATAAAATACAGGATTGTACTTTCCCAAGATTTAGGTATGCAATATGTTTTACCGGTAGAATCATCTTATGTGATAGAGGACAGTGATAATATTATCTCCTATACGCTTGTGCCCATTCAGGAAGTGACAATTACAGGTTTTGTCAAGGATTTGGCAAATAATAATCCCTTGTTCGGTGCAGCCATATCTGTTTCTCAGATGTTGAATGGAAAATATTCTAAGTCATTTATGGCTAAGACGGATACTAAAGGTGCCTTTACCATGAAGGTATATAATGATATTAGCACGATTACCGTATCCGCAGCAGATTATATCAGTCATACTTTAGAGAAACAAAACTTTGATGATACGACAGATGTTGGAGAAATCAGGTTGAAGTCAATAACCGGTGCAACTATCAATACAATTTTGACCTTTACACCTAGTGCTACGGAAGGTGAAACAGTTGAAACCCAAAACTGGTACACTGATTATGCTAATGTAACTTATAATATTTTCAATGAAACGCAGAATAAATCAATTTCAGAGTTTTCGGTGCAATATCCTTCCATCGTTTTGTTGGAAGAAGTGTCTGAAGGTGACTGTTTACGTATTACTGCTACAAGTAAAAACAATGCGTTTTTACCTGTTACGGTAACAACAACCATTGATGCATTGAATAGAGGCGAAGCTATTTTCCCAATTATAGAATTAGGTGGCATAAAAGCTACTTTTACTTCCACTGATAATAAAACGGTGGTAGGAATTCTCTATGACGGAAAGGGGCAATTAATAAAGAAATACAATTACAGCAATGCCGTTTTAATTATTAATGACCTGCCTGACGGGGATTATTCATTAGTATCAATGGCAAATAGTTCTCTGTTTAACTCAATTTTAAACCTTTCACAATTTTCCGGTTCCGGACTTATTGAAGGTACTGATTATGTGAAAAATAGTGTTATGGTGAAAAGTGGTGTTATTGCTTCGATTGCAAATGACTTAGTTCCTGTTTTAGATGAAAGCAAACTCTACTATACCGGTGAAAATACACTTTTTTCAGTCAATAAGCCATCCATTGTAGCAGGAAACTATCTTACTCTGAAGGGAAAGATTGACTTTAAGAATATTTATTCATCGAAAGTAAGCGAAGTAAAGATGATAGTGGATCTTCCGGAGTCATGTTCCTTTGTCGAGAATTCTGTTATGGTAGGAAGTAAAGTCTCAAGTTATATGTTGGATGGTAATCGTTTGACTGTCCCAATGGAGAATTACAATGAACAGGTTCGTTTCTGTATTATCCCTACTGTAGGAGGAGACTATAGTCCGAATGCATTTGTAGAGTTTACTTTAGAAGATAAAGAAGTACTACAACCCATTGGAGCTGCTAATTTTACGGTAAAGGATTTAACGATTACTGTCCCAAGAACGGTTGCAAAAACAAGTATTCCTGTTAATGGTACGGCTATCGGGAACTCAGATATTGAAATATACGATAATGGTATATTGATCGGACAAACTACTTCTTTGGCGAATGGTATTTGGGCTACTACTTGCGAATTGAATGAGCCGTATAATCTTTCTACACATAGTGTTTATGCGAAAGTTAAGACGAAGCAGGGATTGGAATTGCTATCGGAAACACAAGAATGTTTATACGATGTGAATGCAATACAGGTGTCGAAGGTTATTATGTATCATGACAATCCGGAAATGCATAAGACATACGAAGTCGTTTTTGATTTTCTGAACCCGACAAGCGAAGCACAGAAGTATACCTATTACATATATAATAAGGTGTTTACTTTTACTATTGAATTTACAAATAATGATCCTCAAAAGATTTCAGATGTTATCCTTTATGTGAAAACAGGTGATGGGGTATGGACTTCGCTGAATTCAATTTATGATGAAAAAAAACAACTGTGGGTGGCAAGTGGAGAATTTGGTAATATGTATGATGGTAATATTCCAGTTAATGTATCAGTTGATTACAAAGCTGAGACAGCGGTTTATGCAGATAAGAATCAGTTAGATGACTATCGAGCAGAGGTTGAAAATTTTGTTGATAATTACAATATGTTACTTCAGAAGCTGTCTGAAGCAGAAAAAGATGAAACGGGTGATTCTCTCAAAAGTTTAGCGGAACAGTTAGGTATTTCAATTGATGTTGATATCGATGATGAAGAGTCTGCGGATTTTGCTGCTATGCTAGATTCAATGACAGAGGAAGAGTTTGAAGCTTATAGTGACGTATTAGATGTTGAAATTTCTACATTTTTGGAAGATAATAAAGCATACATCGATAGTATTCGTATTGAGATGGATTGTGATAAGCATGTGAATATCGAAACTGAAGATGGAGCATCTATGATTCTTTCCGATTGTGCCGAGTATCGTGGGTATGATCTGTCGGAAAAAGGGTTTATAACTTTACCTCTAACCAGTGGAGATAGTATTTTTATTTATCAGTCTGATTCCCTTTTTATTTCAATAGATTTTAAAGAAGATCAGTCAGTTAAAATTCTCTATTCAAAAGAGGCCTCTGATACGTCGGTTGATGAAAATAGTCGTCAATCTGCTAAAAGTAGAGATATTTATAAATTAGTTCATAATGCTATATTAGCTGTTAACGAATCTGTGGAAACTATTAAAGGGTTCCAAGTAGATTTAATGAATCGTTTGTTTCAATCTACAAATGAAATTGAAAAAGCAGACAAAGCTATAACGGGTCAGCTGAATAAGGCCATTAACTATTTTAATAAAAGTAAGAATCCTTTAAAAAAAGCATTTTGGTCTGCTAAGATAGTCTCTATACAAACACAAAAAATTTCGAACTCAATAGCACTTGGGGTAGCGAGAAATTGTGCGCCTATCCTCAGAAAAGTTATTCCGATTATTGATTATATTGACATGGCGAATAAACTTTGTAATGATATTAGAACAGCTGGTGAACTCTATCTTTCAATACCGGAGCCATGTCCTAATGATCAAGCTAAAGCAGATGTCTTGGCAATGCAATGTACTTCTTTGTTTGGAGTATTTGCTGCCTATGCTACAGGGCGTTTATTGCTTCGGGCACAAGCCGACGCCAAGATTGCTACTGGAGTTGTGGCAGCAATTCCATCTGGCGGAACAAGTCTTTTGGCAACGCTTTGGGGGTTGGTCGATAAAGTGGTATTATCTTTTGCATTAGATATTGTGTATGATAAGACTCGTAATGCCGTTATACGCAAACTTTCAAATGATATTAAAAGTCTTCAATGTGAAAGTACTCCTCCTCCCCCTGATGGAGGTAGCAGTGGTGGTGGGTATGATTCCGGAAATCCGGATGCCGATCCCTCTATTGATCCTTCCGGTTATGTTTATGAAGCCGTAAGTAGTAACCGTTTACCTGGTGTGACCGCTACCTGTTATTACAAAGAAATGGTAGAAGATATGTACGGAGATTTGCATGAAGAAATAGTGCTTTGGGATGCTGCCGAATATGCTCAGGAAAATCCGCTGTTTACCGATGAAATGGGAATGTATCGTTGGGATGTTCCACAAGGCTTATGGCAAGTGAAATTTGATAAAGAGGGTTATCAAACTACCTATAGCGAATGGTTGCCTGTTCCTCCTCCGCAGCTGGAAGTGAATATTCCGATGGTGCAGAGTGTACAACCAACCGTGAAGAATGCTCGTGCATATGAGGATGGCATTGAAGTTGAGTTTGACAAATATATGCTTCCGGATGCTTTGGATACAGACAATATTTTTGTTACCAAGAATGAGGAAGTTATTTCCGGTACGATTAAGCTGATGAATGAGGAGTGCGCATATGAAGATAATGCGGATACATATGCTTCAAAAGTTCGTTTTGTACCCGAGGTTCCTTTCTTGACAACCGATGAGATTACTTTAACGGTCAGTCGAAAGGTTAAGAGCTATGCCGGCATCCAAATGGAATCTGACTACATTCAGGCTTTTGATATAGAGAAAGAAGTTAGGAGCATAGTTGCTGATTCACTGATAAAAGTAGCTTATCATGGAAGTAAACAAATTACGGTAAGCACCTTGCCTTTTGATGCAGCCATTGGTAAGAAGTTGGTGGCACGTTCTTCCTCATCGATGATAACTGCCATAACGGAGGAAGCGGTTTTGGACGAAAATGGGCAAGCGACGCTGACCTTGACGGGGGAATTGCCGGGAACTTCTGTGATTATTTATTCTATAGAAGATGTGGATGTACAAGGAATGTCTGTCATAAATGTAATTGATGGGGAATCTTTACAAACAGCGACTCCGGTTGCCTCACGTGTTTCGGGTACTGCCGTTTATCGTAACACACAGGTAGCTTTAACTTGCGAGACGGAAGGGGCTGTGATTTATTATACTACTGACGAATCTTGTCCATGTGATGAAAATGGTACCCGTCAGGTATATACGGATCCGATAGCTATCACTGAAGATATGACTATAAAAGCAGTCGCTGTGGCTGAAGATAGGGAAGAGAGTGAAATTGCTACATTTACTTTTACGATTAAGACAACTTCTTTAGGGCTGGATTTGAAGAAGGGATGGAACTGGGTATCTCATAATTTGGAAACCGATATTCCGGTGAAAGACATATCTGAAAATGCAATTCGTATAGTAGGTAAGACATCGGAATTGGTGAATGATCCTGTTTCCGGTTTTGTTGGGGGCTTGGTCTCTCTTTCTCCTATGGAAACTTACAAGATCGAAGTATCTGAAAATACAGTTCACACATTGAATGGATATGAATTTAATGCGGGTGCGACACCTGTTGCTTTACATGCCGGATGGAACTGGATTGGTTATCCTGTTTCACAGACTATGACGGTCAGCGAAGCATTTGCCAATGCAGAACCGGAAGCGCTAGATTATATTTTCGGACGCGAAGGTTTTGTACAGTTTGTCAATGGACAATGGCTGGGGACTTTACAAGTTATGAAACCTGGAAATGGTTATTTATACCATTCACAATCAGAGAAGTCGTTTATCTATAATACATCCATCGTTTCAAAAGCGAAGTCACTTTATGGTAAGGGTATGAAGAATACTTCAAATTGGGCAGTCGATAAATATGCCTATCCTAACATGATGTGTATGATTGCTGAGATATATAAAGAGGATGAGAAGCTGGATGCTGGACGTTATTCTATTGGTGCCTTTTGCGGAACGGAATGTCGGGGTATCAGCCAGTATGTAGATGATAAACAGATGATGACGATCTTTGGTTCCGGTGATGAAAATATTGACTTCCGAATAATGGATCATGAAAGTGAAAAGGTATATACCGTACAGAAATCAGAGAAGTTTGCAGAAGTATTGTTAGGTAACTTACTTGAACCTTATACGTTGCAGATGGGAGATGAGTATACGGGAATCAAAGAAATGGAATCCGACTTGAAAATATATCCTGTAGTAGTGTCCGATCGTCTTTATGTTTCATCTGGTACTAAAGCCATTGATCGAGTTTCACTTACAAATATCTATGGAAATATAGTGCTTATGCAGACACATGTAGAAGGAAGTTCAGGATTAAAAGTGAATGATTTACCTGATGGAGTTTATATTGTGACAGTAGTACAAGATGGTGAAACTTTCTACAAAAAAATAGTGAAAGTATCCAAGCAGTAATATTAAAACGCTTGTTTGGAAAGTAAATACTAAATATTGGGCTTTATCTTTCTTTTGAGAGGAGGGTAAAGCCTTTGTTTATAAACTTAAACGAAATTATAAATAGAATAAGACATGAGAAAAATTTTGGGATTGTGCTGTTGCATATTATTGGGGCTTTCAGCGTGTGAGGAAATGGATGAATATTACCCCACGATAGAATATGCAGAACTGAGTGATAGTGTAAGGACCACGTCTGATTTGACATTGGAAGAACAATACGGATTACTAGATTATAATTGTAGTCATTATGGATATGCTTATATCTCTTTACCTCAAGGGTATGTCTTTTCGACAAAATTATTGGAGGGAATAAGTAAGAATAGAGCGTATGAGTTCTTTTTTGCAATATCAAGAAATAAGGAAGATCTTCTACAAGAAATACCTTATTATATAAAAGAGTCACATATACATTATCTAAAAGATGATGGAAACTTTATAGGATTCATGGAAAAGGATAATTATCAGTTTTCTTCAGGAACTTATTATTATTGTCTGATGCAACATAATAGTTCATATCATCCGGGTTTAGTCGATGAATGTCTTGAAAATTATTATGGTTATTCGAGTAAGAAATGTAGTGATATCCACTCGTTTGAAATTAAAAATGATCCTTATATCAGTATTGAATATATAGAGTGGAATGGAGCATCTGTTTCTTTTAGTGGTAATTACAATGTTTCGGATAGTGATGATGTTGTGGCGACAGGCTTGTGCTACAGTTTAATCGATCAGATGCCTACAATAAATTCTTATGGATGTGAAAGTATATTTGGGGATTCTGGAATCACAGGTTATATGAATTGGAGTCAGAGTATTGGGAACTTGGATCTTAATGTTACTTATTATGTACGTGCATTTCTTTTGACTAAAGAAGGGATTGCATATAGCTCGGTACATGCGCTAACGACAAAATGATAATTTAAAGTAATTACGATAGTATGAAACGGATATTAATGGGGTTAATCAGCCTTTTCTGTGTGATGATTGCATTGGCACAAACGCATGATGTGCGTGGGGAGGTTTTTGATAGAAAACATGAACCGATAGTGGGAGCTTTGGTTCGAGTGGCAGGAACGGACTTGAATACTGTGACTGATATGGATGGAAATTTTTTGTTACGTGACGTGCCAAAGGAAGCTGAAATATTGATCATTGAATCTATAGGTATGGAAACACGCAAGGTAAAGTTAAATGAACCGATTCAGATGACACCCAGGCGGAAAAAGCTCTCATTTGTAGCGAAAGCCGGAATAAATATGAGTAAATATACCATGACAGGATCGGATTATAAAATGGGTTATGAATTCGGATTGGGAATTGAAGTGCGTATGTCAAAACATTGGGCTTTCCAAACAGGAGTTGATTTTTGTAGCCGTGGTGCCAGATATGAAGCATCATTTAATAATAGTATTTACAAGGAAGTCTGGAATCCGGTAATGCTTGATTTGCCAATCCGTTTCCTTGTCAGATGGAGATTAGCACGTAATACAAATTTAGTAGCATCTTTCGGACCGCTGCTTTCATGTGGCATAGGTGGTAAAGCTAAGGTGTCTGAAACAGGACGGGCTGATCAGGAATATGATATTTTTTCTGGCAACTATAAGAGACCGTGGGGAAAGGAAGCATATGCTTTGTTAGATCGTTTTAATTTTGGTGCAGTATACGGGATGGGTATTGAATATAAAAAATGGTTGGTAGGTGTGACGGGGAAAAATATCGCTTTAATCGCAGATGATGGCTATAGTTTTTTCGGATATGTAGTCGATCATAATGTGGCTTTGACTTTTGGGGTTTCCTATCGTTTTTGATTAAATATGCTTTATAATAAAAGATAAATGAAATGAGAAAAAGAAGGTTGTTTGCATATATATTGATGGTTTGTTGTTGCTTGGCGGACGTAATAGCCCAAACACAAAAAGTAATTGGACAGATAATTGATGAAGATTATAATCCGGTACAAAATGCTACAGTTAAGGTAAAAGGTACGAATCTGACTACCACTACTGATAAAGATGGTAACTATGTTTTGGAAGAAGTGCCTCTTATCCTTGATACTCTGGAAGCGGAAAAAGGACGTAGAAAAAACAGGGGAATTGAAGTTCCGATGAAAATAAAGATGAGAACGCAAGTGATGGATCGCTTTTCTTGGTTTATAAAAGCCGGGATAGGTACTTCTCAATTTATAGGTGCAGATTATACCATGTTCTCCGAAGAAAATCCGGAAGGAAATCTTACCTATTACGGTGGAGCCGGAATAGACATCAGGTTGGGACGGCATTGGTCGTTCCAAACGGCCGTGATATTGTCTTATACAAAGTTACTCGACAGGGGCTATGATTATAATACTTCATCCTATTATAAAAGAAAAATCAGTCATGATCCTTTGTCGTTGGAGTTTCCACTATTGTTTGCCCTGAAATTCAAAATCGCAAACCGTACAAATCTTGTGTTTGATCTGGGGCCTTATGTCAGTTTAGGCATTAGCGGGGAACAAAAATATTATGTTTATGATTCAAGCTATAAGAATGACGTATTACATACAGTCGATTTATATGGCAGACGTTTTACCGGTGGAGGAATCGCAGGTGTGGGAGTTGAGATTCGTGACCATTATTTGATAGGTACTTCATTCAAGATAGGAGCTACTTGTATGGATCATGGAGAAAGCTATATGACATTCTCTTTCGAATTAGGATATAAATTTTAATTCCGAATCAGTGGTCAATCTTGTAAGTTTGCTGCCAGGAATTTCCTCATCTCTTCTACGGTTTTTCCTCGGCGGTGTGCATAATCGGCAAGTTGATCCTCTCCAATTTTTCCGACAGAGAAGTATTCGGAAGCGGGATGGGAAAACATCAAGCCGCATACGGAGGCATGGGGATGCATGGCTCCGTTTTCTGTCAGGGAAATTCCGATCTGTTCCATGCCTAATAATTCATTTAGCAGGAAGTTTATAGATTGATCGGGGAGGGAAGGATAACCAACGGCAGGACGTATGCCTTGATATTTCTCAACGAGGAGATCGGGGATGGTCAGATGTTCATCTTTTGCATATCCCCAAGCTTCTTTACGTACATATTCATGCATCTTCTCTGTTCCTGCCTCAGCCAGACGGTCGGAAAGAGTTTGTACGAGTATGTGCTTATAAGGATCTTTTTCATATACCCCTTCCATATCGGCATCGATGGTCGATGCAAATGCACCGGCAATATCCGTAATTCCGGAGGATACAGGACGAATAAAATCACTCAGGCAAAGAAAAGGTGTATCCTCCCGCTTTTTGACTTGCTGGCGGAGAAGCGGGAAAGTCATACCGTCTAAAATGAGATTATCACCATCGGAATTTGCTTCGCAAAGCTTAAAGAGGGTTTTCACTTCAAAATCCTTATCGAGTAAATCGAGCATCCGGTTAGCCTCTTTAAAAAGCTGCATCGCTTCCGACGCCTTTGGACGTTCTTCTTCCGGAAAGGTCGTAAGCCATGAGGCACGGCACACATCACAACCATGTATGTTGGCTATGGCTGCAAAACGAGGTTGAAAGCCCCATGCGTGAAAGAAGTAGATCCAATTAATGTAAGGACTGACTTCATGAATTTTATAGGAGATGATCATAAGAATCTCAATTCTTGTCCACGATAATTCTCATCTATTGTTTCGTCAGAATACAGCAAATGACCATTGGCAAAAGTTTTTTCTACCTTCCAATGGAAAGTGTGTCCTTCAAGCGGGCTCCATTTGCATTTACTGAGAATGCAGTCATTAGTTACTGTCCATTCCGTATCCGGGCGTACAAGGACTAAGTCCGCCTGATTACCTTTACGGATATATCCGCGATTGTGTATTTCATAAATCTCGGCAGGGGCATGGCACATCTTTTCAACGACTTTCTCTAGGGTGAATACTCCTTCATCGACCAGTTCGAGCATACTTACGAGTGAGAATTGTATCATCGGCATACCGGAAGTTGCTTTTAATGCGCCTCCTTCTTTCTCTTTCAGCAGGTGAGGAGCATGATCTGTTCCGATTACATCTATCAGTCCGGAGTTTACCCCATCCCGCAATGCGTTTCGCTCTTTCAATTTAATGGCAGGATTGCATTTAATGCGTGTTCCTAAAGTTTGGTAATCATTCGAATTATACAATAAATGGGCAATACAGGCTTCGGATGTAATACGTTTTTCGGATAAGGGAATATTTTCAAATAATTGCAACTCCTTAGAGGTCGATACGTGAAGTATATGCAAGCGTGCATCGGCTATCCTTGCCAGACGAATGGCAAGTTCGGAAGATTGGTAACATGCTTCTGTGGAACGGATGGCAGGGTGGTATTTCAGAGGTACATCACCGTCTACTCCATATTCTTCCAGATATTTAGCTGTATTTTCTTTTATGATTGCCTGATCTTCACAATGTGCGGCAATCAGTAAATCAGTACTGTTGAAGATGTTCAGTAAACTGGTCATTTTATCGACCAACATGTTGCCCGTACTCGATCCCATGAAAAGCTTAATGCCACAAACACGATGTTTGTCCAATTGTCCCATCAGAAGGTAATTGTTGTTGGTAGCTCCGAAATAACAGGAATAATTCACGGAACATTTCTCTGCCATCAGGTCGAGCTTTTCATTCAAGGCTTCCAAAGTGGTAGTTTGCGGATTCGTATTCGGCATGTCCATAATGGAAGTCACTCCACCCGCTGCTGCCGCACGGCTCTCGGTACAAATATCCGCCTTATGGGTAAGTCCCGGATCACGGAAATGGACATGGTCGTCAATTACGCCTGGAAGCAGGTAACATCCGACTGCATTGATGATTTCATCACAAGGTGCAGACGGTTCCTGTTCTTCCACCAGTATTTCCGCTATTTTTTCTCCTTCTATAACTACCGAACCGGGCACTTGCAGCCCTTCATTCACGATGATTGCATTTTTTATCAGGGTTCTTTTCATGACTTTCCAGATTCACTCTTAATGGTTGGATACTTACGAAACCAACTGTTTACTTTTAATTTTATGACTCCGAACACAGCTTCTCCAAATATGCTACTGTTCATTTTGGAAGTTCCCAGTTCACGATTAATAAAGATCACTGGGACTTCAATGATCTTAAATCCGCATTTATAGGCCGTGAACTTCATTTCTATCTGAAAAGCATAACCTTTGAAACGGATACCGTCCAGATCGATCGTTTCGAGTACACGACGGCGGTAACATTTGAAACCGGCCGTGGTGTCCTGCACTGGAATTCCCGTGATAAGGCGGACATATTTGGATGCAAAATACGACATCAGGACTCTTCCCATCGGCCAGTTTACTACATTTACACCACTGATATACCGTGACCCGATTGCCACATCTCCACCGTCCACAGCACAAGCTTTATACAGGCGGGGCAAATCGAGTGGATTGTGGCTGAAATCAGCATCCATTTCGAAGATGTATTCGTAACTGTGGGCTAGTGCCCATTTGAATCCGGTGATGTATGCAGTACCTAACCCGAGTTTGCCTTTTCGTTCGATCATGAACAGGCGTTCCGGAAACTCATTCTGTAGCTTTTTGACAATATCGGCTGTACCATCAGGTGAACCGTCTTCGATGACAAGGATATGAAATACTTTTTCCAGTCCGAATACGGCACGTATGATATTCTCTATGTTTTCCCGCTCATTGTAAGTGGGGATAATTACAATGCTGTCCGATGATGTCTGCATGATCGTATCTGTATTTGCACACAAATGTAACGCTTTTCCGTTACTTACAAAAAATTGTGCGTCAAAACTAAGGATTATTTAGTACTTTTGCCGGGAAATTGTGTTATATTCTTATGACTATCACTGAACTGCAACAACGATATGCCGCTCATCCCAATGTAGCGGCCATAAACCGGTTATTGGAGGATGCTTCCGTAAAGCATATTTTTTGCGGAGGGCTCAGCGCATCTTCCGCATCGCTATTTTCGTCTGTGCTTGTGGCGCAGGATTCCAACCCGTTTGTCTTTATATTGGGTGATTTGGAAGAAGCCGGTTATTTTTATCATGATCTCACACAAGTGTTGGGGACGGAAAAGGTGTTGTTTTTTCCCTCTTCTTTCCGGCGTGCCATCAAATATGGGCAAAAAGATGCAGCAAATGAGATTTTGCGTACCGAGGTACTCAGCCGTTTACAAAAGGGAGAACAAGGACTTTGCATCGTAACTTATCCGGATGCTTTGGCGGAGAAGGTCGTTTCGCAGGCGGAACTGAGCGACAAGACATTAAAGATAAGTGTCGGTGAGCGTGTCGACTCTGTCTTTGTCACCGAAGTATTGCACAGTTATGGGTTCGAGTATGTGGATTACGTATATGAGCCGGGACAGTATGCGGTTCGTGGCAGTATTATCGATGTTTTTTCTTTCTCTTCGGAATATCCCTACCGTATAGATTTCTTTGGTGACGAGGTAGAAAGCATCCGGACATTCGAAGTAGAATCTCAGCTTTCACGGGAGAAAAAGGAGGGGATTGTGATTGTCCCCGATCTTGCAGTGACGGGCAAGGTGACTACTTCTTTCCTTGATTTCATCCCGAAAGATACGGTACTGGCCATGCGTGATTTTCTTTGGCTTCGTGAACGCATTCAGGTGGTACACGATGAGGCTTTGACTCCACAGGCATTTGCCGTGCAGGAAGCTGAGGAAAATGGTGGGATTACGTTAGAAGGAAAGCTGATCGATGGAAGCGAGTTTACAGTACGAGCCCTTGATTTCCGAAGGATGGAATTTGGAACGAAACCGACAGGTACGGTGGATGCCACAGTCAGCTTTCATACAACGGCACAGCCTATATTCCATAAGAATTTCGATCTTGTGTCCGCTTCTTTCAAAGAATACCAGGAAAGAGGGTATACATTATATATATGCAGTGACAGTACGAAACAGACGGATCGTATCCGTGCTATTTTTGAAGACCGGGGTGACAAGATATCTTTTATAGCCGTGGAACGGACGCTGCATGAAGGTTTTGCCGATGACACGTTGAAGATTTGTATTTTTACGGATCATCAACTGTTCGACCGTTTTCACAAATATAACTTGAAGAGTGACAAGGCCCGAAGCGGTAAAGTGGCATTGAGCCTGAAAGAACTCAATCAGTTCACTCCCGGGGATTTCGTTGTGCATACCGATCATGGTGTGGGACGTTTTGCCGGATTAGTCCGTATCCCCAACGGTGATACGACGCAGGAGGTGATGAAACTGGTTTATCAGAATGAAGACGTTGTTTTTGTTTCTATCCATTCTTTGCACAAGGTTTCAAAGTACAAGGGTAAAGATGGAGAAGCGCCCCGGTTGAATAAACTGGGTACGGGTGCGTGGGAAAAGTTGAAAGACCGTACCAAGACGAAAATAAAAGATATTGCCCGCGACCTGATAAAACTTTACTCGCAACGTCGGGAAGAAAAAGGATTTGCCTATAGTCCGGACAGTTTTTTGCAGCGTGAATTGGAAGCATCCTTCATTTATGAAGATACGCCCGACCAAAGCAAGGCTACTGCCGAAGTAAAAGCTGATATGGAACGGGATCGTCCGATGGATCGTCTTGTCTGCGGGGATGTCGGTTTTGGCAAAACGGAGGTTGCCATTCGTGCCGCATTCAAGGCCGTAGCTGATAATAAGCAAGTAGCCGTGTTGGTGCCCACCACGGTCTTGGCTTACCAGCATTACCAGACTTTCCGAGATCGTTTGAAGGGGCTTCCTTGTAAAGTTGAATATTTGAGCCGTGCCCGCACGCCTGCCCAGGCAAAAGCAGCTCTGAAAGGATTGAAAGAGGGAGAAGTAGGTATACTCATCGGTACGCACCGTATCTTGGGAAAGGATGTTCATTTCAAGGATCTCGGTTTGTTGATTATCGATGAAGAACAGAAGTTTGGTGTTTCCGTGAAAGAAAAACTACGGCAGTTGAAGGTCAATGTCGATACGCTCACGATGACAGCGACTCCGATACCTCGCACGCTTCAATTTTCATTGATGGGAGCCAGGGATTTGAGTGTGATTTCTACACCACCGCCTAACCGTTACCCTATCCAAACGGAATTGCATACATTTAACGAAGAGATTATTGCCGATGCCATTAATTTTGAGATGAGCCGTAATGGACAGGTTTTCTTTGTGAACAATCGGATATCAAACCTACCTGAACTGAAAGCCATGATCCTCAGGCATATACCGGATTGCCGGGTGGCTATCGGACATGGGCAGATGGAGCCGGCACAATTGGAACAGGTGATTCTTGGCTTTGTAAACTATGATTATGATGTGTTGTTGGCTACTACGATCATAGAGAGTGGGATCGACATACCCAACGCCAACACGATTATTATTAACCAGGCGCAGAACTTTGGCTTGAGTGACTTGCATCAGATGCGTGGCCGTGTAGGCCGTAGCAATAAAAAGGCATTCTGTTATTTGCTGGCTTCCCCGCTCTCTTCGTTGACACCCGAAGGCAAACGTCGTTTGCAGGCCATTGAGAATTTTTCTGATCTGGGAAGCGGTATCCATATTGCCATGCAAGATCTTGACATTCGTGGTGCAGGTAATATGTTGGGTGCCGAACAAAGTGGCTTTATCGCTGATTTAGGATATGAAACCTATCAAAAGATTCTGTCCGAAGCTGTGCATGAGTTGAAAACGGACGAGTTTGCCGAACTGTATGCCGATGAAGTTAAAGGGGAAGGCATCGTTACAGGTGAACAGTTTGTAGAGGAATGTCAGGTAGAAAGTGACCTCGAATTATTGTTGCCCGCCACCTATGTGATAGGAAGTAGTGAACGTATGCTTCTTTATCGTGAATTGGATGGACTGACGCTGGACAAAGATGTCGAAGCTTTCCGTTCCAGACTGGAAGACCGTTTCGGACCCGTACCACCGGAGACGGAAGAGTTGCTCCGCATTGTCCCGTTACGTCGTCTGGCTGCCCGTTTGGGAGCAGAAAAGGTGTTCCTTAAAGGAGGTCGCATGACATTGTTTTTTGTATCCAATCCCGAAAGCCCGTTTTACCAGAGCCAAGCTTTTGGTAAAGTGATCGACTATATGATGAAATATACCCGGCGTTGTGATTTACGCGAACAAAATGGGAGACGTTCGATGTTGATAAAGGATATACCGGATGTGGAGAATGCTGTGAGCGTATTGCAGGAGATTGTGGCACTTCCGGTAAAATAGGATATTTCGATGGTTTATTTCAGGTTGGATGCAAGGAAAATATGTTACATAATGCACTGCCTGGGAATGCTGGCCTTTTACGTCGGTGAGGAACACTTTGGAGATCACCGATGAAGGGGATGTTCATCGGTGAGGAAGAGGGTGTTCATCGGTGAAGAACGACCCCTTCATCACCGAGGTGGAAATGTATCTATTATATGTTGATTATCACAAGATTAATTTCTACTGTCCTTCATCGGTTAAAGGCAATTTTACTTCTTGAGATACAATGATAAAGATTGGAGGATAGTAAGACAATCATACAAAGCGTTTCGTTGTGGATAGCAGCTTTCATTCTAAGCGATCTTACCTCTTTCCATACAATTTCTCAATCAAATCCGAACGTCCGATACGTCGTAGTTCATTAATTATATTTTTTCTTTCTTCCGGTTTGTACCAGAAAAAGAATTGCCTTTGTGCCAACTTTTCCCGCGCGGTCCGGGCACTGAATATAGGTTCTAATGTATAGGGATGGAATCCTGTGTACCACGCTTCAGTTGCTACGGTCATAGGAGTAGGGGTGAAGTCCTGAACCTGTTCCAGATGGAAATCCAACCGTTTGGTGATCACTGCGAGTTCAGCCATGTCTTCTTCTTTACAGCCGGGATGGCTGGAAATGAAGTAAGGAATCAGTTGTTGCCGCAGATTCTTTTCGGCATTGATACGGTCGAATATCTTTTTGAATTCTCCGAATTGGTTGAATGACGGTTTCCGCATGATGTTCAATACCCGGTCACTTGTGTGTTCCGGTGCTACCTTCAATCTGCCGCTGACATGCTTTTCAATGAGTTCACGCGTATATTCAGCCGTACTGCGGTTTACGACCGGATCTTTGCTTTGGTGCAATAGCAAGTCATACCGCACACCGCTACCGATAAAGGACTTTTTAATGCCCGGCAACGCATCTACCGCATAATAGATGTCCAGTAACGGACGGTGATCCGTATTCAGGTTGGGACATATTTTCGGATGGATACAGGAAGGGCGTTTACATTTTCGGCAGATGGTATCGTCTTTCCCCTTCATTTGGTACATGTTGGCGGAAGGACCTCCCAAATCACTCAGATATCCTTTGAAGTCGGGTAGCTGCATCACTTCTTTCACCTCTTTCAGTATGGATTCTTTGCTGCGGCTGACAATAAATTTTCCTTGGTGCGCTGAGATGGTACAAAATGCACACCCTCCGAAGCATCCGCGATGGATGTTCACTGAAAATTTTATCATATCGTAGGCTGGGATACGCTTCCCCTTGTATTTGGGATGGGGAAGGCGGGTATAAGGCAGATCGAAAGAACGATCCAATTCCTCTTGGGTCATGGGGGGATAGGGTGGATTGACTACAACGATTTGCTGGCCTGTCGATTGCAAGATTCGAGCAGCTTCATATTTATTTGACTCCTCTTCGATATGACGAAAATTGGCAGCTTGTTTTTTCTTGTCTCTCAAGCATTCTTCGTGCGAATAGAGTACGATGTCCTCTTCCTTTTGTTCCGCTTCTTTGCATACATATGCGGTTTGGGGGATGTCGTGCGGGATTTCGGAATTTATAGCCAAACGTTTGCATAGTTCGGCAATGGGCTTTTCTCCCATCCCATATATTAGCAAATCGGCACCACTGTCACAGAGAATGCTTTTTTGTATCTTGTCCTGCCAATAGTCATAATGGCTCAAACGGCGCATACTGGCTTCGATTCCACCCAGTACAACAGGCACGTCCGGATAAAGTTTCTTTAAAATCTGGCTATACACGATTGAAGGATATTCCGGTCGCATATCCGGTCGTCCGTCGGGAGTGTAGGCATCTTCACTGCGCAGACGTTTGTTTGCCGTATATTTGTTCACCATGGAATCCATGCATCCGGCTGAAATGCCAAAGAATAAACGGGGACGTCCCAGCTTTTTAAAGTCACGTAAATCGTCACGCCAATTCGGTTGGGGAACGATGGCTACTTTTAATCCCTGAGCTTCGAGAATACGTCCGATTACAGCAGGACCGAATGAGGGGTGATCGACATATGCATCACCGCTGAACAGGATGACATCGAGTTCATCCCATCCACGGAGTTCTACTTCTTTCTTTGTAGTAGGTAACCAATCTGTTAGTCGGTAATCTTTCATTCTGCAAAGATACGGATAATTTCGCTATACTAATGCACGGACGAAACAGAAGATGAACCAACCGCAAACAGCCACTTTCAGAACTGTACCGAAAAGAAAGCCTATGAAAGCACCCATTCCTGCTTTTAGAGCATGATGGGTCTCTTTTCCACCTAATAATTCTCCGATAAATGCACCGGCAAAGGGACCGATGATAATACCCCAGGGAGGAAAAAGGAATATTCCGGCAAAGGTACCGGCCATGCATCCCCATTTTCCCCATTTAGTGCCTCCGAAACGTTTTACACCGAACATAGGTATAAAATAGTCGAGTATTTGAATAGCAATGACCAAAAGAAGCCAAAGGAGAAGTTGGGTAGCGGTAAAATCAACTTTATCCGTGAAGTGAAGTAAAACTAAGGCTACATAGGCAATGGGTGGTCCGGGAAGCATCGGCACGATACAACCTGCCATTCCGACAAGTAAACAGATACAGCCAATGATAATCAAGAAAATGTCCATAGAGTTATCAGATGTTTCCTTTTCTTCATTCTGGTATCGTAAATTGCAAGGTCAGTTGCTCTCCGTCATAAATCTCACGGAAGCCAATGCCTTGTTCGGATAAGTATTCTTTTAAGTCCTGAAATGCATCAGTATGGTTCATTATAATTTCCAGTGTATCGCCCGGATGGGCGATACACATGGCTTTAACGGCCGGGATAAGCGGGCTGTAAGTTACAGTTCCGCGGGTGTCAACGGTGATCATGCTTCCTCCTCAGTTGCTTCCTGGGAATTAAACCAGGTGAGATAAAGTTTGATAAGTTGTTGTAGCCCGAATGCTTTCATGTTATTGTGATAAATCACGTCTATGCAGAGGTCAAGCAAGTCTTTACTGTCCTCTTCCTGACTGGCGATAAGTGAACGTATGTTTAGCTTTAATTTATCGAGAACGGCTTCGTCCACGATTCCGTTACTATCGATCAAATGACGGAATAAAGAATATTTCTCAATTGTTCTCAGGTTTTCTTCGGAAATTTCCAAGCTGCGTGTGCCGCTGGGATTGGCTTGTATGGTATACATGATGTTATTGTTTTAATAGGTTAATGATAGGGGCAAAGATAGAACTTTTTGGGAGAGAATGAACTTTTGGAAAGGAAATTTATAATAAAAGAGTAACTCTGCTGGAAGAGTGGAGCGATTATCTCGAAACCGGACACATGTGTCCTGACATGACAGTACCTGTACTTTTAGTATGATAGGCTTATTCGAAGAATTTTAATATTGCCGCCATAACCGTTGCCCGGTCCTTTTCCGATTGGATACTTTCAAATGGAAAACCCATGACGAAAGTTCGGTAATTGCCTTTGTAAGCGATAGCTGCACTTTGGTTTCCGGGGCTATAGGTGAGTACGGAAAATGCGGGTGATAATGGGACAATGCAGTCTGGTGCGGGTACTGCATACATCTCTTCATTAGGCAAACGGGGAATGGTCAAAGTCTGCCCTAATCCGTTAATTTGTCCCGAATGGCTGTCTTGTAACGAACCCTGATAGCCATATTTCAATATCATTTCCGTAAACTCCCGGTTGCCTTGTGAATTACTCATGTCACTTCCTACGTATGATCCGCTGACCAGGATGTTTCCACCGGATTGGCAATAGGATGTGATGATGCGTTGCATGGGGGAAGAGAATGTTTTATAGTATACCCGGTTGGCTACATCTTCTTTTTCCAGTCCAAGCATGTAGTCTACGATGGGATATTCTTCCAGTTGCACGCTGCCGTTTTCCACAGCTTCGTCACTACACGATACAAAGCTATAACTGCCGGCTGCCTGTATGGCTTTTCCATGAATGAACGGATAGTCGAAAGTGTTTCCCGCTATATGCATTCCTTCGAATTCACCCCCACTGTATCCCAGACTACCCTTTCCCTCTTTTCCGGCTTGTTTCCGATCGAATCCGGTTTGTGTACCGCTTAGTGAGATATTATATAAATAAGGTACACCCGGATCTTGCTCCAGATCGAATCCGGCCGCAGTCGGGGTATTGATTATTGCTGGGCCACTCAGACGGTCAAAGCCATTAACAATCAGTACTCTTCCTTTCTCCTCTTTTGCTTTATAAGCCGACAATATCTCTGAGGGGAAACTTTCACCGCCACGGTTGACGGCTGTTATTTTAAAAGAATAAACCAGTCCCGGTTCTATTTTGACCGTATATGAAGGGTTGCTTACCAATACACCATTGTCAAATCCACCATAGCCGACACGTGTATATACCATATATTCTTTAGGCTGAGCCGTTGGTTCCAGCAAGTCGTTTTCACCTTGCCAGGAAAGTTCCAGCGTATTCTTTTTCTTTCCGAACCGGATAGAGAAATTACTTACCGGCAACGGTTGTACTACATATTCTTTCCCGTGCTGGCTACTCAGAAAGCGGAGTACTCCTTTATAGATGGCGCGGCTTACGGTAAACTTAAAATTCGGATCATGCCCCAGCCGCATATCTGCAAAATTCTGATGAGAAAGTAATTCAATAATCGTCGAAGGTACGGCTGGCAAGCGTGTTTCGCTGTAATTCCGGTTCCACATACTGCGACGTGTCCAAGGCAGGTTGTATGTTGTGCTTACATCATTCTGTATTTGGGTCAGAAGAATATCTGCTAAATCACGTGAAGCATAACGGTCCATTCCCGTATTCAACCGTCCGTTGTTGAAATCAGTCGTATATATTCCCAAAGAGCCGATAATCTCATCCGTTTTACTGCAACCTGCATCACTGTGCAACGCCATAGTCATTTCGAACGGAACACCCAATCCCTGTTGTCCCGGATTGAATATCGATCCACCGGAGAGGTAATTAAGGAGGTTTGAACGTGTATTGATATCATCAATATAATCATTTTCACCTTTGCGACCTCCATAAACTTCGTAAGGCATTCCCGCCCATTGGGCAGAATATCGCGCTCCTTCCAGATACCGGGGCAAGCCGCTGACACTTCCACCGCGTGAGATATTTCCCATACCCCCTCCGAATCGTACGGCATCGGCACATACCACGCCATTTTCTTTGCTTTCGTTGCTGAGAACTACCATGCCATAATCGTTGCTGCCTTTATCAAAGGCGAAAGTACCTAGATAAACCCAGGTTCCGCTGCCTATTTTTTGATTTACCTTAAATTCAGTGACTCCCCCTTTGTGGAATACAAGATATTTGGCATCACTGACACTATTGGGTAAGGTTTGATAGGATACATATACGGCATAGTTTCCTGTTTGTGGAATCGTTGGTATCCATTCTGCAAAAGCTTTGTTCTTTTTCTTTTCCGTCCGGGCATAACGGGAGGTTCCATCCAAAAAAGGATTCTTCCCGTCTTTATAAATACGTTTCTTTTGTGCAAAACCTTTTCCGTCCGCTGTTGCCCAACGAGCTTTCCGGCTTTTCATTTCCAGATATATAGAACCGTTTTTGGTGTCATTGTCTACGATCACTTCATTTTTCTGTGTATCCCGTTCCCGGGGAGTGAAAACGTTAGCCCCTGCATTTTCCAACATAGGAATTACATAAGGAAGAATAAAAGACTGGGTAAACAAATCTTCTGTTGTACAGAACAGCCGGGGACGTTGCCAGCCCCATTCCCCTTTATCATTCTTAAAATATTGTCCGTGACTTTGCCACAGGGCGATATGCCTATTTTGTAACCCTTTGGATATTTCGTAAGGACGGGAGATATTCTTTACCCACGGACTGCCTTTGTAATCGATATTTAATGAAAGACGATCTTTGTCTTTTTTCTTTTTACGATAAGCATTGGGCACAAGATCTTCTATAGGTCTGCCATCGGCATAAACCGTAACTCTGAAGAAACGGACGGGACCGGGTAGGAGATTCTCTATTTGCTCATAGATAGCCTCTACCGTTTCCGGTAAAAACGGTTGGTAGGCAAAACTTTCCGAAGCATCGATTCTTAGTTGTTTTCGTTCAAAATCGATGTTTATACTCTTCAAAGAGGGTGGATTGATTTTTGCAAAAGCGGAAGTATAATTGCTGAAGAATTCATTCAATCGTTCTTCTACATTCTTCTCAATAGCCTGTGCGAATAGCAAATTCGTTCCTGCGACCAGAAACAAAAGGAATAAATATAGTTTTCTCATAAACTCCGGTCTTGTTTGACGATCTCCTACGGATGGGATATCACGTGTGCAAAAATAGAGTAATTTCCGTTATTCCGTATATAATTCACGCAGTTTTTTAATATCGGCTCCAAGGTTATTAACCAGATAGTTCTCTACCCCTCCGTATTCTTTATCCATTACGTGAAAAGCGGTCTCGATATATTCTTTTTTAACCGTGACTAACGGCTTCAGTTCCGGATGCGCCTTTGTGATAAATTCATATTTCTGGGGAATATGCTTGGCAGACAACATATAATCCTCAATAACCGTTTTTCGGTCAACGCCAAGGGCTGAAAGCAAAAGTGCGGCTGCTATGCCTGTCCTGTCTTTTCCTGCCGAGCAATGAAAAAGAAGGGGAGTGTTCTTATTGACTGAAATGATTTTGAAAAACTCGCTATAGGTACTTTGTTGATTTCGGATGATATATCCATAAACTTGCTCCATAACAGTTGCCATGTCGTTTTTGTCAGAACGGGCTATATCACTTATGTCACCAGCTTCAATAGGTAGTTGGATGTATTTTGAAACGGTTTCAGGAAGACGATCCGGTGTGGAACGCTTTTCTTCTTCACCTCTGAAATCAATGACAGTGCGAAGTGGTAAATGTGCTAAATATTCAAGGTCGGTAATTGTCAGGTTGCCCAAATCATCCGAACGGATAAAAGTATTTCTCTTTACATGGTTGCCTTCTATATTTTTGTAACCGCCCAAGTCTCTCATGTTATATGCTCCGGTCATTGGGAGCAGCCGTTCATTTGTATTTTCTTGTTTCATATATATCTGTCTTTAGCATATTAACAAAAGAAGAGTAAAGAGTTCGTCACTCTCTACTCTTCTTTATGATTTATTTACTAAATATTTATAGGGGAACGTACTCTACGAAAGCTTCCATTGCTTCGTAAGATGCCAGACCCAAATTGTCGTATAATGCGGCTGTACCCCGATTACGGTCTTCACTGCGTTGCCAGAACAAACGTTCGTCATTGCCTAGGAATGGTGCGCTTTCCATTTGAGACTGATGCTTCAGGATAGAATTGCGTTTTGCACGAAGTTCTTCCGGACTGATAGGTACTGCCATTTCTATATTCTCAATTTCCCATTCGGCCCATGCGCCTCGGTACATCCAGATGCGGCAGTCTTTCAACCATTTTGCTCCTTCTTCTTTTTCCAGATCAATAGCGGCAAATACGGCATCCGTACAAACACGGTGAGTACCATGTGGGTCAGCGAGATCACCTGCTACAAATATCTGATGAGGTTTCACTTCACGCAACAGGTTGCGGACAATCTCAACATCGGCTTCACTGATCGGATTCTTTTGAATTCTCCCTGTTTCATAGAACGGTAAATCGAGGAAATGGACACGATCCAGAGGAATGTTATTGTAAGTACAGGCTGTACGGGCTTCGCCACGGCGAATCAATCCTTTTATGGTCAGAATATCACGTGAATCCATGTCTCCGTCTTTCTTCTCTTTGAGATATTTGCGGATTTCAATGTATTTATCATTGATAATCTGGTCTTCACTGTTATTGAATATCTGGTTGAAACCGTTGATGAAATGCAGGAATCGGATTACTTCTTCATCACCTACCGCAATATTACCTGATGTCTCGTAAGCCACATGCACCTCATGTTTCTGTTCTACCAGTCGACGGATTGTTCCGCCCATAGAGATAACATCGTCATCAGGATGAGGAGAGAACACGACGACACGTTTCGGAAATGGTTTGGCACGTTCAGGACGATAAGTGTCGTCTGCATTCGGTTTGCCACCGGGCCATCCTGTAATGGTGTGCTGCAAATCGTTAAATATTTTGATATTTACATTATATGCCGAACCGAAAAGAGCCAGTAGCTCACTCAAGCCATTCTCATTGTAATCCTTATTTGTTAGTTTCAGGATCGGTTTCCCGGTAAGCTGGCATAACCAAACTATTGCACTACGGATCAGTTTATCATTCCATTCGCAGGAAGTTACCAACCAAGGGCGTTGAATACGAGTCAAGTTGCTGGCTGCAGAAAGGTCGATGGCTACATGAGCATTATTGTGAGTTTGCAGATAAGATGCAGGTATTGTGTCCGTGATGGCACCTTCTACGCACTCTTTGATCATGCTTGCTTTGTCTTCACCCCATGCCAAAAGATAGATTTTCTTTGCTCCCAATATGGTTGAGACTCCCATTGTAATAGAACTGATCGGAGTATTTTCGATTGTTCCGAATATTTTGGAAGCTTCATTGCGTGATCCGCTATCCAATAAAATCAAGCGGGTCGTTGAATTCAGGCGTGATCCCGGTTCGTTAAAAGCAATGTTACCTACACGACCGATACCCAGCAGTGCAATGTCGATGCCACCGAAACTTTCAATGCGTTGTTCGTAAAGACGGCAATATTCGAATATTGTGTCTTTGGCAATTGTCCCGTCCGGAGTAAATACGTTCTGCTTGTCGATATCTACATGATCGAGCAACATCTCTTTCAAAGCATTGAAATTACTGTTGATAGCTTCGGAAGCTAGCGGATAATATTCATACATGTTGAAGACGATGACATTGCGGAAGCTCAATCCTTCCTCTTTGTGCATACGGATCAATTCGGAATATACGTTACGAGGTGAATTCCCTCCGGGGAGTGCCAGTACGCAGAAACGTCCTGCTTTTTGCTTGTCACGGATTACCTGTGCTATTTCACATGCTATGTGGTTTGCACCTTCCTCAACAGATTCGTAAATGTCTGTAGGGATTTTTTCAAGTCGGGTCAGAACCGACCGTTCAAAAGCATTCTCTGGTCTGTAGTATCTGGGGGAGACCCTGTTGAGAGTGATTTGAGAACTTAAGTTGGTTTTCATAAATTCTTTAATTAAGTAATGTTAGATTAAAGTCGTGCGACTGTTTTTCTGAACGACAAAGATACAAAAGAACTTTATAAATAAAACTACCATGTTGTAGGTATTGTTGATTCCAACGCCTGTTTTTAACGTTTGTTTGTTTAAGTCACTTAACGGCATCGGGGCAGACCGAAACCTACATCCGGAAGGTATCGGCATCCTTCCATACAGGAAATTTCTCGCGGAATTGTTTTAAGGATTGGAGGTCTAACATGGCGGTAGCAATACCTTCCTCTCCGTCTGGTATGGAAACTAATGTTTCACCTTTGGCAGAGTAGATTGCACTTCCGCCATTATATATAAGATGATTGCCATCCGTACCTACCCGGTTGACTCCACAAACATAGCACATGTTTTCCAAAGCGCGGGCACGAAGCAATATGTCCCATGCCAACCGGCGGGGTTGAGGCCAGCTGGCTACATAGATAAGAAGATCGTATTCATTATTGATATTACGACTCCATACGGGAAAACGAAGATCGTAGCACACTAGCAAGCGTATGTTGCAGCCTTTGTATGAAATGATCTGCTTTGAGGACGAACCGGCTGAAAAGTGTTCTCTTTCCCTGCCCATACGGAAAAGATGGCGCTTATCATAATAATATTCATTATCTTCGGGAGTCAGGAAAAAGGCGCGGTTATAATAAAGGCTATGTTCGTTGCAGATGAAACTTCCGCAAAGAGCAAATTGGAATTCCGCTGCCCAACTTTTCAGTGTTTGAATGGTTATGCCGGTTATCGGTTCTGCCAATTGCTGACTATTCATGCTGAATCCGGTAGAGAACATCTCCGGTAGAACAACAATCTCCGTTGTTCCGCGAAGAGTTTCAAGCTTTTCACGGAGCAAACGGAGGTTTTCTTGTTTATTTTCCCAGACAATATCGGTTTGTACGATAGAAATACGTAATTGCTGCATGATATTGACCTTTAACCGTTCATCATTATTCCACTTTGCCGATACTGAAGTTTTCGGGATATTTTCCTTTGAAGTTCTTGAAGTAAAGCTTTATTTCACGCATATCTTTATCTATATCTCCACTGGGAGTAATCATCTTTGTGGCAGAAATTGTTTTTGAAGGATAATCTATGCCGATCAGTACAATAGGTACTTGCGCTTTTAGTGCTATGTAATAGAATCCTTTTTTCCAGTTCGGATTACATTTACGGGTACCTTCAGGAGTGATGGCCAAGTGGAATTGTTTACTGCGTGCAAACTGTTCCGCCATTTGTTCTACCAAAGATGTTTTGTGCTTCCGATCGACCGGGATACCACCTACTGCTTTGAAAATAAGTCCCAAAGGAAAGAAGAACCATTCCTTCTTCATCATGAAACTTGTTTTCCGACCGATGGCTCCGTAAAATAATTTACCGATGAAAAGATCGAGATTACTAGTGTGAGGTGCCGCACAAATGACATATTTATCAAGATCAGGCACCGTCACATTCGTTTTCCAACCCAACAGGCGATAATAAATAAAGCTATAAAGGGCTTTCTTCATTCTTAATTCAATTTCGCGATGGCATCAATAATTTCGTTTACTTTGGCATTGAAGTCAACATGGAACTTTTTATAGAACCCTTTTACATTGCCCGGTTCGGTATGGCTGATACGGCTGACGAAATCGGTCTGCATAAGAAGGATTTCATTCATGAGTTCATCGGCTTTTACTTTATCCGTACCAGGTACAAACATACTATTGACTAAACACTCTGAGAACAACTCCCCAGCAATATAATTTACATTTTTCTTAAGGTTTCTTCTACTTGCCATAATCTCTTAGTTTTAGATGAATACTAAAAATATATCAGCGGTAAAGATAAGTACTTTCTTCGGGCTGAACAAATAATAGATTAAAAATAGAATCCTAGATTTATGTAAAATCCCACTTTCTTGCTTTGGTTGGAGTACCCCAACGATGCTTCCAAGGGACCGAACATGCTGTCATATCCATAACCTAAACTAAAGCCATACATCCATTTGTCTTTCAATATGTCGAAAAAGTTATTGTCTGATACAGCCACATTCCCGATCAAACTGATATAATTTTTACTTCCCATCCGTTGGCGAAGCTTCAAGGCTGCTACGACAATGGAATTGTCTGTGAATTCCAAGTTGTCGATTCCGGCAAAAGGCATTTGTTGGGGCAGGAAACGACCGAAATAATTTCCTCCCAATGCATTGAGATAAGGGTAGGGGACATCTCTACCTATCAATACCCGACCATAAATAGAGGGGAGAAGTGCAAATCGGTTTGTGACTTGGAATGCTTCTGTCCATGATGCATTTAAGGCAGAAAAGGGTGCATGGTCGTTGTATTGCGTAAGATTATCTGTATAAAGGGAATATCCCACTTTGAAGTCTGTTCCTTTGGTCGGGAAATAGCCTTTATCATAGGTATTATAATGTATGTTGGCAAAATAGCTGAAGAAATGTTCCGGTTTTACTACCATATTATATTCAGGCCCGGTATAGAGGAAGTCTTTATATTTGAAATATTCAAATCGTGCCCCGACTGCAAAACGAAGATTATTGAACCATACATCGGAAAAGCTGAATTCTCCTTCATGGTATTTATAGGTTGTATTATAAGCACGGTCGCCATGATTATATATGTTGATGTCATTGTACTCAAACTGATAGGCGAAATTGAAATTACGCATTTGTATAGGTTCCAATGTATAGTCTAAACGCGCCACATAACGTTTTCCGAGTCTGCCTGTGGCAGAAACTTTAGAGGGCACTTTGGTCTTTAGGCTGAGAGTGGCATTCAATAACATGGAAGCTATCTCTTCTGAGTCAAAACGAATGCCCAGATTAATGTTCTTCTCATATTTCTTTTCCAGGAGAAATATGAGGTTGTAGCCTTCGGGAGTATTGGCCAGTTTGTAACTGACGTTTGAATAAGCTTGGCTTCCTCTCAGGATCGATAGTGCCTGTTCCAACTGCTCCATGGTGACATTGCTGTTTTCTAAAAGTTTGCATTTGCGCATCATCCATTTCTTGTCGTCATCTTCGATACCGGAGAACATGATTTCTTTAACAAAGAAATCTTTGGATTCATAAGTGGATAATTCCAGTTCCGGATAAGTAGCTTTATAGTCTTCCGGGATTCCGATCTTTTTTTTCAACGCAATGAGTTCGTTCCACTGGCTACGGGCAGCTTCTTCACCTCGGTGCATCAGCGTATCCAATGCCGGGGCATTGAAACTGGCAGCAGAATATCCTTGTACATCTACTTTGATGTACGTATTAGTCTCTTTGATGTTTTCCAAATAAATCTTTTGTCCGGTCAGGCTGACTATTTGGTTCAAGATGTCGGCTGCACTATTCAGTTCTCCTGCAGTTCGAAGATTATTCTGAACATCGACTCCGATAATGATTTCTGCTCCCATAGCTTTCACCACATCTACAGGATAGTTGTCTACCATGCCACCGTCTACCAATACCATACTGTCCAGTCTGACAGGGGTGAACACTCCCGGAATGGCCATGCTGGCACGCATAGCAGTAGAAAGTACTCCATCATGGAATACTATTTTACTCCCATTTACAATGTTTTCGGATACACAGGCAAAAGGGATGGGGAGTTTGTTGAAATTAATCGAATCATGATATCCTAACGTGAGGTTCTGGAAAAGGTTTTCCAAGTTTTGTCCTTGGATAACTCCTCCCAATGCTCTATCTTTTAACGTTTTGGAGAAAGGAATTGAAATTATGTAAGTTTCTGAGTTTTGTCGCTCAGCCAAGGTTTGTTCGCTTCTTTTGATTCGATCACTTAACAGGAAATTCCAGTTCTGCTCTTTGACCATTTTTTCTAGTTGTTCCGGGGTATACCCTATGGCAGACAATCCTCCGATGATGGACCCCATACTTGTACCAGCTATGTAGTCGATCGGGATTCCGGCATCGCGGATGACTTTTAATGCTCCGATATGTGCTACGCCTTTTGCTCCGCCTCCACTAAGCACTACGCCTACCTTTTTTCGTTGTTGTGCGGAAACTGGTAGAACTAGAAAAAGGCAGGACAATAGAACCAATGTCAAAGATAATTGTTTTTTCATTGTGTGTCTTTGTTATATACTTTATAAAATAATACAAATGTACATGATAATTTGTTTAGTTATGAGGGCATTTATCTCGTTTTATGTTCCAAAAGTCGGAATTGTGGATAAAATCCACAGTCGGCAAAGAAATTCCACAATGTCCCTCTTTACTTGATAAATATATAAAAGGCTGATATTGAGTAATGAAAGATAAACCGTAAGATTTTGGTATAAAACTTGCATTATAAGAAGATAGAACAAACATAAGTTAAATTAAATAATTCGTGTAGTTATGAGATCATTCTTCTCGAAGAAAGAACTGAAAATAAGGAAAAAGAGAACCATTGCTGCTGTTGTTTGCATCGTTTTGTTACTGGGAGGCTATTGGTGGTTTACCCGTCCGCGTAAGGCTTTGCCTGATGTTCCAACTGTTGTGGTGGAAGCTGCTACAAAAGATGATGTGGAGATCTATGGTGAATATGTAGGGCGTATTCGTGCGCAACAATTTGTGGAGGTACGCGCTCGTGTCGAAGGATATCTTGAACAGATGTTGTTTGCCGAGGGTACCTATGTAAATAAGAATCAGGTACTTTTTGTCATTAATCAGGAACAATATCGTGCTAAAGCTGATAAGGCACGTGCCCAATTAAAGAAAGACGAGGCACAGGCATTAAAAGCTCAACGAGATTTTGAACGTATCAAACCTTTGTATGCGCAGAATGCAGCCAGCCAGTTGGATCTTGACAATGCTGAGGCTGCTTATGAAAGTGCGGTGGCTACCGTTGCTATGAGTGAGGCTGACTTAGCTCAAGCGGAACTTGAACTGGGATATACATTGGTTCGTTCCCCGCTTTCAGGACATATCAGCGAAAGAAATGTCGATTTGGGGACATTAGTGGGTCCGGGAGGCAAGTCCCTGTTAGCTACCATTGTGAAGAGTGATACGGTGTTGGTTGATTTTAGCATGACCGCTTTGGATTACCTGAAAAGTAAGGAGCGGAATATAAATATAGGCCAGAGAGATTCAAGTCGTTCCTGGCAACCGAACATAACCATCACTTTGGCAGATAATACGGTCTATCCTTTTAAGGGCTATGTTGATTTTGCCGAACCGCAAGTCGATCCCCAGACGGGTACTTTCTCTGTCCGTGCAGAGATGCCTAACCCGCAACAAGTACTGCTGCCGGGGCAATTCACAAAGGTCAAACTGTTGCTTGATGTACGTGAGGGAGCTATTGTAGTACCTCTGAAAGCCGTAACCATTGAAAAAGGAGGGGCTTATATCTATGTGATGCGTAAAAATTCTACCGTTGAAAAACGTTTTATAGAACTTGGACCGGAGTTTGGCAACAAGGTTGTGGTAGAACGTGGTCTTGCAGAAGGAGAGATAGTAGTCGTTGAAGGTTTCCATAAACTGACACCGGGAATGCAAGTCCGGGTGGTGACTCAGGAATCACAAGGTGAATAAAAAGTATTGAAGTAATGAAGGTTAGTTTTTTTATAGATAGGCCGGTCTTTTCGGCCGTGCTTTCAATCGTAATTGTTATTATCGGTATTATCGGACTGACAATGTTGCCGGTAGATCAGTATCCTCAGATCACTCCTCCGGTTGTGAAAATAAGTGCTTCCTATCCCGGAGCTAGTGCGCTGACTGTTTCTCAGGCAGTTGCTACACCTATAGAGCAGGAGATTAACGGTACTCCCGGAATGCTTTACATGGAATCTAACAGTTCCAATTCTGGAGGTTTTTCGGCAACGATTACTTTCGATGTTTCTGCCGATCCCGACCTGGCGGCTGTTGAAATACAGAATCGTGTGAAACTTGCCGAGTCCCGTCTTCCTGCCGAGGTGATTCAGAACGGGATCTCGGTGGAGAAACAAGCGCCCAGCCAGTTGATGACTCTCTGTTTGACATCTACCGACCCTAAGTTTGATGAGATTTATCTGAGTAATTTTGCTACGATCAATGTACTTGATGTGCTTCGTCGCATCCCGGGTGTGGGGCGCGTGTCGAATATCGGTAGCCGGTATTATGCCATGCAGATATGGGCAGAACCGGACAAGTTGGCGAATTTCGGACTGACGGTACAAGATCTTCAAAATGCCTTGAAAGACCAGAATCGTGAGTCGGCTGCCGGTGTATTGGGACAGCAACCGGTGAAAGGATTGGACGTTACCATACCTATTACCACACAAGGACGTCTTTCGAGCGTCGGTCAGTTTGAGGACATTGTGGTACGTGCCAATGCCAACGGTTCCATTATCCGTTTAAGGGATGTTGCCCGTGTCTCATTGGAAGCTTCCTCATATAGTACGGAGAGTGGTATCAATGGAGAAAATGCGGCAGTACTCGGCATCTATATGTTACCAGGTGCGAATGCTATCGAAGTGGCTGATAATGTAAAAGCTGCCATAGAGGAAATCAGTAAAAACTTCCCCGAAGGGTTGAGTTATGAGATTCCGTTTGACATGACAACTTATATTTCAGAATCGATTCATGAGGTGTATAAAACGTTGTTTGAAGCACTCGTTTTGGTGGTATTGGTTGTCTATCTTTCCTTGCAGAGTTGGCGTGCCACATTGATACCGATTGTCGCAGTGCCTATCTCGCTGATCGGTACGTTCGGATTCATGCTAATCTTCGGCTTTTCGCTGAACATTCTTACTTTGTTGGGATTAATTCTGGCTATTGGTATAGTGGTGGACGATGCGATTGTCGTTGTGGAAAATGTGGAACATATTATGGAGACGGAAAAGCTGAGTCCTTACGAGGCTACGAAGAAAGCCATGCAAGGGTTGAGCAGTGCCTTGATTGCCACTTCATTGGTGCTTTGTGCGGTGTTTGTGCCCGTGAGCTTTCTGGGTGGTATTACGGGACAACTCTACCGTCAGTTTACTATAACTATCGCTGTCTCGGTATTGATATCTACAGTAGTGGCTTTGACGCTTAGTCCGGTGATGTGTTCGTTGATCCTCAAACCGGATAGCGGAAAAAAGAAGAATATCGTCTTTCGTAAAATCAACCAATGGCTGAATATCGGAAATAATAAATATGTAGACATTATCACCCGGATTATCAGAAACCCAAGACGTGTACTGAGTGCTTTCGGGGTAGTATTGATTGCTATTTTGCTGATTCATCGGCTTATTCCTACCAGCTTTCTGCCCGTAGAAGATCAGGGATATTTCAAGGTTGAGCTGGAACTTCCCGAAGGTTCTACGTTGGAACGCACACGGAAAGTCACGGAACGTGCCATCGAGTATCTGGATAAAATACCGTATGTGGCTTATGTTCAAAATGTGACCGGAAGCAGTCCGCGCGTAGGCAGCAACCAGGCGCGAAGCGAATTGACCGTAATCCTGAAACCTTGGGAAGACCGGAAGGAAACCAGCATCGAGAAAATCATGTCCGAAGTGCAAAAGCATCTGAAAGAGTATCCGGAGTGCAAGGTGTATCTCTCTACTCCCCCTGTCATTCCCGGCTTGGGAAGTTCCGGTGGTTTTGAGATGCAGCTTGAAGCGCGTGGGGATGCTACTTTCGAGAACTTGGTACAGGCTACGGATACATTGATGTATTATGCTTCCAAACAGAAGGCGATTACCGGATTGTCCTCTTCATTGCAATCCGATATACCTCAGCTTTATTTCGATGTAGACCGTGATAAAGTAAAGATGCTGGGTGTGCCGTTGGCAGATGTGTTTTCTACGATGAAGGCTTATACCGGTTCGGTTTATGTGAACGATTTCAATATGTTCAACCGTATATATAAGGTATATATCCAAGCGGAAGCACCCTATCGTGAGCATAAGGATAATATTAACCTCTTCTTTGTGAAAGCATCCAATGGGGTGATGGTGCCTTTGACTTCTTTGGGCAATGCATCTTATACGACGGGGCCGGGAAGCATTAAACGCTTCAATATGTTTACTACCGCTGTGATCCGCGGGGAAGCTGCGCAAGGATATAGCTCCGGGCAGGTCATGGAGATCATGGAACAGATTGCCCGTGATCATTTGCCTGATAATATCGGGCTGGAATGGAGCGGACTTTCTTATCAGGAAAAGAAAGCCGGTGGCCAAACCGGATTGGTACTGGCTTTGGTGTTTCTATTCGTGTTCCTTTTCCTGGCAGCGCAGTATGAGAGCTGGACTTTACCGATTGCCGTTTTACTGTCATTGCCGGTAGCTGCGTTGGGGGCTTACCTCGGTGTATGGATATGTGGCTTGGAAAATGATATTTATTTCCAGATCGGCCTTGTGATGTTGGTTGGACTGGCTGCAAAGAATGCCATCCTTATTGTAGAATTTGCCAAAGTGCAGGTGGACCATGGGGAAGACATCGTTGCTGCCGCTATAAGTGCCGCCCGTTTGCGCTTCCGTCCCATTCTGATGACCTCTTTGGCATTTGTGTTGGGTATGCTTCCGATGGTATTGGCTAGCGGACCGGGCTCGGCAAGTCGTCAGGCAATTGGTACGGGCGTGTTTTTTGGAATGATCTTTGCCATTGTGCTGGGCATAATTCTTGTGCCGTTCTTCTTTGTGATGGTATACAAAACGACCTCAAAGATCCGTCACCGTAGTTCCGGAGTAAAAATACCTTTTGCATCAAAACTAAAACGTAACTGAAAATGAAACGAAATACATTATTTATAGCTTTTGCCCTCTTGTTGATGTTGACTGCTTTCTCTTCCTGCAAAGTGGGGAAGAGTTATGTGCGGCCTGATCTTCACCTTCCGGATAGTCTTGCGCAACGGCAAGATTCATTGAGTTTCGGTGATAGAGACTGGTGGGAAATATATACAGATTCCACTCTTCGGGGATTGATTACCAAATCATTGGAATACAATAAGGATATGCTGATTGCTGCTGCCCGTGTGAAGGAGATGGCTGCACAGAAACGAATCTCGACTGCTGCTTTGTTGCCGGATATTAAAGGTACTGTGACCGGTGAACGGGAACTTGAAAACCATGGGGGCGATGACTTTAAACGCAGTGATACATTTGAAGCCCAAGTCTTGTTTTCATGGGAACTGGATCTTTGGGGAAACCTGCGTTGGGCGCGTTCGGCAAGCATTGCGGAATACTTCCAGTCGGTAGAAGCGCAGCGTGCCCTTCGTATGACCATTGTAGCGGAAGTGGCTCAGGCTTATTATGAACTTGTGGCACTCGACACTGAACTTGATATTGTGAAGCAAACTTTGAAGGCCCGTGAGGAAGGGGTGCGTCTGGCTCGCATTCGTTTTGAAGGCGGACTGACATCCGAGACTTCGTACCGCCAATCGCAAGTGGAGCTTGCCCGTACCGCTACCCTTGTGCCTGACCTGGAACGAAGGATTGCCCTTAAGGAGAATGATATTGCCTTTCTTGCCGGAGAATATCCCAATAAAATAGCCCGTAGCGGTTTGCTGCAAAGTTTCAATTTTCCCAAAGAACTGCCGGTTGGGTTGCCTTCCGGTTTGCTTGAGCGTCGTCCGGATGTTCGGCAGGCTGAACAGAAGTTGATTGCCGCCAATGCGAAAGTGGGAGTGGCTTATACGAATATGTTCCCCCGTATTTCACTCACTGGTCGGGCGGGAGCGGAGAGTACCGTACTTTCCGAACTGTTGAAATCACCTTATGCCATCATGGAAGGTGCCTTGTTGACCCCCATTTTCGGTTGGGGAAAGAACCGTGCTGCATTGAAAGCGAAAAAAGCTGCTTATGAGGCAGAGGTGCATAGTTATGAAAAGACCGTGCTGAACGCTTTCAAGGAAACACAGAATGCCATTGTCAATTTCAACAAGATTAAGGAAGTGTATGATCTCCGGGCCAATCTGGAACGTTCGTCCAAGAGTTACATTGATCTTGCCCAGCTACAATACATCAACGGAGTGATCAATTATCTGGATGTACTCGATGCTCAACGTGGGTATTTCGATGCCCAGATAGGCTTGAGCAATGCCATCCGTGATGAACTGATAGCAGTGGTACAGGTATATAAGGCTCTCGGAGGAGGATGGGAGAAGGAAGATTAAAGAGGAACAAATGAGGAAGGTGGTGAGGAAAAGGGGCGTTTGTAATGGAGGAATGAAACATGCTTTTTGAATGAAAGGATATTCCGTTGGTAAATGAAAGGATATTAGGATGTTATATTGTTTTCTTACTACCTTTTGAATAAAAACATCCCCATGTTGTATGTCAAAACATCCGGATGTTGTTATGTGGAACATCCCCATGTTTTTATGCGGAACATGGGGATGTTTTGTGTTTTTATATCAGTAGATAATTTATTGATGAAAGATATTTGTACGATTCACAAAGGGTATTTCTTCCTTTCCCAAACTTCTATTAACTTACATTATTCCCTGCTATACTTTCATATTTCAGAAAAAAACACGAAATTTGCATCGCTTTTTGAATTCTATGATTGAATTTACTATCACCTTTAATATAAAATAAAGAAATGACTAAAAGTGCATTGCAAATCGCAAGGGCTGCTTACCAGCCCAAACTTCCGAAAGCATTGAAAGGGGCTGTTAAGGCTGTAGAAGGCGCAGCAACCCAATCAGTTGCCGATCAGGAAGCTATCAAACAACTATTCCCCAATACGTATGGTATGCCATTAATCAAGTTCGAAGCCGGAGAAGCTATCCAACTCCCTGCTATGAACGTAGGTGTGATCCTTTCCGGTGGACAAGCTCCGGGCGGACACAATGTGATCTCCGGCCTTTTTGATGGTATCAAAGCTTTGAACCCGGATAGCAAACTGTACGGTTTTATACTTGGACCTGGCGGTTTGGTAGACCACAACTATATGGAACTTACTTCTGACATTATCGATGAATACCGCAATACAGGTGGTTTCGATATCATCGGTTCCGGTCGTACGAAACTGGAAAAAGAAGATCAGTTCGAGAAAGGTCTTGAAATCTTGAAGGAATTGGGTATTAAGGCACTCGTTATCATTGGTGGTGACGACTCTAATACAAATGCTTGCGTGTTGGCTGAGTATTATGCAGCTAAAAAGGCCGGTGTACAGGTGATCGGTTGCCCGAAGACAATCGACGGTGACTTGAAGAACGAAATGATCGAGACTTCTTTCGGCTTTGATACGGCTTGTAAAGTTTACTCGGAAGTAATCGGTAATATTCAACGTGACTGTAACTCTGCCCGTAAGTATTGGCATTTTATCAAATTGATGGGACGTTCGGCATCTCATATCGCATTGGAATGCGCATTGCAGGTTCAACCCAACGTATGTATCATCTCTGAGGAAGTAGAAGCAAAAGACATGTCTTTGGACGATGTTGTGACTTATATTGCTAAGGTGGTTGCCGATCGTGCCGCACAGGGTAACAACTTCGGTACTGTTCTTATTCCTGAAGGTCTTGTAGAGTTTATCCCGGCTATGAAACGTCTGATCTCAGAATTGAACGACTTCTTGGCTAACAATGCCGAAGAGTTCTCACAGATCAAGAAGTCTCATCAACGTGACTATATCATCCGCAAACTATCTCCCGAAAACTCGGCTATCTATGCAAGTCTTCCGGAAGGAGTTGCACGTCAGCTTTCATTGGATCGTGACCCGCATGGAAACGTACAGGTATCACTGATCGAAACAGAAAAACTGCTGTCTGAGATGGTTGCAACGAAGCTGGCCACTTGGAAAGCAGAAGGTAAATATGTAGGCAAGTTTGCCGCTCAACATCACTTCTTCGGTTATGAAGGCCGTTGCGCTGCTCCTTCAAACTACGATGCCGATTATTGTTATTCACTGGGATATACTGCATCTATGCTGATTGCTAACGGTAAGACGGGTTATATGTCATCTGTACGCAACACTACTGCTCCTGCCGAAGAATGGATTGCAGGTGGTGTGCCCATCACGATGATGATGAACATGGAACGTCGTCACGGTGAGATGAAACCGGTTATCCAGAAAGCACTGGTGAAATTGGAAGGCAAACCGTTTAAAGCATTTGCTGCTTTGCGCGACCAATGGGCGATGACTACGGACTATGTATATCCGGGCCCGATCCAGTACTTCGGCCCGACTGAAGTATGCGACCAGCCTACCAAGACTTTGCAGCTTGAACAAGCTAAATAACATTGAGTGATAAATGATGAGTGATGGGTGGTGAGCAAACTTATCTGCTATTTGCCACTCATCACTTCTTGTTTTCACTTTTACTTGAAATATGATTCCTAAAAAGCCTATACCTCCACGCAAGACAACTGTTGCCCGCCGCACTCCCCGGAAGGCAAAGAAGCCTGTCCATCGCACCATGCCCGTATGGCTGCGGAATGTGCTTGTTATTATTATCGTTTTCGGCTTTTCTACTACATTCTATTATTTCTTCATACGGCCATACGCATATCGTTGGAAACCTTGCTACGGCATGAAGGAGTATGGCATTTGTATGCCCTGTTGCTATGATGTACATGGTATTGATATTTCCCATTACCAAGGCGAGATTGACTGGCCGCAACTATTGCAAAGCCGTTTGACGGATTTCCCCATTGAATTTATTTTCATGAAAGCCACGGAAGGGGGCGACCTTGCTGATGATGCTTTTGTGCAAAACTTTACGGAGGCAGGCAATCATGGGTTCATTCGTGGAGCTTATCACTTCTTTTCTCCAAAAACGGATCCGTTGAAACAGGCTGATTTCTTTATACGAACCGTCAAACTGGCTCCTGGCGACCTTCCTCCTGTACTCGATGTGGAAGTGACCGGAAAGAAAACTACGAAGGAATTGCAACAGAGCATTAAGCGTTGGCTCGACAGAGTAGAGGCACATTATGGTGTAAAGCCTATTCTTTATACTTCCTATAAGTTCAAAACACGCTATCTGAATGATTCTATTTTTGATACTTATCCCTATTGGATCGCCCATTATTATGTGGATTCTGTAAAGTACGAAGGGAAATGGCATTTCTGGCAACATACGGATGTAGGCAGTGTGCCGGGGATCGGAGAGGATGTTGATTTGAACGTTTTTAATGGTTCGTTGGACGAGTTGAAGAAGATGACATTACAATAAAACTTCCTTTTAAAGAAAACAGGGCATTTTCTAAAAAACAGGAGATGGCTATTGTTGCCGTTTTCGATTTGGCAGCCTCATCTGGCAAAAGAAACACTACTCCAAATGAGGCTTTTTCATTCTTTACTATTAAAACACGAATTTCACCGCAGCCCAACGATTCTTTTCATGATGATGAATAAAGGTCAGCCCGTTCCGTTCCGCCTCTTCACGGATCACGGGGATGTCTTCTAGGTAGAAACCACTCATATAAAGTTCTGACCCCGGATGCATGCAGGCTTTGTATTGCCTCATGTCGTTTAATAGTATGTTTCGATTGATATTCGCTATTATTACATCAAACGAACCTTTTCCGGCTAATGCAGACGCATCTCCTTGTTCAACATTGATATTGGATATATTATTCAATTCTATGTTTTCTATTGAGTTGCGTACACACCATTCGTCAATGTCGATAGCCAAACAAGGGCTTGCCCCCCTCATACTGGCAAGAATGGCAAGGATGGAAGTCCCGCACCCCATGTCGAGCAGGGATTTTCCTTTTAAATCGCTGTCCAGCAATTCACCAATGATGAGGCTGGTCGTTTCGTGATGCCCGGTTCCGAAAGCCATCTGTGGATTGATGACAATATCATATTCGGCTGCCGGAACATCTTTGTGGAATGTACTATGGATCACACAACGATCACCGATAACTATCGGTTGAAAGAAATTCTTCTCCCACTCTTCATTCCAATCTTTATCCTCTGCTTCGATGAAGTCATAGGAGATTTTTGTATCAGGTACCGGAAAGTCCATGATAGCACTCTCGATCGTTTTTTCATCGTATAAGGATTGTTGGATATAAGCTTTCAAACCGCTTTCGGACTCAACGAAACTTTCAAATCCAGCTTCACCTAAAACGGCAGCCAACACATCATTAACTGTTTCTGTGCAAGGATCGGTGGTAAACGTGAACTCTAAATACTTCATAAGTGTTATGTTTTTGCTTGCAAAGGTAATTAAAATAGGGAAATCCCTATTATTGTTTGGGGAAAATCTCCCTGGAAGGATGATAACCTTGCCTATCTTTGTAACGTGAATAAAAAGATTAAGAAATGCAATCCATAAACCACAGAGATATGAAAAAGATTATTTTTTTATTATTAATTACCCTGTGTCTCCCGATAGGTTTGATGGCACAAAGTGTGGATGATGACCTCTATTTTGTTCCTTCAAAGGACAAAGAAGAACCGGCACCTGTTAAAAAAGAACCGGTTAAAAGGCAGTCTACTACGAATATTTATGCGACTCCCGGAACTACTGTCATAATTCAGGATCGCAATGGAAATACTCGTGATGTAGATGAATATAATCGCCGTTACGACGCACGTGATAATGACTTTGTAATGGAGAATGACACATTATATATTACTGAAAAAGAAGAGCCGGATTTGGATGGTGAATGGGTAACCGGAGATTTCGATGGCTCCCAAGATGATTATGAGTATGCCGAACGCATTATTCGTTTCCGTAATCCTCGATTTGCCGTAAGTGTTAGTAGCCCGTTCTATTGGGACATCGTTTATGGCAGTAATTCTTGGGATTGGAATGTATATACGGATGGTTTATATGCTTATGCATTTCCAACCTTCAGTAATCCGTTGTGGTGGAATTGGCGTTATAACTCATACGGCTCTATGTGGGGTTGGGGTGGATGGAATAGTCCATATTACGGATGGGGAGGGTATTATCCCGGTTACTGGGGTGGTTGGTACGGTGGCTACTGGGGTGGTCATTGGGGACATCATCATCATCATGGCTGGTATCCAAACTGGGGACATAATGGTTATTGGGCACGGAACAGTTATACTGACCGTCGTTCATTCGGAACTACCGACCGTTATTCTTCAAATTCCCGTCGTTCATATTCCAGTGCGGGACAGACTACTCGCTCAAGTGTAGGTACAAGTTCTTCTCGTCGTAGTTCGTCTTCAGCGGGTCGAGTTGTTGGAACACGTTCTTCTTCCAGTTCTGCACGTTCAAGTGTAAGTACAGGCAGAAGTGGAGCAAGCTCTTCGTCACGTCGTTCTTCTACCTATACACGTCCGAGCAGTACCCGCAGTACCTATGACAGTGGTTCAAGAGCAAGCTCGTCTCGTTCTTCTGTCGGGACTTCATCCAGCAGTAGCAGACGTTCTTCGTCTACATATAATAGAGGAAGTTCAACCCAGTCTTCCAGCCGTTCTTATGGTACACCATCTACCAGCCGTAGTTATACACCTAGTAGTCGCAGCAGTAGCAGCTCACGGTCAAGTGTCGGATCTTACGGTGGTGGTTCCCGTTCAAGTGGCGGTGGCAGCGGTGGCGGTGCCCGTTCAGGTGGCGGCGGTGGTGGCGGTTCCAGCCGTGGTGGTGGAAGCAGCCGAAGATAAGAATGAAATACTAACATAATTAAGTTTCGATTATGAAAAAGTTAATGATAATAGCAGTCGCAACTCTTCTTTCGAGTGTTGCAAATGCACAGACAATATATGATGCTGCCAAATTTACCGGCAAGGACTTGAATGGAACTGCTCGCTTTGTTGGTATGGGTGGTGCTATGGGGGCATTGGGTGGGGATATTTCTACCATAGGTACGAATCCCGCTGGTATCGGAATATATCGCAGCAATGACATTATGACCTCATTCAGTTTTTCTGCTTATGGAATGGAAAGTAGTTATATAGGGCATGAAAAAAGAATGTTTAATTCGAATTTGAACAATACTCATTGGTCCTATGATAATATTGGATTTGTATTGTCGACTAAGATAGGAAACTATACTCCTGTACGGTTTGTAAACTTTGGATTCAACTATCATAAATCAAAGTCGTTCTACAAGAACATGGGAATGGATGCTTTATTGAATGTCGGTCCTAAAAATGAAATTGTTTCTCAAACCTGGCAAATGGCTCAGCAGGCTAATGGAATAAGAAACAGTGAATTTATGGAGGGTAGAGAAGCTTTTAGGGATAATGAAATCGGTTGGTTGTCAATATTGGGATGGCAAGGAAATTTAATAGCGGAAACGGGTGATAAAGATAGTGATGGCGGAAATATCTATAAATCAATTATTAACGAAATACCGTATGCTACCTTCTATTCCGAAGAACGTGGTGGTATCGATCAGTATGATTTTAATGTTGCACTGAATATTAATGATCGTGCTTATTTAGGATTCACCATCGGAGCCTATGATGTAGATTACAGTAAATATTCAAGGTATGATGAAGATTATGAGAATGGTAAAGGTGCAGGCTATTTCTTGCAAAGCTGGAATCGTATCAGTGGCTCGGGATTTGACTTTAAAATCGGGGCTATTCTACGTCCTTTCGAATCTTCTCCTTTCAGAATTGGGATGGCAGTTCATACACCGACTTTTTATAAGTTGACTTTGACGACAAGTGCCTTTTTAGGATCGGATTTATATTATGACGGAGCTGAAGTGACCAAGCCGGTAGATATTGATACTCAACAGGCTGTTGGTGACATGGATCGTTCTTATCGCCTACGTACTCCATGGACTTATAATTTGAGCTTAGGCTATACTGTGGGCAGCAGCTTGGCAGTGGGTGCTGAATATGAATATGAAGATTATTCGACTATGTATTTCAGTTATCCTAAAAATGGTGGAATGTATCCTAAAGGTAGTGGGATGAGCTATGAAAATGACCAGACCAGTATGTTAAAAGGTGTACATACCGTACGTGTGGGTGCGGAATATAAGGTAATTCCCCAATTTGCATTCCGTTTAGGATATAATTATAGTTCAGCTGCTATTGAGAAGCTTGCTTATAAGGACTTACCAGTTAATTCTATCAATACTGATACGGATTATGCAAATACGAAAGCATTGAATAATTATACACTGGGAATCGGTTATAGAGGGAGTCTGATTTATGCTGATCTGGCTTATCAGTACAGCACTTATAAAGAAGATTTTTATGCATTTACTGATCCGGACGATTTTTTGAACAAGACTAAGGTAACAAATACGCGTAGCCAAGTATTATTAACGGTGGGTATGCGTTTCTAAATCAGAGTTTTCAATAGTAATAAATATAACTTTTGTGTGTGAGAGTGATCCCCGGAGAAATACAATGCAGTACTCCGGGGATACTTTTTTTATTAGTATGCTATCTTATCTTCCTTTTCCATCCATTCTTTGAATGCTTTTATTGCTTCATCGTGGAGCAACACTTCGGAAGGTAGTTTCCGTTCTTCAGGTTTCAACTCCAACTCATCATAGATGAAAGAGTCATCAAAACCAATGTTTTTGGCATCTGTTTTATTATTACCGTAATACATTTTATCAAGTCGTGCCCAGTAAATGGCTCCAAGACACATGGGGCAAGGTTCACATGAGGTATATATTTCATAGCCACTCAGATTGAAAGTTCCCAATTTGGAAGCGGCCGCACGGATAGCGCTGACTTCAGCATGGGCAGTTGGGTCACAGGAAGCTGTTACCCGGTTTACTCCGGTGGCAATAATCTCTCCGTTTTTCGCAATAACAGCACCAAAAGGGCCACCACCATTGGCTACATTTTCTCTTGAAAGCTCAATTGCTTTCCGCATTAGTTCTTCCTTAGTCATTTCACTTTAAATATTTGGTTCTCGGACAAAGATAAAGAGAATATTTGAATGGTTGTGAAAATGGGAAAAGATAATTGTGTACAAGGATGTTGTGGGGAGTGCCGATAGTAGACATAGTTAACTTAATCCATAATTATATGTGAAATAGGTTAAGAACCTTATTATAAAATGTGTCAGATAATAGTAAAAGACTATTTGGAAAAAGTAATATCTCGGGTTTGAAATAATATCTCAATCCTTTTTAATTTTAGTCTCTTTTATCTTAATGTCCACTTTTAATTTTGTTATAATGTGTTAATATGTTGATGTGCAATATATTAATTCTTTCTTTCTTTTCCTTTTTGTACAATTCTTTGTCTTAAAATAACATTAGTTTTGCCTCCAGACATTCCTCAAATATAAATCTGATAAAATCAAATGCTTATGAAAACAAATTTATTACTCGCATCTTGTGTAGTGTTTATTTTATCTTTTTTGAATCAGACATATGCACGATTTAGAATAAAAACAAAGGAAAAAAAATTATCAGTAATGGCTTAGCAAGATCATAAATCAATGAAAATAATTTTGATAGGCTTGTTTATGCTTTTGTGTCGATAAAGTAGAAGTTCGCACTAAATGTAGAGTATAATTGGTCTCTTTTTTAATCTCTTATATGTATTTTAAATCCCTTAAATGTATGAAAGGAAAATTACTTTGTATTGCACTCTTGAGCTGTATGTCTTGGAGTTTGAACGCTTTCGCTATACGTAGCAACGGTAGTGAGAAAGAAGGTCAGAATGGCGCTGCGTTTGTGGGTTATTGTGAAGGTACACAAGATGAGTTGGAGTATTATGCCCCCACTCCCGATCAATTGGCTGATAGTATTTCATATGCTATTGCGCTTTCGCCTGAACTACTAAAAGAAAATGGGAACCTCATTCATGCGATTCGTGTTGCTCTTCCAGAGTTTCCGATAAACAAAGGAAAAATATGGATTACCAATACGTTGGGAAAAGCCCCGTTACTGGTACAAGAATTGCAGGAAACGATTCCCGGCTGGAATTATATTTCATTGGATCATCCTTTTGATTGTGAAAATATAGATAAAAAGATATTTGTAGGTGTCACTTTTTGGGGAACAGACAGACGCTTTTGTTTGGAAGACACGGATGAAAGAAATTTAAATGCAGATTGGGCCTGTTTGAAAGGTGGATGGGTACATCTGTTTTTAGGTAGTTACTATGGAAGTAACTGTGCTGTTGGCGTACAGGCAATGATGAGTGGGGGAGATTATTCAAAAAAAACTCCTCAATACGATTTAGCCATTGAAAAAGTAAATTTACCAGCTTATGCTTCTATTTCAGAAAAAGTAACTTGTAGCGTTCTGGTTCGTAACTTAGGAGTACAGCCTGTCACTGATTTTAAAATTGAATGCGACTTGGACGGTGATAAGCAAGAGCTTGAAATATCTGATATATTCCTTCCGGCTGGTGATGCATACAATTATGCTTACGAGACAACTTTCTCAAAAGAAGGAGAAAAAGAATATACCTGGAAAGTGGTTAGCATGAACGGAGGAGTTGCAGATGAAGTGGCAAACAACAACAGGGAATCTGGAAGTACGGATATCTATGAGAAATGTTTTGCACGAACTCCATTGTTAGAAAGATTCACAGGTCAAGGTTCTATATATGCTTGCATATGTGATTATCGTGTTATGTTAGCTGCGGAAAACTTTGGAAGGAGAATAGCACAAGTGTCTTATTATCCGTTTGATGCCTCTTTCTCAGGGGCTACTTTAGGAGTCGATGCACATAATATAGTGGCAAATGCTTTCGATGTATCGGAAGTTTTATATGTATTATTGGATAGAACAAATCTTTTTGGTGAGTCACCTTATTCTCCTGCTTTTGATCCTGTTAATGTCATTTCGCAAGAAATGATTCAGGACAGACTGGACACGCCTGCTTTTGTCGATATTGATTTGAAGGAAAGTACGTTTGATGAAAAAACTCGTAAATTGTCTGTTAAAATTGATGGAGTGGTAGCTAAAGAAATTCCAAACTTAAAAATAAACCTATTTATAACGCAAGATAGTATTATTGCACCACAAAGTATCTCCGGAAGTGATTATTGTCACAATGATGTAATGAGAGCTGCTTTGACAAAAAATGTGATGGGAGACGAACTGACAGTTTCCGCTGATGGAACTTATCATGTGGAATATACATATGTAGTCCCTGAGATGATCGGGTTTACGAATACCGATCTTTCACATATGAATGTTGTAGCTTTCGTAAGTAGCTATGAGGATCATATTTTCAATACAATGGAAGTATGCAATGTCAGATCTGTGCCTTTGAAGGATTTGCCAAGCTCTCTAGCCTCTATATCAGAAATTCAAATACCAATTAATGTCAGCTGCTATGTAGAAGGTAAAAGAGTTTACATTAATGGAGATTATGAATATGCAGAAATTTACACTCCTTATGGAACACTTATCGCTACAGTAAGTCCGAATAAAAATAATATTGAATTCTCTGAAGGAGGCGTTTATCTCGTAAAAGTTTTGGCCGGTAACGGACAAAAAACTTTTAAACTATTGCTTAAATAATTGACTAATGAGTCCGCTTAAGAAGTTTTCTTGCAAAAATAGGCATCCTTATAGAACATTTTATGTGGAAGTAATTCTGGAAAAAGTAAACATCTTCAAGTGGACTCTAAGTATACCTTAATATTTTATTTACCTTTAAAATTAATTATTATGAAGAAATGGGTACTATCTACAGTCGTAATTTGGCTCATGTCTTTTGTCTATGGAGTGGCTCAAACACAACAAAGTGTAATGCCTCGTGACAAACAGAATGTAATGAATTTGAAAAGAATGGATACGGCCACTAAAAAGGAATATCCAAAATTTATCAATTTGGGGAAGGATTTTATTTTGAAATCCATACAGAAAAATATTACTAATATTCCAGATGATCAAGCTGAAGTATTTGCTTTCACGGTATTTAATCTGAATTATCGTACGAGAGGAGTGGTGAATTTTGTTACCAATGACATTTCCAGTATGCGCATGTTGAAAGATTATGGAGGTTCTGATGGGGATTATGCTATGTGCGCAGGAACAATGGTCGGAGATGAATATTGGGGATATCTTTACAGGATATATGGTGGTGGAAGCATGTATGTATCTGTAGGTTTAGGTAAACTTGATCTTGAAACCGGACTGTTTGAACTTATGTTTAATTACAATGAGTTAGGTTTTGAAACTTTATTGGCAGATATGACTTATGATCCTTATACAGATAAAATCTATGCAATTGGTCGGGTCTCGGATGAAGATTTAAGTTCTTCTATCATATACGAAATTGATATTAAAGAAGATGGCACTGGATTTCCTGAATACAAAGGGCTGGTTGATAAATATCTATTCACGTTATCCGCTGACAACGGGTATTTATATGGGATTGCAAATCAAGACAATTTAGATCCCGAAAATACGACAGCTTGCTTATATAAGATGGATATAAGTAAAATAGATGCTGGTAAAGAAGAAATTGAATACGAGAAGATCGGTTCCGGTTTTGGGAAAGCAATTAGCTATTCCCAAACGATGGAATTTGATCATACTACGCATAAACTTTGGTGGGCAGGAGAAGGGTTTTACTCAGGAGAATGGTTTGGTGAAGTAGATATTAATACAGGTAGATTGATTAATGAACAATCTATTCCAGGGCAAGCTCAGCTTGTGGCGATGGCTATACCTTATCAGAAAGTAGCAGATAATGCCCCATCTTTCGCTCGAAATTTGAAAGTTATTTCAGGAGAGCAGGGAATTCAAACGGCTAATTTGACATGGAGTAATCCTACAAAAAATTATCAACTGCAACCTCTCAGTGAATTACAGGGAGTAAAAATCTATCGTGATGGAGAGTTAAAAGCTACCTTGACTAATGGGGAAACTTCATGGGAAGAAAAAAATATTCCTTCGGGCATTCATACCTATAGAGTACAAACTTACAATCAAGCCGGAGACGGACTATATAAAGAAAGAACTCTGTTTATTGGTCGTGATATTCCCGGGAGAGTAAAAGATTTATCATTGACTGCAGAAGGTTGCAAAGGTACTTTAACTTGGAAAGCACCTACGGTAGGAAAGAATGGTGGTTGGTTTGATGCTGCTACCATAACGTACACAATCGTTCGTATGCCCGATAACAAAACTATGAAAACTGGTCTGAAGGAAACGACATTTGAGGATACGGTAGATAAACTGGAAGGTTATTATTACATTGTAACTGCATCCAATCCTGAAGGTGATGGCGAGCAAGCTGTTTCTAACATAGTATCTTACGGCCCGGCTTTAGACGTTCCGTTTGTATCTTCGTTGTCTACAGTAGAAGATTTTAATCGCTGGCAGAATGTCGATGCCAATCACGATGGCAATAAATGGACTTATTCAAGCCAAACTGCATTATATGAGTATAATGGAAATGCTGCAAACGATTATTTGGCAACTCCTCCATTAAATATGAAAAAAAATACAGAATACAGGATAGATTACGAATATCAGACTGGTGGAGATAAAAATTATTTTGAAAAGTTTGAAGTGGTATGGGGAAAAAGTGCAACTCCCGAATCTATGACAAATCAAATATCATTGTATGAGAATTTGTTTAATCCTATGATGACACGTGGAAGATCTGTTATGACTGTCCCTGATGATGACTCGTATGTAGTGGCTTTCCACTGTATTTCTGATCCGGAACAATGGATGCTTAAGCTAAAAAATATTTCAATCCGTGAATACAGCAATATCGATTTGAGTGTAATAGAATTAACAGGCAATGAACTTGTTAATCAGAATAAACCATTCATTTATAAAATGCGGGTAGTAAACGAGGGTAAAGCTAAACAGGAGAATTTCAAATTGCAATTAATCGATTCAGACACTAACGGGGTACTTGCAGAAGCTCAGGGAACCGCTATCGAACCGGGTGATACTATACAAATGGAAGTCACCTGGATTCCTTTGGAAAAAGGGACTTTCAATGTGCAAGGAGTGATAGATTTAAACGGTGATACTTTCCCGTTAGATAATGTCAGTAGCCAAAAAATTGCAGTGACTGTACAAGACGAAAACGCAGATATGTGGACTTCCATAGGTAAAAAGGGTGAACAGGGGTTCGCAAGTCCATTCTATGTACTTTACAAATATAGTCAAACTCAGACTATCTATTATAAAGATGAACTGAACATAAAAGATAAAAGTAAGTTAGTAGGTATTGGATATTCATATGTGGGTTCAAGTGAATGCGAGAATATGGTTGACATTCCCGTACAGATTTACATTCAAAATACAGATGCGGATGCATTGGAAAACGGATTTTTACCGGATGCCGGATTTACTCTGGTATATGAAGGAACAATCGATGTAAATGGTGAAGAGAATGAGCAATTTGATATAGATTGCATGTTCGACCAAGCATTTGAGTATACAGGCAAAAACATATGTGTCAAAGCTGTACGACCTTTGCAGCCTTTAGCAGAAGGTAATCCTTACTGGGAGATTTTCGAAGATCCTGATCATCCTTTGCGCGCACGTAATTATAGAAGAGACCAAGCATACGAAGAAGGAGTCACAGACCCTGGAAAAGTAGGAGTATGTGATGTTATACCTTACACCAGACTGGCTTATAGAGATGGTGAAACAGGGATACAACATCAGACATCGTTTAAACTTCATGCTATACAACAAGGTGACAAAGTATCTTTAAGTAACCTTTGTGACGAAGTGAAGTTGCTGAATGTTGCAGGTGTGGAGTACTACCATGGAAACAATGTAACGGAAATACCTGTTTCTGGGTTACAAAACGGTATATACCTGATCAGTGCCCGTTATGGTGATACACATGCTGTAATCAAATTAGTCATCAAATAAAGGCTGTGTACCGAAATGAGGGAAACGTTCATTGTTGAATATGTCAAAAGAATGTTTCCTCTTGAATAAACAATTCAATTAATAATAAGAGCCTGTTTAGATTTTCTTCATAAATTTCTTCATAAAGGTTTAATCAGGCTCTTATCATCTGCCACTATTTTAAGACCGTAATATCATGAATAAAAGAAATACAATTTTGATTCTATTTGCGGGCATGGCAATCAGTGCGTTTGCACAACAACCATTCTCTTTTTCCTTCTCGAAGTGTGATTCACAAATCGGAATCGTTTCTAATCGATCGAATGACAACAACCGGGCCATGAAGAAGGGTTGTTCAATTTTTGATCTTGAAGACAAGTTACCCCAATGTCAGATCCGTGTACTCCCGGAAGAGAATCCGGCAAAAGTACCGGGTGACTATGGAACGGAAGTGGTAATCATGAACGAGGATTTCTCCAAGTTCTCCACCGGGACTTTGGAATCTCCCGATTATTCGACCAACATTCGTCTGGCTCAACCGGAATATCCCTGGACAAGCCTGGATCCTGCCTATACGACCCTTGCGGGATGGGGAGCCGAGAACGTATATCCGGCAGGCGGCACGGCCTATTTCGATGCGACGGAGAGTACCGGGTATGCCCATATCAATACTCCTAGAGTCGATGTCTCTGGATATGGCGGGATCGTATTCCTGCAATTCAAGGCGCGCACCTTGTCCGGAACTTGTCACGACCTGCACGTGGAAGCGGCAGAGACCTACGACATGTCGCCCACATGGGATTTTCTCGGTGGTACTGTCTGTCCCGATGTCACCGACCAATGGCAAACATACGAGGTCATGTTCTATGGTGGTGGCAAGACTACCATCTTCAACATCTACGAACAACTTTCCAGAGAGGATGAGGAGTTCTCCCAACCGGTATACCTCGATGACATCAAAGTATTCCAGATCGACCAACATGTGGCAACACCGGTCACATTGCCCCATAGTAATTATAAAGGAACCAGCTTCGATGCCAACTGGAAGGCGGTGGAAGGTGCCGAGGCCTACCTGCTCGATGTCTATTCTTATGATGAAGCGACAAAAGATATCAGTTACATATTGGAGAACCAACGGGTGGAAAAGACTTCCCATACGGTGACCGACGTGGAATCGGGCGCTACCTATTACTATGCCGTGCGTTCCGTCAAAGGCGAACATGTATCCATCCCGACAAATGCCGTGGAGGTTTTTGACCTTGAAGCTCCTGTCTTGAAGCCGGTAAGTGGAATCGTGGATGGTACTTACACTGCAAACTGGGACGAAGTGCCCACAGCGGACGTGTACAACTATTGGGCGTATTGTGAACGAATAGCTGCAAGCGACGGTGAATTCGTGATAACCGACGAGGACTTCACCGGCGTGAAAGATCCTGAAGGAAACGAGACCGGCTGGACACTGGAAGACCCTCCTTATGAATGTTACGAAAACATGTCTTTTACCGACTTGAAACAGGGAGGCTGGACGGGGCTTAACACCGCTCCTTACACCAACTACGTCTGCGTTGACGGTTGGCACTATTACGTGGGTGGGCATGACGCTGGTCTGCTCTCTCCTGAACTTGATTTATCGAAAGATGGCGGTAAAATAAAACTGAGTGTAAAACTTTACGGGGAATATGTCATGGAAAAGGATTATGACGGTGTCCCTTATGAACTCCAGACGGAAGCAGCGGTCGCCCTGTTCAATTATGATGAGGAGGCGGGTGATTTTGTCCAGGCGGAGCTTGTCTACCCCGAAGGGATCAAAGACGAATGGGCCACGTTCAACGTGTCCCTCGCCAAGGGGACATCCCGTTCCGTCATCGGCATATATGCAGTAAAGGCTCCCGGCAACCTGTATATAGACGATCTGAAAATCACTCAGAATTACAGGCGGGGCGAATCATTGCTCGACCCCTTCACCTTCAAGCGTTATTGCGACACCAACCAACTTGAAGTCAGGCTTCCCGGCAGGACGGCCCACTGTGACATTTTCCACAAGGTGAGCGCCGTAAAAAGCAAGGGCAATGCCGACGGTACGGCATTGCGTAAGGAAAGCGCATTCTCCACGTTGGAAAAAGTGGGTACGGCCACCTCTGTCATTCCACATATGCAGGAAAATATTGAGGTGAAGGTAACGGATGGCAAACTGAATGTGCTGAACCCTTCCGCCTCTCCTATTGAGGTTTATAGTGTAGGCGGGTCGTTGATCTGTTCGGATGATTCCGGTAATGGAGGAATCTGTGTTGACCTTCCGGCCCGTGGGGCATATATTGTGAAGGTCGGCGCTAAAATGACGAAAGTTGTTTATTAAATGTCTTGTGGACGACTCGTATGTTAATTACTTATGCCTTGGCGCCATCCAAGGCATAAGCAAAGGGTCTGTCTTTCCACAAATATGGCAGTATCTACTTATTATCAACTTAAATTCTCACTTATGAATAAGAAACGATTTCTCACGGCACTGACGTGCATCATTGCGGGGGGCTGCATGCTCCACGCACAGGACTTGCTTGTCCTGTACCCGTCCAATAGCGGGGATGCACCTTGGGAGACGTCCCTTTCCGAGATCGGAAAGGTGACTTTTTCCGATACCGGGCTTGCCTTTGTCGGTCGGCAGGGGCAGACGCTTTGCACCCAGGCATACCGGGACGTCAACCGGATAGAACTTTCCTTAACCGGTGTCGGCATGGCGGACCACAAAGCCGTTCCCGACCTGTTTGTATATCCCAACCCGGTCGTGGACTACCTCAATATGGCCGGATGGGATGCCGAGGAAAAGGCGGACATAGCCATCTACTCGATTACCGGACAGCCCTTCCACGCCCAAAAGGAATGGCGCGGGGCTCCTATCCCGGTATCTTCCTTGCCGCAAGGCCTCTATATTCTTAAGGTCAACGACCGGTCATTTAAATTCAGAAAATTATGAGAAAAATATTAAGCCTCTGCGCGGCTGCATTGTTCTGCCTTTCAAGCTACTCCCAAGAAAATGCCAACCGCATGATTGTCCACGAGTCCTCCAAAAATATAAAGGGATTTCTGACGGAAAGAATAGACAGCATTACCTTTGCCCGGGTGGAAGGCCGTGTAGCCGCTGACGTGAAGATACTGGACGTCACTTTGGACGTGGTAAAAGTGGAGATTCTACGTACTCCCGAATGTCAGGGGTTCAAGCTCGCCTGTCTGCCTTTGAACAGGGCCAACCTGCTTGCCGATGATGCCATTATGGCTTCGTACATAGATGACAGTAGCCAGGACGTTTATTATCAGGATTTCACGGTAGGTGAACTGACCGGCATGGATTTGGAGAACAATTCTGAATATTCACTCATGACAGTCGGCATGGATCAATATGGAATCCCGTGCGGCATATCCAGAGCAGTCTTTAAGACTCCCCAAAAACCGTTGGTGGGAAATCCGAAAGTCGCTACCACCATTGACGATGTCAAACAACGGGAATTCACCGCATCGTTCGTGCCCAACGGGGATGTGGGAGGTTATGCGGCCGTGGCGGGAGAAAAAGGAACCATGCTGCAACAGTTCGAGCAATTTGGGGCCATGATGGGTTTCCATAATTTTGGGGATATGATCAAGGGATGGGGTACCAATCAAACGGAACGTTCCTCTTTCACGTGGCATGAGATGGAGCCCAACACGGAGTATGAAATCTTTGTGCAGGCTTGGGACTCGGAAGGCACGTATGCCGACGTGGATACCCTCCTGCTGAAAACGGCCATGAAGGGAGGGGCAGGTGCCGCCACGGTGGATGTCAAGCTCGGGGAATACAAGATGACGGATTGGGACGGTGAAATGAAACCCAGCCAATTTATCTCTTTCACTCCCAACGACCAGTCCAGCTGTTACCGGATAGGCGTCTACCTGGCGGCTGTTTATGACGAAAATTCAAATGAGATACAAAATGAACTCCGGACGGATCCACCGATGCCAACGACCAACTGGTTCCAATACGAGGCTATGGAGACCGATTTCCAGATCAATCCTAATACTGAATGTGTAGCAATCGCTGCAGCCAAGAACGGGGAAGGCACATGGGGGGAATGCACGGTCTTAAGATTTACCACCCCGACCGAAATATCCGGGGCATCACCTGTCAAAGCCATTGAACCCATGAAAGGGAAAACGATCAAGCAACGTTCCGGCCATAAGTCCCAATGGAATATTGGAACAGGAAAGATCCCCCAATTTTTCAATTTCCAGACAGGAATCAAGCTTCTGGAAAAATAAGTATCCATTCCGTTTTAGTTTAATGACATAAAAACAATTTATCATGAAAAGTAATATCAGAAAAAGAGCATTGTTTTTGTTGCTTTGCCTGAGTCTGTTTACTACGGCAAGCGTAACCAGGGCAAATGCGGTATCGTTTTACGCAGCGACACTGCATGGAGTGAACGGGCATGCCCCCAGCTTTGTGTTCAGCGATGGAACCTTCGCGGAAACCACTTTTATTGGGAATATTGATAGCGCGGAACCAATGGCAGTCATGCCTTGCGGTGCCAATTGCAACGGGACTTATTACGGACTACTGGCCAAGGAAGGAGTGCCGTATAAATTGGTTACGGTCGATTGGCCGGCCGGTCAGACCACTGACGTGGTATCTCTCTCAAGTGATTATCCCGCATTTTTTGATATGGCATATAGCTATGCTACGGAAAAACTGTATGCCGCATTGAATGGCGAAGAAGGTACGACTGCCATTTATGAGATCGATAAAACGGATGGGACCTATGCCAAAGTGGCCGATCTTGGAGTGAAAGCACGTGCCATTGATTTCAGTTTTGACGGTACGCTCTATGTACTGAACACGGTTCCGTACAATTCCGATTATGGGGAAGTAAACGCGCTCGTTCTTACATCCTACGATTCCAGCTTTACCTTAAAGGAGGCCAAACAGGTGTTCAGCGAGTGGGACCCGTATGTAGGCATCTATGATAACGGCACGTACAATACCATCAGTATGGAGTTTGATCATGCCAAGAAAATACTTTATTATACGCAGACCGACTCGCGCCAGCAGTATGCTTATGCCATCGATGTGAAGGAAGGCAACAGACTTTCAGAATCAGTAATGCTGGGTTCCGATCCTTCAAATACCCAAAACTTTGATGCTGTCAGTCTCTACATACCATTCATAGCTCCCGATGGAGGAGCGAACTCGGCTACTGAGGTGACCGACCTGAAAGCGGTAGCTGATCCTGCCGGTGCGCAGAAAGTCACTTTGACATGGACCAATCCGACTGTAAACTTCATTGGCGAGGCTCTGACCGGGTTGTACAGTATCCGCGTGTACCGTGAAAGTATCGGTGATGAAAATCTTCTTACGGAAATCAAGGAGGGGGTTGCCGTCGGGGGTGAAATGACATGGACGGATGAAAGTTCCCTGGAAGGAAACAACACCTATGTGGTAGTACCCTGTCGCATTGCCGGTGAAAAAGGCCTTTCAGCCAAGGTCTCGGTATTCACGGGTTTCGACGTTCCGGGTCCGGTGGAGGGTATCGTACTCAACTTGGTTCCGGAAGGAATAAAAATAACATGGCAAAAGCCTGCCACTACTAAAAATGGCGGGGTGCTTGATGAAAGTACATTGAGATACACACTGGTACGTATGCCGGATGAACTGACCGTGGCAACCGACATTGCAGAAAACGAGTTCATCGATTCCAGTCCCCTTCCTTCCTGGCAGAAATATTCCTACGAGATTACTCCCAGGACTGCCGCGGGAGAGGGCGAACCGTCCACCGGATGGGCCGACATTTATGCCGGGCCTCCTTTCACGGCCCCTTTCGAAACGACTTTCGACGACTATGATGCAAACCAGCAATGGGCAAGCTTCAACGAGAACAATGATAATTTTAACGGGTACTTTGATTCCTACTCCGGAAAATTCAGTATTTCAGCCGTATATTATGACGAGGATGCCATCAAGACCCTGAATACATGGATCATATCCCCGACCATCAACCTTACTTCCGGTAGATATAAGGTCACGGTGGAATCGTACATTGACAAAGCGGATTTTGCCAACAGTTTTGACATTGTTTATGGAACGGGACAAACCGTGGAACAGCAGACGAAACAAATAGGCAGTTTCAGCTATGTTTCCACTATCGATGCACAAGTGGATTCCGCTATGGCGGTTGTTGACATACCTGCCGATGGTGAATACAATTTCTCCGTCCATATGACGGCTGACAAGATACTTGATGATTATGACAAATGCGGCCTGGGCATCGGATATTTCAAGATCGAACCTGTCGGAGATGATCCACAGCGGGGAGAGGAAGTAATAGTAGGCGACAAAACGCAAGCCAGCATATGGAATGTGCTGAGCCCCGTGGATGCTTACACTTCAAGCCGGAATCAGATGATATACACCAGGAAGATGCTGGGATTACGCAAAGGGGACATCGTGAAGAAGATTTCCTATCTGGGTTACAACATGAACGAGGCTCCCGTTACGGGGACTCTGAAGGGATGGATCGGCAGCGCGGGACAAAACGGGTTTGAAAACAGCAACATATCTCCGATAGCTCTTGACCAGTTAAAACCATTCTTTGACGGAGGTTATTCCATGCCTGTCGTTGGAGAGAAGAACGAAGAGGGCTATGTCACGGCAGAGTTATGCGGCAAGGTTTTTGAATTCCCACTGGCTGAACCGTATGTGTACGATGGAAAAAACATCGTTCTGGCCTACGAGTCGGCCGTACCGAGTACAGATTCCGATTTCGGGTTCTTGTCTGTCATGGAGGATATCGATGCCACTATTTTGCAGGGCATCACACTGCGCTCCTGGGCACCGGACTATGCCGCAACCGGCTGGAATCCAATCCTTGTGCTTGAGGTCGAACGGGCTCCGGTAGAAAAATATAACGTGACGGGTACCGTCATCAGCACCAAAGACGAAAGAATTGAAGGTGCCGTGGTGACAGTCTCCTACGGTAGCGAGACATTTGAAGCGGAAACAGATGCCACCGGTAGATTCACCATGGAAGTGACCGGTGTACAGGATGTATACGATGTAACGATTGTCAAGGAAGGATATACCACATCAACGGATACTTTCTCTTATATCGGAGAAGATGTCGATCTTGGGGATGTTAAACTTACATCATGCAGCGGCATTGACAACGTCGTCTATGATGCCGATGGCAATGGTGAAATCAAAGTTTACAATTTGTCAGGACGGTTGATCAAAGATGTTAAGATTTCTGAAGCTGACGAGCTTGATCTTCATCTGGAAAGAGGAGTCTATATCATTAATGGGGTGAAAAAGATTGTGGAATAAAAAACAATAAGATAGAACTTGAAAATGTCTTGGAAGAACTTTATTTGAAAACTAGAGTCCATAATTCATTTTGAGGATGTATCGTAGAGAAGTGAATTCTAAAAGTTGATCAAGAAAACTTTTTGAGTTCACTTCTCTTTGTATGATTGCCTGCTTGTTGAGCATGATTATTTCTTTGATCATAGAAAAATACCTGTTTGATTATATATGTTTTTAAGTTGTCTATTTTTTGACAAAGACAATCATTAAGATCATTTCAGCAACCAAGTTATTCTTTTATTTGTTGTTATAACATATTTCACTAAAAAACTATCTAAGTATGAAATTTGATATAGCAATCATCGGCGGAGGTCCCGCCGGATATACCGCTGCAGAACGTGCAGGGTCAAACGGGTTGAGAACCATATTGTTCGAGAAGAAAGCAATCGGTGGAGTTTGTCTGAACGAAGGATGTATTCCCACTAAAACTTTATTATACTCGGCAAAAACACTAGATAATATTAAGGGGGCATCCAAATATGGAATTTCAGTGACCAGTGAACCCATGTTTGATATGGAGAAGATTATCAACCGTAAAAACAAGACAGTTAAGATGCTGACGGGCGGTGTGAAGATGACAGTAAATTCTTACGGTGTGACTGTTGTGGAAAAGGAGGCTGTCATTGTTGGAGAAAAGAATGGACTTATACAGGTGGCTTGTGATGGTGATACGTATGAGGTTACTTATCTGATGGTTTGTACCGGGTCGGATACGGTGATTCCTCCTATAAAGGGGCTGCCGGATACTGATTATTGGACTTCAAAAGAGGCATTGGAATCAGTTGCTCTTCCAAAATCGCTTGCCGTTATTGGTGGTGGTGTGATAGGAATGGAATTTGCTTCTTTTTTCAATAGTATGGGAGTGCAAGTGCATGTTATTGAGATGATGCCTGAGATTTTGGGTGCAATGGATAAAGAAACCAGTGCGATGCTCCGTTCGGAGTATGCCAAACGTGGAGTTAAATTTTATCTGAATACGAAGGTCACTGAAGTTAGCAACAAAGGAGTAACAGTCGAAAAAGACGGGAAATCCTCTGTCATCGAAGCTGATAAAATTCTGGTGAGTGTTGGAAGAAAAGCGAATTTGGGGCAAGTTGGTTTGGATAAATTGAATATTGAATTGTTGCGCAATGGTGTGAAAGTGGACGAACATATGCAAACTTCACATCCACGGGTATATGCGTGTGGTGATATTACCGGATATTCAATGCTTGCACATACAGCAATACGTGAGAGTGAAGTTGCTATCAACCATATTCTGGGTGTTGATGATCGTATGGATTATAACTATATTCCTGGTGTGGTTTATACCAATCCTGAATTGGCTGGAGTTGGAAAGACGGAAGAAGAATTAGCAGCTGCCGGTATTTCCTATCATGTACAAAAACTACCTATGGCTTATTCGGGACGGTTCGTTGCTGAAAATGAACATGGAAGCGGGCTTTGCAAATTGATTTTAAATGAGTATGATTGTGTTATCGGCTGTCACTTATTGGGAAATCCATCTTCGGAACTGATTGTTATAGCAGGTATAGCCATTGAACACGGTTATACTGTGGAGGAGTTTAAGAAAAGCGTATTTCCTCATCCTACAGTAGGGGAAATATTCCATGAAACTCTCTTTGCGTAATGTTTTGTATTGACAATCGTTGTACGGATATTTATTTTAATCTGGCAGCAGAAGAGTATTTGCTGAAACAGAAAGGGGATAATTTCTTTATGCTTTGGCAATCCGTTCCTTCGGTGGTTGTCGGCAAACATCAGAGTGTAGAGGCGGAGGTGAATATGGAGTATGTTAAGCAACATCATATTCATCTGGCTCGCCGTTTTTCGGGAGGAGGAGCTGTGTATCATGATTCCGGTAATGTAAACCTTACATTTATAGGTACAGATGCACAACCCAATTTTGAAAATTACCTGCAACAAACGGTGGATTGTCTGACGGCTGTAGGGCTAACAACTTATACAGACCAACGTTTGGGTATTTATATAGGTAATGAGAAAATATCGGGGAGTGCCCAGTTTATACATAAGAATCGTATCTTGTATCATTGCACCCTACTGTTTGATACGGATCTTTTGGCATTAGAAATTGCACTCCAAGGAAAAGGAGGTATAGATAATATGCTTTCTAACAGGCGTAAAGTACGTGCCGTACCTTCTGTTCGGAGTGCGGTCACTAACATTTCCCGATATATGGATGCTGAGCAGGATATCAGAAGGTTTGCCCGGCTTGTATTCCGCTATTTTTTGGATGACGAAGAGGGGGCAAACCGGATCTATCATTTTAGTCGTGAAGATGTGGAAGCTATAGAACACTTGAAATGTCAGAAATATTCTTGTCCGGAGTGGATTATGCATGCACAACTTTCAAACAAAATGAAATGAATTGTTTCCTTTAATTGGAGAATACCGGGATAATTCTTAACTTTGTCATTGTAAATCAGTAATGAAGCAGTTATGGAGAATAAAGACCAATATATTCGTTTCGATTGGGCAGTTAAGCGCCTGTTAAGGGATAAAGCCAATTTTGGAGTACTCGAAGGATTTCTTACCGTACTCATTGGAGAACAAATCCGTATTGTAGAAATATTGGAGAGTGAAGGTAACCAGCTTTCTGCTGAAGACAAGTTCAACCGGGTTGACATTAGAGCTAAGAACAGTAAGGGTGAAATTGTCATCATTGAGGTGCAGAACACACGCGAATTGTATTATTTGGAACGTATTCTCTATGGTGTAGCGAAAGCGATCACCGAGCATATTAGTTTGGGCTGTAGCTATCAGGAAGTGAAAAAAATATATTCCATCAGCATACTGTACTTTGATATCGGCAGAGGAGATGATTACCTCTATCATGGACAGAACCATTTTATAGGTGTACATACTCATGATCGGTTAGTGATTAATACGAAACAACAAGATGCTCTTGTTCCCAAACTTCCTGCTGAAATATTTCCGGATTATTTTCTTATTCGAGTCAATGAATTCAATAAGGTAGCTACTACTCCTCTTGAAGAGTGGATACAGTATCTTAAAACAGGTATTATTAAACCTGATGCTACGGCTCCAGGCTTGGAAGAAGCGCGTGAGAAATTGAAATATTACAATATGGACGCTGCCGAAAAGCATGCATATGATGAGCATATCAATGCGATCATGATTCAGAATGATGTATTGGATTCTGCGAAATTGGAAGGTAGACTTGAAGGCCGGCTTGAAGGCCGACTTGAAGGAAGAGAAGAGGGAAAAGAAGAAGGTGAAAGACAAAAGCAACTGGAAATTGCTCAAAAAATGAAGATGGATGGTCTGCCGATCGATACGATAGTAAAATATACGGGACTTACTCTTGAAGATATCAGTCAGTTATAACACTTGATTATCTTATTGTAATCATAATTATGAAGGTGTATCAGCGTGAAGTTGATGCACCTTTTTTGAAATGCCATCTACTCAATATTTCCATTATATACATCCACAAATTATCAAAAACGAATATTATCCTACATTTAAAACAAGTATCTGACCTACAACTGGAAATAATTTAAATTAAACTGTTCTGTTTTGCTGAATTTATGCTATTTTTGCTTGATGTTAATAATGAACATGGGGAAAGGTTGCTTTAAGTGTAAATATGCTTTAATTTTTATTATCTTACTATTTGCTTTTATTAGTGGATTAAATTATAAGCAGTTGAATGTCACTAATAATTTGGCAGTTAAACGCATCTCCATTGTCTACTCCATTTCTAAAAACGAAAAAGGTAACGGAAACTTTGAGGAACTGTTGTATCAGGAATTTAGGAAACTGGGAATTGAAGTTGAATTTGACCGGTTCTATCTTGATTGTAATCGTCTTAATGCAGCAGAAGAAATAGAACATATCAGAAAATACCTTGAGTTGCTTAACAATAAATCTGTGGATATTATTCTGACGGTAGGTGACCAAGCGACCTATTCTTTATTATCTACTCGTCACAAATTATTATCCTCCCTTCCTTTGATAGCTTGTAATGTAAATTTCCCGGATGAAAAGTTAATAGGAGAATATGATTTGATGAAAGTTTATGTTTTGCGTGATACTCCCGATTTGAAGCGTAATATGGATTTTATCCAAACGTTGTACCCACATACCAATTTGGAGATTATATATAACATAGACATGACCATTTTGGGACATAAGTCCTTTGATTTGCTCACCCGAGTGGCCGATAGACGGAATGTAAGAATCTTGGGTTATCAGAAAGCATTTATGCAAGAACTTGAATATGAGAGGTTAAAGGAAATGATTGAATATTTCAATTTGATGCCCGGTTTGTCAAACAATGGTTTGAAAAAGGATGAATTTACTATTTGTCTTTGTCCTTTCCGGTATGTAAAGGGTGCTTCATTGTTGGTTATGCTGGAAAGATCGAGGCGTGAACAAGAAAATCAAGTATTCTTATTGGATAAATTCGATATGATGTCGATTCCGATAGCGAATGCTTTGAACATTCCGTCTTTTAGTTGTATTCGTGAAGGATTTGGGGAGAAAGCAAAGATTGTTGGTGGTTACATGGCAACAAATGAGATTTCTGCAAAAGCTGTTGCCGGTCTTGCTTTACGTCTGTTGAATAATGAGAAAGTAGGTATGCCTAAGATAAGAGATTTGGAGAAAGAATATGTATTGGACTGGAGCTATTTTTCTGAGTATGGAGAAGATATCAACAATGTGCCGAAGAATGTCCGAATCATTAACTATCCGTATATTGACCAATACCGAGGGTACTTTTATCTGTTAGGAGCATTGTTCGTTGTCACTTTCATATTTGTTTTGACCAGTTTGTTACGCACGCATCGTCGTTCTTTGATAGAACGTAAAAACCTTCAGATGCTCGAAGATGCTCATAAGAAGTTGAGTCTTTCTATGGATGGGGGACAGATTTCGCTTTGGAATATTCAAGATGATATTATTGAGTTTGACGATAATTATACCCATCTGGTAGGCTTGAAACAAAAGAGGTTTACGAAAGAAGAAATTCTGAAGCTTGCACATCCGGAGGATATGCCGTTGTTGCGTTCGTTTTATGAAACGCTGCATCAGGTGTCAGGCATGAAAATACAGCGTGTACGTTTCTCATTCAATGGGAAACCGGAAGAGTTCCAATGGTTTGAACTTCGGTGCAACAGTCTGAAAGATGCTGAAGGAAAGATAATGTTGGCAGGAATCATGCAGAACATTCAGGAACAGGTGGAACGTGAACAGCAACTGATCCTGGCAAAACAGATAGCCGAGAAAGCAGAATTGAAACAATCTTTCCTCAATAACATGAGTCATGAGATCCGAACACCACTCAATGCGATCGTAGGGTTCACTAATTTATTATTGGGAGAAGGTGCAGAAGAGATCGATCCTGAAGAAAGGGCAAGCATGGTCGAGCTTGTCAATCACAACAACGAACTACTCTTGAAACTTGTCAATGATGTGCTGGAAATTTCTCGTCTGGATTCTGACAATATGTCCTTTGCAATAGAGGAATGTGACTTGACAGAGATAATCAAGGAGATTTATATGACCTACCAGAGATTGATTCAACCTGCCTTGAATTTTCATTTGGAAATGGATGAGGCTACCCCTATCTTCGTTAGTATCGACCGTTTCCGTTTCATGCAGGTCATTTCTAATTTCTTGAATAATGCCAATAAATTTACCAAGGATGGGGAGATTGTACTGGGATGCCAGGTAGACAAAGAACAACAAGAAGTTTGTGTCTATGTAAAAGATACCGGCAAGGGAATTGATGAAAAAGAACTTATGATGATTTTTGACCGTTTTTATAAGACCGATGAATTTGAGCAAGGCAGCGGTTTGGGGCTTTCTATTTGTAAAGTGATTATCGAACGGTTGGCAGGACGTATCGAGGTTCAGTCCGAACTAGGGAAAGGGAGTCGTTTTGCGGTTATTTTATCTTTGGCAAATGTGATTTGATGCGGTAAAGGAAGATATTGAAAGAAAAACAAACAATGGAAAACAAACTGAAATCTTGGCAAAGCTGGTTATTGTTCGGAGGAGCAATGACTCTTCTCTTTGTATTGGGAGTGATTATTTCATCTTTGATGGAACGGAAGGCAGAAGTAGCGGATGTCATTTACAACAAAAAGGTCGAGATAACCGGCATAGAGTCTCGTAGCCCTATCTTTGGTGAAAACTATCCACGTGAATACCAAACATGGGTGGATACGACAGCTACCGATTATCGTACTGAGTTCAAAGGAAATATTGCGATAGATGAATTGGCACAGCATCCGCAGATGGCCATTTTATGGGCAGGCTGTGCTTTTTCAAAAGACTATTCAACTCCGCGCGGGCATATGTATGCTTTGGAAGATGTCGTTCATTCCCTGCGTACCGGGGCACCCATGAGTACCGCTGAGGACATCCAGTCAGCAAGTTGCTGGGTATGTAAAAGCCCCGATGTACCTCGTCTGATGGAAACTATCGGTGTGGATTCTTTCTATAATAATAAGTGGTCTGCATGGGGCAGTGAGATTGTAAATCCGGTGGGGTGTGCCGACTGCCATGAACCGGAAAATATGGAACTACATATCAGTCGTCCGGCACTTGTCGAGGCTTTTCTCCGTCAAGGCAAAGATATAACCCGGGCGACACCACAGGAGATGCGTTCGCTTGTATGCGCCCAATGCCATGCGGAATATTTCTTCAAAGGGGATAAAAAGTACGTAACTTTTCCTTGGGATAAAGGTTTGACGGTCGAAGCCATCGAACAGTATTACGATGAAGCTGAATTTACCGACAATATTCATAAGTTGAGTCGAGCCCCGCTATTGAAAGCTCAACATCCGGATTATGAAATCTATCGAATGGGCATACATGCCCAACGGGGTGTCTCCTGTGCCGATTGTCATATGCCCTATGATAAGGAAGGAGGCGTGAAGTATAGCGATCATCATATTCAGAATCCGTTGGCAGTGGTTGAACGCACTTGCCAGACTTGCCATCGGGATAGTAAAGAGGCACTTTGCAACAACGTATATGAGCGTCAACAAAAGGCCAACGAGTTGCGCGTTCTATTAGAAAATGAATTGGTAAAAGCACATATCGAAGCTAAGTTTGCTTGGGAACAGGGAGCTAACGAGGACGAGATGAAGGAAGCGTTGAAATTAATCCGCCAGGCACAATGGCGATGGGATTTTTGTGTAGCGTCTCATGGTAGTTCTTTTCATGCTCCGCAGGAAACCATGCGTGTGTTAGGGCATGGGCTGAACCGGGCATTTCAGGCACGTATGGCTATTAACAAGGTCTTACAATCACGTGGATATACGGAGGATGTTCAGCTTCCGGACATTTCAACAAAGGAAAAGGCGCAGCGATATATCGGTTTGGATATTCCTGCTGAAAAGGTAGCTAAAGATAAATTCCTGAAGGAGATTGTGCCGGAGTGGCTTCAAAAAGCGAAAGCAAACGGACGTTTTGCAAAGCAGTAGCCTCTTTTGATAAAATCAATTTGTCAGGCGAAACGGCTAATAGGATGATAGTCTGTTCTATTTCCTCTTCTTCTGCTGACGGGCAACTTTTCTTAGCAGAACCGTATAGCTACGCATTGGGATACCCTAATGGTTAAGAAGAGTAAAATGATGCTGATTTATACTTGAAATTACCTTATTTTTCGTTTGAAATAGCCATATCTATCGGATCAAGTAACCATATTCATCATGTGAAGTAATCATATCCAGCGTATGAAGTAACCATATCCAACGGGTTAGGTATTAATAATCATCATCCAATGCTTTTTTTGTTATCAAAAGAGGTGTGCTTCTCTTAAAAAATCCCTTTTTAAAGGGGCGTTTTTTTCTATTTAGACTTTCTAAAGCAAGCTTCATGTTTTGATAGAATGAGACTTATAATTCTTCTATCTTAGCTGATTGAAAAGATATATGGAGGTTTGCCATGCTCCATGTGATTTAGTTCGCTGTTCTTCTTTCAATATGAAAAAGATAGATTGTCCTACAATCCGTTTTTTCTGATAGAATGTACCTTTATCCGGAATAACGCCACTCATCATGCATTAGAAAAACAAAATGTAAAATTGACAAATTGATTATATAAATTCTTACTACTGATCAATCTAAAATGACGGACAAAGATGAAATACGGATTTTGTGCTGGAAAGAATTATTTGAAAGGATTGGATCGTCTTCGGCTACTTCTGAGGAATGAATGCCCCCTTTTTACTCTTCCTGAACGTTATAATAAATGAATGTCCGAAGTTCTCGTCCATTTACTGGTTAAAAAGACTTTAAGTTAAAACTTTATCTTTCAGTAGCTTGTTCTTTCTATACAAATTAAGAAATTTATAATTAATATGGCAAGATTCGAGATAAAAATGCCCAAGTTGGGCGAGAGTATAACCGAAGGCACTATCATGTCATGGTCAGTGAAAGTCGGTGATGTCATCCAGGAGGATGAAGTTTTGTTTGAAGTAAATACGGCAAAGGTCAGTGCGGAGATTCCGTCACCCGTGGCCGGTAAAATTCTTGAGATTTTATTTAAGGAAGGCGATACTGTTCCTGTAGGGACAGTGGTTGCCATTGTTGATATGGGTGGGGAAAGTGAAAGCTCGGAAGAAGCGGGTGAAACGAAACCTGCTGAAAATGTAAGTTCGCCTGTTGAAGAATCAAAGCCTGCCAAAGTAGAGGAAGATCGTTGGTATTCACCCGTTGTCCTTCAGTTGGCCAAAGGAGCCGGTATACAAAAGGAAGAATTGGATGCTATTCCCGGCACAGGATATGAAGGCAGGTTGAGTAAGAAAGATATTAAGGATTATATTGAAGGGAAGAAGAAAAATACATCTTCCGCACCGGCTGCTCCAAAAGCAACTGCGACTCCGCAGCCTTCTGCAAATACCCAGAAAAAAGAGGCACCTGCTGCTCCGGCATCGTCACAGGCTGCTGCAACTGTGACAACAGCACCGTCTGTTGCTCCGGTCTCTACTTCCGATGTTGAAGTGAAACCGATGGACTTTGTTCGTAAGATTATTGCCGACCATATGGTGATGTCCAAGAAGGTATCTCCACATGTGACCAATGTGGTGGAAGTGGATGTTACCAAACTTGTCCGTTGGCGTGACAAAAACAAAGACGCATTCTTCCGTCGCGAAGGTGTGAAGTTGACCTATATGCCTGCCATAGCCGAGGCTGTTGCCAAAGCATTGGTAGCCTATCCGCAGGTCAACGTGTCTGTAGATGGGTATAATATCCTCTACAAAAAACACATTAACCTGGGTATTGCCGTTTCACTGAATGACGGCAACCTGATCGTACCTGTGATCCACGATGCTGACCGGTTGAATATGAGCGGACTGGCATTAGCTGTCAATTCCCTTGCTTTGAAAGCCCGGGACAATAAGCTGACACCGGATGAAATCAGTGGCGGTACGTTTACAATCACCAATTACGGATCATTTAAGATGTTGTTCGGTACTCCGATTATCAATCAACCGGAAGTGGCCATTCTCGGAGTAGGAAGCATCGAAAAGAAACCTGCCGTCATCGAGACTCCCGAGGGAGACATGATTGCCATCCGTCATAAGATGTACTTGTCGTTGTCTTACGACCACCGGGTAGTGGATGGTTCGTTGGGAGGAAACTTCCTGCACTTTATCGCTGAATATCTCGAGAATTGGGAAGGGTAGTCGCTCTTCCATTTTCTCGGAGAACAGAGTAAATAAAAATAGCATCGTTTATAATAATAAATTCAAGCTCGACCTTTTTCATCCTCTTCACAATCTGTGGAGAGGATAAAGGTGAAGCTCTAACATCATCGTTTATGAAAAAATATGATATAAAAACCACAGACGTAGAAACTCTAAAAAAGTGGTATTATCTGATGTCTTTGGGACGCGCGCTCGATGAGAAAGCCCCCTCTTATCAGTTACAATCCCTTGGCTGGTCGTATCATGCTCCGTATGCAGGACATGACGGCATACAACTTGCCATCGGACAGGTCTTTACCAAGGGGGAAGATTTCCTTTTCCCATATTACCGGGACATGTTGACAGTGCTTTCTGCGGGGATGACCGTGGAAGAATTGATATTGAACGGTATCTCCAAAGCTACCGATCCCGGAAGTGCTGGACGACATATGTCCAATCATTTTGCGAAACCCGAATGGCACATTGAGAATATATCTTCTGCCACAGGTACGCATGACCTCCACGCAGCTGGTGTAGGACGGGCTATGGTTTACTACGGGCACAAAGGTGTGGCGATAACCTCTCATGGCGAATCGGCTACTTCTGAAGGCTTCGTTTACGAAGCTGTTAACGGTGCCAGCCTTGAACGGTTGCCGGTTATCTTTGTATGGCAAGACAACGGATATGGCATTTCCGTTCCTAAAGAAGATCAGACTGCCAATCGTAAAGTGGCGGATAACTTTTCCGGATTTAAGAATCTCAAAATCATCCATTGCAATGGCAAGGATGTGTTCGATTCGATGAATGCAATGACGGAAGCGCGCGAGTATGCCATCGCCAACCGTAATCCGGTGATTGTACATGCCAACTGTGTCCGTATCGGTTCGCATTCCAATTCCGATAAGCATACACTTTACCGGGACGAGAACGAACTAGCCTATGTGAAAGATGCCGATCCGTTGATGAAGTTTCGCCGGATGTTGTTACGTTACAAGCGTTTGACCGAAGAAGAACTTCAAAAGATAGAAGCTGATGCAAAGAAGGAACTAATTGCAGCCAACCGCAAGGCAATGGCTGCTCCCGAACCGGATCCGAAGAGCATTTTCGATTTTGTATTGCCTGAGCCTTACGAACCGAAGAAATACCCCGATGGTACACACGATCAGGTGGAAGGAGAAAAAGCGTTTATGGTAACTGCCATCAATGAGACGCTCAAATCTGAATTCCGACGTGATCCGAACACTTTCATCTGGGGGCAGGATGTAGCGAATAAGGATAAAGGAGGAGTATTTAACGTAACGAAAGGGATGCAGCAGGAATTCGGTGATGCGCGTGTTTTCAGTGCGCCGATTGCCGAGGATTATATTGTAGGTACCGCCAACGGCATGTGTCGTTTCGATCCCAAAATTCATGTGGTGATAGAAGGTGCTGAGTTTGCCGATTATTTCTGGCCGGCCATTGAGCAGTATGTCGAGTGTACGCATGAGTATTGGCGGAGTAACGGTAAGTTTGTTCCCAATATCACTTTGCGACTGGCTTCAGGCGGATATATCGGTGGTGGTCTTTACCACTCACAGAACATTGAAGGCGCGTTGACCACACTTCCCGGTGCGCGTATTGTCTGTCCTTCCTTTGCCGATGATGCGGCCGGGTTGCTTCGTACCAGTATGCGGTCCAGAGGTTTTACTTTATTCCTTGAACCGAAAGCTCTCTATAATTCGGTAGATGCTGCCACCATCGTACCTGAAGATTTTGAAGTACCTTTCGGTAAGGCTCGTATTCGTCGTGAAGGTACTGATCTGACCATGATTACTTATGGAAATACGACCCACTTCTGTCTCAGTGTAGCCGAACGGTTGGCTAAAGAAGGTGGATGGAGTGTGGAAGTGATCGATATCCGTTCACTGATTCCGTTGGATAAAGAGACTATTTTTGAGTCCGTGAAAAAGACAAGCAAGGCATTGGTGGTACATGAAGATAAGGTGTTCTCCGGTTTTGGCGCAGAAGTTGCCGCGAATATCGGAACGGAAATGTTCCGTCATTTGGATGCACCGGTACGCAGGGTAGGGTCTACCTTTACTCCGGTCGGCTTCCATCCTGCACTAGAACGTGCCATTCTGCCGGATGAGGAGAAAATCTATGCTGCTGCAAAGGAGTTGCTTGAATATTAATGGGAGATTATTGGAATTATAAAAAGTACTATTGTATATGAAAAAGATAGCATTGATATATGCTGCCAAAGCGGATAAGACTGGTTCGGTAGCAGAAAAGATACAGAAAGAATTCGGAGATGCAGTCGAGGTGGTTTCCGTAGAAGATGCTTGGAATAATGATTTTGAAGGATATGATAAGATCATTGTTGGTGCCTCAACCTGGTTTGACGGAGAGTTGCCTACCTATTGGGACGAGTTACTGCCCGAACTCCGGACTTTGAACCTGAAAGGAAAGAAAGTCGCCATCTTCGGATTGGGCGACCAAGTGAAATATCCTGATAATTTTGCCGATGGTATCGGACTGTTGGCTGATGTGTTCGAAGGAGACGGAGCAACGTTGGTCGGTTATACTTCTCCTGAGGGATATAAATTTGATAAATCTCATGCATTACGAGGAGGTAAATGGTGCGGGTTGGTCATTGATGTGGAGAATCAGCCGGAACTGACCGATAAGAGAGTGAAAGAGTGGTGTAAGCAGGTCAAGAAAGAGTTTGGTGATGCATAATGGATGAAAGCTGAAACCGTTTCTGATATTTAAAGTTACGCGAATTGTGCAAATTAAGCGAATCACCGGTTCCCTTGATTTATGTGATTCGCGTAATTTGCGTTTAGCGTTCCCCGCTATACACTCCCATGTTTTGTCGTTTTACTATTACCAATACCAACACGCCCCAAAGGACAAGGGATATAGATCCGGCCCTTTTCCTTTTTCGAAAAGCCCGTAAGTAGAGTAACGCAAATAAAAACCGAGATTTCCAAAACCGGCTTGTGCTAGTAGATTGATTCCTACTGGATGTACGTTCATCCCTTTACCTAATGTCTCCTTTTCTCCGTTGACCTTTGCCATGGATTTTATGCCGTGACGTATCTCGACTTCCGGACCTGCAGTAAAGAATAAGGGGCGGTGTCCGTTTACCCTTGTTTGCCATTCAAAAGAGATGGGTATGCGGAAGTAAAAGTATCGTAGGCGGCTCTTATTATAGACAGTTTCTTCATCTCCGTCAAATATGGCTGTCTTTCCGTTGATGTTGAGAAAGGCTTGGTTGCCATCCAGACGAAAAGAACGGTAGCCCCAACCGAGCCCAAAAGTCATTCCCCAATGACGGTCATGAGACAGGGTCAAGTAACTGGTGAATAAGTTGGCACCGACTTCCCATGAATAGGATGCATCGAGCGATACCTTATTGTCTGAGTCAAAACTGAAAAAATCGTTGGACATTCGGCTAAAACCGATATATAATCCTCCGGAATGCGGGTCGAAACGATTCCGGTATCCGGGTCTTCGCGGGGCAAACGGAAGGGCGTCCAATATGGTGTTTCGATCACTGTTTTCACGTGTCAGGTAGACTCCTTCATAAATTAATTCCTCTTTCGTCCTTTCGTTATTCGTACATTCTTCGTACACTTTAATTTTAACGTTGCCATCCCCTTTCTGGATGATGATGGAGTCGCCACTTGTTTGTACGGTTGTTTCTTTTCTTGTCTCTTGAGCCATGATGGAAAGTGACAGGAGCAACATGCAGGGTAAAATGATTCGTTTCATATGTTTTATTATTTAGTTTCTTTTTTGGAAAAGTAGTGTCACCAGATCATCGGAGTTCAGATCCCCTTCTATATATATGAAGGTTGCACTGTGCTTTTTCCCTATCTTAAAGAGGATGAACCGGTTGAGTTTCTCTTTTCCTTTTTCAATGGGTGTCAGTTGATAATAAGCTGTTAGCAGTTTGCCATCTTCGATGACTTCCTGTATCTTTTTTACGTTTCCTCCTTTTTTGTCTTTGGCAAGACAATCGAGTATGTCAGGAAGTTCTTCTGTAACATCTTTAAATACAAGACTTTTGTAAAGACTGATGCGATAGGAGTCTAACATGTCTTTAGACAGCTCCACCATGGTCACACCTTTCTGCTTGCCATATTTCTGGAATAAGATGGCGCAACTCAATCCGTCCTGTGCCCGTATGACTCCTGAAACCGTAGAGAGTAGGAGGACGAAGAGTGTTGTGCGAATGATTGTATTCATACGATTATATTTTATTTCTTATTTTTCAATCACCAAAGAGTGTATTCAGCAGTTCGTCTTCGCTGGTACTTACGTTCTGAAAAGCTGCCATGGCCTGTTCTCTTACCAGATTTTCATCGGTATAGCATTTGCCATCGATGATGACATAATTTTCCGGCAGGGAGTTAAGATGTTTGTGGATACTTGCTATCCCCAGCAACAGCAATACTCCGGCAGCAATTCCGCTGGTATAATAAATAAAGCGGTGCATTTTAAATTTCTGTCCGGCTCCCTTACCCGGGCCCGTTATGCCCTGCTTTTTTTCTTCTTCAAAGAAGGCAAACATCGGACGGTACGATTCTAGGTGTTCCGGTACGATGTCTTGAGTGAAGAAGTTACGTAATTGGTGTTCTTCCTCGCAGGTTGTTTCACCTTCAAAGTACTTGTTCAGTAATTCTTCTATCTTCATGCTTTTTTTCTCCTTTTTCGTTCTTGTATGGTTTGCAGGTAAATGTCTCTCACTTTCTTTCGCGCTCTCGATAGATTGCTGCGGATGGCTTCTGTACTGCATCCGGTGATTTCCGCTATCTCTTCTGTCTCGTATTCCTGTATATCCTTCATTTGAAGAATCATTCGTTGCTGGGTAGGCAATAAATCGATGATTTCCCGCATCAGGCGAAATTCATCTTTTTCTTCAAGAAGCCTTTCGGGGGTAGCCGATTGGCTTTGTGCCTGCACGCAATCCAATGTAAGGGTATCCGGTCGACTGGCTCGCCAGATGTCCATACAACGGTGATGCGTCATGGTCATTGCCAATCCTTCGATGCTGCGGTATTCGTCCAGTTTCTGCCGCATGTTCCAAAGTTTCAGCATGACTTCCTGTACGGCATCTTCTGCGTCCGAAGGGTCTTCTGTCAATTTCCGCGCATAACTCAAGAGTTTATCGCGAAGTGGTAGCACGTCTATTTTAAATTGTTTGAGTTCCATTTACATCAATAAGACGGAGGGGGGAAGGAAAACGTGACATCAAAGGTAGAACTTTTTTTAGTTAAGAGGAAAAAATGTAGCTCCCTTACTAAAATCTTATGTATTCCTTTGTTATATATTTCAGTAAAAAGAGACTGTTGTCGGCTAATGAAGAGGTTTTAAAGAGAGTCAATGCCGGGCTGATGGATGTCAAAGCAGGAAATATAAGGTCTGTTTATGATTTAATCAATGAATCATAACATTGGGATTTAAGAAGTATTTGATAATAAGACCAAACATTTGGCTAAACATTATTCACCATTTAAAAGTGATTATTCATCACTTTTAAATGATTTAGAGGAGAATCCGGCATTTGGAATTGATATTAAAAAAATCAGTTTATAAAGTCTATTTAATAAGTCTGAAGATATAAATCCGTTATATTTTCCCCAGAATCTTATCCATCACCCAGTTAGTCAGTGTGGCACTTTCACCGTCACAGGTACAAACCGATTTTTCCAATAAATGGTCTACTACTGCCTGGATCAACGGTTGTTGTACATGTTCGGGGTTTTCAATATGGAATTCTTCACGTCCGCGTTCGGTATGCAAAGCAATCGGATCGAATGAAAAGACAGAGAAGCAGATCATCCCTTTGTCCCCGATAATTTCGATACGGTCTTCTTTTGCTGATTCATGTGCAACGAAGCACCATGAACCGCTACCTACCAGTCCGTTATCGAATTTGAAACAAGCACTCAGCGTATCTTCTGCCGGATATAGCCCACCACGATTGCTTTTATATCCGCTGGCTTCAAGGATGCAACCGAACATTTCCTGAAGCAAGTCGATCTGATGGGGAGCTAGGTCATAGAAATAGCCACCGCCTGCAATATCCGCTTGTACACGCCAGGGAAGATTATCACGATTGAAATCCAAATCACGTGGGGGTTGTGCGAAACGAATTTGAACATTTATCACATTGCCTACCGCGCCTTCCTCCACCAATTGTTTCACTTTCATGAAGTAAGGTAAATAGCAGCGGTAGTAAGCTACGAAACAAGGAACTCCTGTCTCTTTGGAAATTCGGTTGATACGTGTACACTCTTCATAGGTTTGAGCCATCGGCTTTTCAATATATGCAGGTTTTCCGGCTTTCATAGCCATGATAGCATATGTCGCGTGCGAAGAGGGGGGAGTAGCTATGTATATGGCATTTACTTCCGGATCGTCAATAAGTTCTTGAGCATCGTCATACCATCTTTTGATGCCTCTTTCTTGCGCATATGCTTTGGCCTTAGCTCCGTCTCTACTCATGACGGCCACCACTTCCGAACTTTCCACTTCCTGGAAAGCTGGTCCGCTTTTTTTCTTGGTTACTTCGCCACAACCGATAAAGCCCCATTTAATGATCTTTTCACTCATACCTTGTTCTGATTTTTTGAGTTTACAAAGATAAGAGATATCTCTGGAAAAATCAATCAGAAACGGATAAATGATGATAACAGTACTGTTGTTCAATAATTTATGAGGAAAACTTCAGAAAACCTCACTGATGCCAATGTGCAAGGAAATGAAAGGTAATGAGGGCGGACGGTTTTCAAATCATTACCCTGTGAATAGGTAAATTTATAGGTCATTGGTGTTTGTTTCTACTTTCTGCTATATTCTGCAAACCAATATTCAACTCGCTGATTATTAATTTTGTAACGACAAAAAAGGATTATGCGAAGTACATTCAAGGTACTATCAGAACATCAAGGAATGGGAATATTTGACGGAGGATGAAATTAAGGTTGTCATAACATACTAGTTTGCAGACAGGAAGCTGGCCTATATCCGTGACCTGTTCGTGTTCGCCAGTTTCACCGCCTTATCATTTTTGGACATAAAGGAACTGACCACCGATGACATCGTGGAGGTGAACAACGAGAAATGGATATTGTCCAAACGGCACAAGACGAAAGTGCCCTTCTAAATGAAACTGCTGGATGTTCCCTCCTGAAATGATTATACCCTTTCTTTCCGGCTCAACACATACGAGGCGGACAAAATTCGACGGAAAGTATTTGTCAGCAAAATGAAAGAGTGTTATTCTTTTCTTTGGGTAAAAACGAATACACAATTAAATAGCAATGATACTACATAATTGTCTTAAATAAATCGGAGAAATACCCCGATTTATTTAAGACAATATATATATAAAGAATTAGATAGTTTCTACAAAAGGTGAATCATTAATACTTACTTCCCATATTTTATTGGACGGATAGACATTCCCATTGTGGTATAATAATTGCTCTCTTGTACTGTATCTCCATCTTTTTCTTTAAAAAAATAATAAACGCCACTCTTTTCATGATACTGACCTCCAAACCACAAGCAGAATACAGCGGACCAGTAATACCCTTTCACTCCCCTATTGGTTATATTATTCCCACTTCGATTTCCAGATAAAGGTAAATATAGCACTTCATGATTTATATCGCTTGTGAGTTTAAGAACATTGATTGAATTGTTATCTTTATCTGTTAACGTTTCAAAACATCCTGAACAATTATTAAACAATTCATTCCAGTTATCCGTATTAGGAGTATAGTATTCTGATCCCAGTTGATAGGCTACAACATCATATCGGGTATCTCCTGTACAATTTTTGTAATAGTTTTTTTGTAGATAGTAACTGTTCATATTATATGGGCATGGATAATCTTTGGTTTGGGTAGATGTCTTTTCCATTGTTACGTCGCCCCATCCTATAAGTTTTCCATATTCATATTTTGTGTTGGCTCCGAGATTACGGTCTGCCCAAAGGATGCCGGATGGCAAGCCTAAATCAATGAATTTTATTTCAGTCTCATCTTCCTTTGCTTCCATCTTCACCGGCACACCTTTTTTGTATGCTTGACGGACGAACTCTCCGGCAGTCCATGTACGCATGCTAAGAGTACTTTCATATTCGGTTCCGTTGATATTGACGCTAAATGTAGGTGTGACGTCTTCAGAAGGAATCATCGTGATATAGAAATCACCGTTGGTTCCGGAAACAATGATATTATTGTTAGTGGGATTTTTCAATGCCCCATTGGTAAGATCAATGTCGACCGAGTTTTTGAGATTTGTACCAGAGATTTCCACCTTCTCGCCTGTCAAGGAAACACCATCGGGGAAAATCAACTCAAAATGGGCCAAAGCCAACAATTTTTTGAATTGCAACGCTTCCTCGGCATAAGATGTTCCGTTGACAACGGTATATCGGCCTTTGCCTGAAAAGACATCGTATCGATTAAGTTCCGTATAGTCTCCGTCCTGACTACTAAAATCCAAATTGTATGTCGATGATGAAATTTCATCGGTCTGTACACCTGCACCGAGATAGGTAAAAGTGAATTCATGCGTGCCGTTTTGTACATTGGAAGAAAGGTTGCCGGTAAAAGTGGCATGTTTAGTGCCTGCACCATCCGTAAGTTCCAATGAGCCTACATTGTTTCCACTGGCATCCGTGATAAGTAACTTGTCACCTTCTGCCCAGTTGCCTACCATATCTCCTTCAATCTCTTCAAGGCTTGTACGTGTGTTCCCGCCAAATTCGGGATAATTGACATCCAACGAAATAGAAGCCCCTTTGCCTTCTTGTTTGCCACTAACAAACTCATCATCGCTTTGGCATGAAATCAGGAGTGACAGAGGCATGGAAAGCGCAAGTATTGCGCTCCAAAATATATTCTTTCTCATGATTCGTATCAGTGATTTTGTTAATAATCAGTTCCGGGATAATCACCGCTGGTAGTTTTGGATTCCCAAACTGCATAAAGTGTTTTATTTTCTGAGGTATTCAATTCATTATTTGCCATGTATACGACACTTCCTTTAGCATTTTCAGCCCATCCTTTGAATACCCATCCTTCCAATTCGGGAGTTTTATCTGGAATAATGAAGGTTGCTTTAGCTCCTTCATCAACTGTCATGGTCATGGTTGTTGGCATGGTTCCACTTACGATGTTCTGTGCGTAATCATGGTTGCCATTGAATGTCAGTGTAATTGTCGTTTTATTTTTCTGCCAAACTGCATACAAATCAAATTTTTCTTCCTCCATGTTAACCGGGACAGACTGTCCTTCCCTATATCCAGCAGTTGTTGCATCAGCAGCCGTAGCCCAGCCAAGAAATTCGGCACCATCACGGCTCGGAGTATATTCCGGTGAGAGCGTGAAAGAATAAGTGGATTCGTTACTGTTGAGTTTTACCGTTCTCACTGCGCCCGTACCGTCATTGGTATGGAGATTAAGAGTAGTGCTGTATTCATATCCCGTTTCATCATCTCCATCCATGTTCGTACCACCATTTTCGGTATCACCGCCATCGGGGTTTACGGGAATGAAATCGTCTACGGTAACGTCATACTTGATGGTCGTCAGCACCGGTTTCGGATTTTCAGGATCGGGAGTCCAACCTCCGTTTCCGCCCTCATCGAACACGAAAGTATAGATATAACGGTAGCCTTGCACCCATGCCACGTTGACAGGTATGGCAGCCTCGCCTGTGTATACCGTTGTGGACACCTCTGCCCCCTCATCATCTTCTGTGATATTGGAAAGTGCAAGGTCCACAAGGAAGTATGCCCCATTCCAGTCTGTTCCGGCCTTTGTCGGATTCCAGGCTGCAACGGTCTGGGGAAGCAGGGTCAACACTTGCCCGAATCCGTTTTCGTGACTGTCCTCAGGACAAGTAAGGTTGGAGGCCGTACCCGGTGCCAATGTGACATTCCCGTTCAATGGAGCGACGCTATATTTTTTATTGTACTGCGCCCCGGATGGAATGACCCACGTGCCACCGTTAACTTCTTTTTCGGGATCTACATTGTTGTCCGAATGGTCTGCATAGTTATAATCCGTATCAGCAGCCGGGAACGTGAACGTCCCTTTTTCGGTGAGGTGCCCCACGCTCACGCCCTTGATCACCACGCTCATGTTTTTTGTGTTGTTCTTTGCCCTGAAACAAACCTGCGACAGGGCATGGCGGAAGTTGAGCTGCACCTTGTCGACGGTTTTGGTCTGGCCTTTCCGCACTGAATACATCAGGTCGACTTGTTCGGCCACGGCATCTTTCACCGTGAAGTCGTTGAATGTCGGTGCCCCGTTGTTAAAGCTGAACTCCTCGTCACCGTTGACTTCGGCATAGAAATCGAGTGTCTTGCCGTCCGGCCAGTAACGCGTACCGTCGGCATCAGTCCATACGCCGTCGCTGTTCACGATTTTGTCACCGTTGATGTAAAGCCCGTCGGCCGATTTCGCCCAGACTTTGAAATAGTCAGGGAGGGTGTTGTTACAATAGGAATCCGCTGCGCGTGTCTGCGTTCCTGCCGACACTCCGTAAGCGATGCCATCCTGCCGGACGCTCACTACCTCGTCCTGTGAGCATGCGGCCATCATCAATGCCGCCATTGCCCCGAATAAATACTTGGTTTTCATCGTTTAAAAATTTAATTGAACAAAAAATATATATACCGTAAAATGTCGAATTACATATGTATATCCTCGTTGACCTCCTGCCAGTCGTCCACCGAGGGGTCTATATTATCGCCACCGATGGGTTGCGGAAGGTCGAGGCCGTCGATAATGATATGCACATGCTTCCCGTCGGATGCGGAATGCACCTGATCCGTCACGTTGAAGCGTCCGCTTTCGGTCCCGTAACAGTATTTCGAACCGTCGTCCATCCACACGTAAAGTAGCATGCGGTGCGGTGCAGCGTTCTCCTCATGATGTCCGAACGTGAAGAACCTCCCCACGATGGTTGACTCGTCACCGGCATGGGCCTCGAACGGTATGGTCACGCATTCCCGCCCGAGCGATTCGTCACAGAACAGCAGCGAGGATGCCATGCCCGAAAGCGAGCCACACATCTGGGATACATGTTCCAGCCCTTTCACATGGCGGATTTCATACGTGTAGGTACATGTCAACTCGTGAGGATAGAGCGTCATGGCCTGCTCGTCATGCACCGGCCGCCTCCCTGTCCATTCCTCCTTCCCGCTTTCGGGGATGCAAACATAACTGGTGCCGTTTTCGGAAATCTCCACTTCCGTGGCCGTGCAACCCCATAGCATGTCGGGGCTGATGACGACACGCTCGTCTTCCGCATCTTCCGCACGGGGTACCGTGTTCCCCGCGGAACTGCCATAGACGCTTTCAAAAAGGTCACCTTCGCGGGTGAACGCTTCATGAGTGCCGAAACCCTCCGTCCCACGCAGGAGTACCACCTCCGTATCGTTGTTGTAGCAGAACACCCGGTACCTTCCTACCCGTATCTCTATCTCCCCTCCCGTCTTTCCGGCAAAGTCGAAACGGCGCACGGGCGCGTCCTCCCCCTCCTCCGGGTAGAAGAACACGCACATGCCATCCGGGGCGGCATCGGGAGCGTCACGCCAGTCAAACCCCAGCCTGATTGTAGCCGTGTGCGGATGGTGGTAGCACAGTTCCTTGTGCTTGCAGGAAGAAAAGGCGAACACCGCCAGTACAAACATTATCATACATAGTCCTTTCCGTCTCATCTTCCCCCTCCTTTCTCCCCGTTGTAATTGCCACAGCCGATAAGCCAGACGAGCGACACTTCGGCCTTGGTCGGCCCGAGCCAGTGCCGCTGTCTGGTGGACTGCCACACGTAGCAGTCGTCCACGGGCTTGTACTCGTGGTAGGTTCCGCCCCAGTAGCCCACACCGATGGTGAAGTCGACGTTCAGCCTCCGGGCGACGGGAAGCGAGTAGCCGTATTCCACGCCCGCAGCGTAGTTCATCCTGCCCCAAAGTGTGCCACCGGGCCTGCCGCCCATGTAACCACGGCCTCCCGTCTCGAAGTCGTAGGTGAATATCTGCCCGTAAATGCCGAGGTGGTGGCCGGTGAGCGGTTTTTCCCTGGCAGCCCCGCCGAACCATTTGCGCACGGCGATGTCACCCCCGTAGACACGCCAGTACCAATGGCGACGGTCTCTCTTCCACCAGCCGTACATCCAGTTTGCGGCAAAAGACCAGGCCTTGCCAAGATAAAATTCGATCCCGACATTCGGTACCAACAGTGCGCCATAGAGCATGTTTGTCCGTACATCGATGTAGAAAGGCTTGCAGGGCGGACACTGTGCGATATAGATGGTGTCATGCACGAAAACCGTATCCACCCGGGGGAGCATGACTTCCGCTTTCGGTGCGGGTATGGGAGCTGCCGGGTTGCATACTTTCTCGTACCACAGGTAGAGTTGCGAGGCGCGGAGTTTGGGAAAAAGATTTTTATACATGTAATGATAAGGCACACCGCTGCGCAACCGCCGCATCCGACCCAAATGGTCACCTTTCATGTCGCTGTTCCCTTGCGTCTCCCCGACAATCTCACGCAACAGGGCCAGGGTTTCCTCCCTGTAAGGCACTTCCGGATCATTCTCCACCAGACGGGCCAGACCGTCCCAGTCACGTCCGAGAAAGTCGGTCATCTTCAATGAATCCGGCAACGTCCCGTAGCGTGAAAGGTAGTCGAACAACACCCCGGCACGCTTTTCGGACAACCACCTGTTGAGTTTGACACTCCCCTCGGGTGAGGCACCACCCACGACAAGGATCTTTTGCAACCGATAAACGGAGTCGGCGTAACTCGCACGCAGGCTGTCCGCCATCCTGTCCAGCACGGACTGGTTGCCGTTCAGGGAAGGGACAAGGTCTATCCTCCCCTGCCGGAAGTATATCTTCACGGAATCTCGTACCTCATGCACGGTCTGTGCCGACAGACAGCCGCCATAGAATGCCAATGCCGTGAGAAACAATTTCTTTATCATATCTGTATGTCCTTTCAGTCCGTCTCCTTGAAAGAGACGGACCGAAACGTACATCACTGTATATTAGAGTCCCCCAGGTGGCGTTGCGGTGTTTTTGCTAAATAAGTTATGCCTCAGGGAGAGCAAACCCAAAAAAGTTTGATCAATCCTTTTTAGTTTACAGTATTTTGCATACCTTTGCAGCGACAAATACGTCTCTTTCAAGGAGTTGAAGCGTCCCGTCAGGCAATCCGAAGCCCAGCCCGCACTGAATATTCCCTACAAATCCTTAAGGATTAGCTCGTTCGCCCTGTCTATCACGGAAGTGTCGAGCGAGGCGAGATAGATCTGCGTGGTCGTCTCCGAATCGTGCCCCATCCCCTCGCTGATGATTGACAGCGGGATGTTCATGCGCCTGGCTATGCTTGCCCATGAATGCCTGCTGACATACATCGTCAGCGGTACGGCAAGACCGGCCCTCTCCGCCACTTCCTTCAACTTGCGGTTGACAAGGTGCAGGGCATTCTCGTACTGCCTCCTTTCAGGGACGGCCGGATCAGTTATCACCGGCAACAGGTATTCCGTGGTCACATTGGGATGCCTCTTCACGATCTCTTGCATGCAGACCTCCCACTTCATATGCAGTCGCTGTCCGGTCTTCTTCCTGCGATAGGACAGGAGGCCATTCTTCAGGTCGGACTTCTTAAGGTAGGCCTCATATTCCCCCATCAGACCGGAGTCGATCTCATCGGACGGTACATCATGGCCTTTCCTAAATCGTATGAAGCTGTTCAATGCCGCTGTGTAGGTTTTCGATGTGCGTGTCTTGCCCAACTGTTCCAGACGGGCGATAACCTTTCCCATGAAACGGAAATCAGTAACCGTACCTATTATCTGCCCGAAGGCGTGGAACGTGCCGTCACGAGGGTGGAGGACAGACGCAGGGAAGCCCGTTACAAAGGACAGGCCATTTGAAAGAAGAACTAATGTATCACTAAATCCGAATGAACCATGTACAACGAACTGAAAACAAAAGAAGATGCGTGGAGGCAAGTCCGTCCACGAGAGTATCGACCGGCTGTCGGTCTTGGTTGACGCTATCCCCAAAGACGGTGTGGGCTTGCTGAAAGAGGACGAATATCTGTGCAACAAGGAAATGTCCCGGCTGTTGGAAGTGAGCTGCAGGACTTTGAGCGAATATTGTGGCAGGCTTCCTTATTGCATTCTTGGCAATAAGGTGCTGTATAAGAGAAGCGAGAGTGAGTAAGTATTGAGGTAGGGGTACAGAGGTATGGACAGGATGAATGGCTACGGCTGATCCTCCATCTTTTTAGAGGGAGTGAAATTTGCCGCTTGCTCATGCCCTTTAAAAAAACAATCCGCCTAAGAAAAAACAGGGATAACATACAACCGATTATCCACACTGCCCTCGTCTTTATTTTCTCCGTCTTTTCCGTCGGTTGTCCATTTCCGTTGCTCGCCTGCTCTTCAAGTACAGACTTGAAAGGGGAAAGGTTTTCGAATGAAATACGCTCGCAGCGAAGCGTAAGGAAGATTTCATCCGAAACGTCTTACCGCCACGACCTTTCAACTTTCAACAAACGGCTGTACTTACCTTTGCAGACGAGCTTTCGGAAATGTTTGACCGGCAGAATGGAAAAATTCACTCCGTAGGATGGAAAGAAATCCCAACGAAGTTTTGGCAGTTCCGCAAAATTTGCTACCTTGGCAGTAAGATGAGTTGTATATCAATGCAAATCACGCAAGTATGTAGAAATCAGAACGGTTGCCAACTTATTACCCCGTTTATTGAAAATCTGCACAAACTTCTTATTTTTAGCGAATTATGTAATCCTCCCAAATATTAGGGAATATTTTTTGTCAAGAGCATATTTATTTATTATTAACGCTTGCAGCTCTCCGATTGTGGGGTAAATGTCTGTTTTTGCTTCCTCACCGAGCATGTGCTTCTTCCTCACCGATGAGGGTAGGGTTCCTCACCGATGAAGACGTGCTTCCACACCGATGAAGGTGTATCTCCTCACCGGGAAGAAAAATGTTAATATCCTGTTATAGGGCTTTTGCCGGGGGTGAAAATAAAAAAAGAAGAAAGTGCCGACTTTCTTCTTCCGAGGTATTCTATCTGAATCTATTTTATGAATAACTTGACAAATATACGACATTGAAAAGCGAAAGTCAAGTAAAGTCGCATTTGTTTTAGCTGTTATTGATCGGTTAGTTTTTTCCGTAATACTTCCGGTATATCATTTTGTAGTCTTTTCCTTCCCGGAATCCGGATAACCATGCATTCAGGCTATCGAGCAGTACGGGGGATTGTTTGCTCACTCCCCATGAATAGAATTGGGTGAAGCTGATGGCGGTATTGATATCCAGTTGAGGCAATGAATCTACGGCTGACCGGGCAATACTTTCGTCGCATACTGCATAGTCAATGTCTCCATGCGCTACCAAGGCGATCAGTTGTTCCGATCCGTATTTTTCTATTTCATCAATGTAAATGGTATCGCCTATTTCGTTGCTGAGGTTGCGGATACGTAGAATGGACGGAGAACCTTTCACAACGTGCAATGTCTTTCCAGCAAGGTCGAGTTGACTTTTAATAAAAAGAGAATCTTCTTCGGAAGTTGCTTTCCGTTGCACCAATACTTGTTTGCTCAATATGATGGGAGAGGTGAGTAATAGTGAATCTTTTAGTTCGCTCGTTGCTAATATGCCATAAGCTATAACGTCATATCTTCCGTCTTCAAGACCTTTTAGTCGTTCATTGAAACTCATCACAGGGGTTACTTTCGCCTCTAGTCCCTTGTCACGGGCAAAAGCTTCAATCAGTTCGTAATGGAATCCCGATATGGTATCGCTATCTACATAAAAACTGATCGAGTTGTATTCGGTTGCGGCACGAATTACACCGCTGGCAACAATTTCCGACCAGTCACGCGGTTGTCCGTCAGGCTTCTCCTTTTTTTGCGGCCATAGCAAGAGTGCAACAAAGCAGATGATTCCAATCCACAAATATTTCAGGTATTTCTTTACGGTTGACTTCATAATCGTCTGTACGTTTAATCATAAAAATTCCAAGATACTCCGATTTTCAGTAATCGCGGATTAATCGGGTAATGAGGGGCATAGAATGAATTAGGACGGCTGATCATGCCATCGTTCACATGATACATCATCACATAAATACGAGTACGTTTCAGATGTAAATTGGCATATACATTGACGATGGGATATCCACCGATTTCAACTTGGTCATTTTCCGGTTGGAGGTAAAATTGTCCGGTAGCAGGCATATAGGCGGGCGCATGATATTTAGTGAAATAACGCACGTCTGCTCCTAGCTGTACTGTCAACACTTTTTTCGCCAACTTGGCATCAATATATAAATTGTGATAAAGCGAAAAGTCGGGTAATGGAAGTACGGAACTGTTACTTGACTTTTGCCAAGTCACTTCATTGTCCAAATGGAATATACCGGCACGAAAGTTCTGTGACAAAGTTGCCGAAAGAATCTGTAAGTTTCCCCCATACTGTTCGGGAACAGCGTTCCGGTTGAAGTAAGTATAGTTTTTGATATTTTCCACACCGGCTTTCAAATTCGTCTGCCAATTTTCGATGTTCAGTTCTCCTTCGATGCGGGTACGGAACTCTTTGTCCATATGGTCATTGTCCCAGTAGAAATGTTTGGAGTGGTAATGGCGCATGTAAAATGAAGGAAGCGTATTGCTGACATATGCCCGTGCGATAAGGCTCACGGTATCTTTCCATAAACGGAAATTCAAGTCGAGATCGCCCTTCACATTGAACTGGCCGATGGCTTTTCCAAGGAGGCCGACTTCTCCTGTGGCATGGTAATGGAGGACTTTTCCTTGTCGTTTAGCCAATTCCCCGCCTACGAAAACCTCATTTTCCGTATATTTGTCTTTGCTGACCGAATCTTTGTCCATCAACTCGTATTTACTGAGTTTGTGGGAAATATAGGCAGTCAGTCCTGCTTTGGCATATTTATTAAATCCCTCAAGCAAGGAGATACCCAATGTGTTCTTTACTCCTATGTAGGCTGTAGAGTCATCTATATTCAGATCACCGGGCTTAATGTAAGTGTGCTGGTAGTAATCTTTTAGTTGGTCTTCAGAAGTAAATTTATATTTCGACCATTCTACATTCATAGTATGAATGAAGCTGGTGACAGGTACGAATTCCGTTTTTGCAGGCATCGTGTCATTTTCTGCCTGGGGAAGATCCCGATGGAATCCCAACTTGTATTTTTGTGCCAGAAACACATAACTATCCGTCGTACGGCTGGTTGCCAGACTCATAACAGTCGGCATGGTGGTCGATTCGTAATTTCTGCCGCCATCTGCCGCTGCGTCCGGATCTTTGATATAATTATCATCCGTGATACCACCGTTTTGATTTGCTTTCAGGTAGTTGTAATTATACATTAACGTACCTTCGTACCGGTCGCCCATATAACTTATGAAGGGGGCAGCATTGAAATACGACGTACTTGAATTGTTATAGTACCCTCGTCCGTATAAATAATCTATATTAAAGCCGAATGCGAGCTGCTTGTTGACGTTTACTGAGAAATAAGCCTTGAAACGTTCTTCCCCGTTCACTTTATTGCCGGCCTTGTAATAAGTCAGATTCGTATAAGGAACGTTACTGTTAGTAAAGTTGAACTGGTCAGGGCGAAAAAAGAAGAAAGAGTAAGGCTCCAGGAAGATGGTAGGTTCCGGGTTGTTCCGGTCGAAAAATATCCGAGATTGCCGGGGAGCCCCCAAATTGGCGAGGTAATTGTAATGTCCTGTCATACCTTCCGTCAAGTTGGTATTCTGGAAATTGATATGCGCTGTGTCGGCTGGCAGGCGGGTTACATTTCCCAGATTCTCACTGATTCGCCACATATAAAGCGTCGGAGCTAAACCTTGTATTTCTACGTTTGAAGAATCGGGATTTTGTGGTAACATAGCCGGATCTATCGGATTACCGTTCCGATCCACGATGTTACCGAATTCATCTTTACGGGTACCGTAGGGATTGTTAGGATCGACTTGTGCTTGGGTAGCAAGTTGTCCAACAATAAAAAGTAGTATATATGTAAGTAAGATTCGTCTCATAATTAGGCGCAAAGATACTTACTAAAATTGAGAATTAGGAATCAACCTTAGTGAAATATTATAGAATAATGTATCATCGAAGTTAATACAGGACACATGCAGACAGCAAAAGCCACTATCTTTATACAACATTTTGAACACAGGTTTTACGGATTGAAACGGTTCTTGATTGACTAAAACCGTGAAAATAATGCATCCCGTGTCTAAATGATTGCAGACAGTGGCTTTTACACCCTTTTAATATCCAATTAACTAAACTTCCTTGATAAGTTCCATTCCTTTCTTGATAGCCTCTTCATTCATTGGTATCAAGTGGTGATGGCGTTCGGGAAGAGTTTTCTTCAGTCCTTTGATAACATTTTCAAGTGTAACCATCGGGCAAAGTTTCAACAACCCACCCAGTACGATCATGTTGAATGCCTTGGCGTTTTTCATTTCATTGGCTGCATCCATGGCATCGATGCGGTAAACCTTGATATCCTTACGGGTAGGAGGCTGGATAATACCATATCCGTCATAAATCAGGATACCGCCCGGTTTGATACGGCTTTCGAATTTTTCTAAGGAAGGTTGGTTCAATATGATGGCAGCGTCATACTTACTAAGGATCGGTGAAGAGATTTTGTCGTCACTTACAATAACGGTTACATTGGCAGTACCACCGCGTTGTTCCGGTCCGTATGCCGGCATCCAGGTAACTTCTTTGCCTTCCATTAATCCCGAGTATGCTAAAATCTTTCCCATGGACAATACACCTTGTCCACCGAATCCTGCTATGATGATTTCTTCTTTCATTGTTCTTTCGTTTTTAGCATTATTCTTTATCTTTCAAGTCTCCAAGCGGATAGAACGGGAACATATTCTCTTCCATCCATTTGTTTGCTTTTTCCGGAGTCATTTTCCAGCCGGAGCTACATGTAGAGACGATTTCTACCAAATTGGAACCTTTACCGGCCATTGAGTTTTCAAAAGCTTTGCGAATCGCTTTTTTGGCTTTACGGATAGCCGGAACAGTCTGTACGGATTGGCGTGTTACGTAGGCAGTACCTTCCAGTTGTGCAGCGATTTCCGTAATTTTCAGAGGATACCCATGGATGGTTACGTCACGTCCGTAAGGACAAGTTGCCGTTTTCATGCCTACAAGGGTAGTAGGTGCCATTTGACCACCTGTCATACCATAGATGGCGTTGTTTATGAAAATGATAGTGATATTTTCGCCACGGTTCAAGGCATGAATTGTTTCGGCCGTACCGATACAAGCCAAGTCACCATCTCCTTGATAAGTGAATACCAAGCGGTCGGGCCACAAGCGTTTGATTGCTGTTGCCACTGCAGGGGCGCGTCCGTGGGCAGCTTCCTGCCAGTCGATATCGAGGTAGTTGTAGATGAAAACAGCACAACCTACCGGAGAGATACCTATAGACTTGTTTTCCAGTCCCATCTCTTCAATAACCTCGGCAATGAGTTTGTGTACCACACCGTGACTGCAACCCGGACAGTAGTGCATGGCATTATCGTTCATCAGAGTCGGTTTTTTATAAACCAGATTCTCGGGCTTGATTATTTCTTCTTTAGTCATAACTTCTTCTCCTTATCTGTTGGTGAATCGTATAAAAAATTCCATTAGCTTGACGAAAATAGCCGCGCCGCAGACGTAAATGAATATTTTGAAATCGTCCACCGCAAAGTAGACGATGATAGTTGCCAGTGCAAGTATCATAAACAGGATATTCAATACGTTTCTTATTTTATCAGGATTCATCGTTTTCGTAGTTATTTTATTATTTTCTCTTTAAGGGCTACCACAATCTCGTCCGGATCGGGTACGATGCCACCGAGACGACCGAAGTGTTCAACTTTCACTTTTCCGTTGACAGCTAAGCGTACATCTTCTATCATCTGTCCGGCGTTCAGCTCTGTAACGAGCATGCCCTTTACTTTATTGGCATATTCTGCAATGGCTTTTGTCGGGAACGGCCATAAGGTGATAGGACGAAGCATACCCACCTTGATGCCTTCTTCGCGTGCGAGTTCCATCGCTTTCTGCCCGATACGTGCCATTGACCCGAACGCTACGATCAAGTATTCAGCGTCTTCGCAATCTATTTCTTCAAAACGTACTTCGTTTTCTTCGATAACACGATATTTCGCTTGGAAGCGGATGTTGTTCTTTTCCATCTCTTCGGAACGGAGTTCAAGAGAAGTAATGATGTTAGGCTTGCGTCCATCGGTTCTTCCGGTTGTAGCCCATGGGCATTGTGCGATGACTTCCGCTTCTGTGCGGCGTGGTTTTGCAGGAGGTAAAACAACCTTCTCCATCATCTGTCCGATCACACCGTCAGCCAAGATGATTGCCGGATTACGGTATTTGAATGCGAGTTCGAAAGCCAGACCTACGAAATCTGCCATTTCCTGTACAGAAGCCGGAGCCAGCGCAATCAGCTTATAGTCACCATGCCCACCGCCTTTTACTGTTTGGAAATAGTCCGCCTGGCTTGGTTGGATAGTTCCCAGACCGGGACCGCCACGCATCACATTGACAATCAGACAAGGGAGTTCGGCACCTGCCAGATAAGAGACACCTTCCTGTTTCAGGCTGACACCGGGACTTGAGGAAGAGGTCAATACCATTTTACCACTTCCGGCACCGCCATATACCATATTGATAGCTGCCACTTCACTTTCTGCCTGAAGTACTACCATACCTGTGGTTTCCCACGGTTTTAGTTCGGCCAGTGTTTCCAACACCTCCGATTGCGGAGTAATAGGATAACCGAAATATCCGTCGGCACCACAGCGGATAGCTGCATGGGCGATGGCTTCGTTACCTTTCATTAATACAACTTCTTCTGCCATATTCGTTTCTTTTATTCACATTTAACTTTATACACTGAGATACATCCGTCCGGGCAGACCGTTGCACACGAGCTGCATCCGTTGCAGGTATCTTCCAATACTTGGTGGGCATAGTTATACCCCTTCACATTCACCTCTTTAGTGAGTGCGATAACATTGAGCGGACAAGCCACCACACACAGATTGCAGCCTTTGCAACGCTCCGTGTCGACTACGATTGCTCCTTTAATTTTTGCCATAATCTATCGATTTTATTACGTTTATTGATTATACATATCTTTATGATAGAATTCGAGGATGTCCATAACCATCTTGCGTGCCTCAAAGGCGGGGCCGTCCGGATTGAGATGGATAGCAGATTGGTAATTGTTGAGAGCTTGTTGCCAATTGCCCTGTTTTCGGTAGGCATTCCCCAGCAAATAGTAGGCTTCATCTTTATCGACGGAATTGTCATTGTTGAGATATTCGTTGAGTGCCGATATAGCTTTGTCTACATTTCCCTGGATGATATACTCTCTTATGGTATTCAGTTGTTCCATATATTCTGAATTTCCTGTTTAATGTGTTACAAAGATAGTTTTTATTTGCATATACTCTTCAACTCTACCCGGAAAAATGAGTAAAAAGTGCAATTATTTTTGGGGTGGAGGGGTGTTTTAGTAACAATATGCTATAAAAGATGTTTTATAGCAGTAAAAAACTTGCGACTATGGCTTTCTTTCTTCTGTTTGGACCTCTCTTTTTTGACGTTATGATTTTGGGCTAAATGAAAAAGCTGCTTTCCCATTTAAGGAAAAACAGCTTTTCTTTGTTGTTGTTGAGAACCGTTTTATTTTACCGGAATCTTATCTATTCTTCTCTGGTGTCTGCCACCTTCGAATGAAGTTGAGAAGAATTCGGTCAAGATCATATCCGCTTCTGCAGTGCTTATGTATCGTCCGGGCATTACAAGGATATTGGCATCATTGTGCAGGCGAGCCATGTGGGCAATTTCTGCATTCCAACAAAGTGCGGCACGGATTCCCTGATGTTTGTTCAGTGTCATACCGATTCCGTTACCGGTTCCACAGATTGCAATTCCGGGATCACACTCACCCGATTCTACGGCCAATGCCAAAGGGTGTGCATAATCAGGGTAATCACAGCTTTCAGTGGAATAAGTTCCGAAATCTTTGTATTCCAGTCCTTTTGCCTGTAACCATCCTTTTACAAATTCTTTCAGTTCAAAACCCGCGTGGTCACAACATAATCCGACTATTTTCATTACAGCATTTCTTTTACCTGTTTGTACACATTTTCAGCGGTAAAGCCTAATTTCTCGTCCAATACTTTGTAAGGTGCCGAGAATCCGAACGATTCAAGCCCGAATACTTTTCCGTTAGCACCCACGAGTCCTTGCAAGTTAACCGGTAGGCCGGCAGTCAAACCGAATATTTTTGCACCTGTCGGTAAAATAGATTCCTGATATGCTTTATCTTGACTGCGGAACAGACCTTCGGACGGTACGGAAACGATACGAACTTTCACTCCGTCTTTACGAAGAAGTTCCGCACCTGCTACCAGAGTAGCTACTTCCGAACCGGATGCTACAAGAATAACGTCCGGGGTTTCATCAGCACCTGCTATGATGTATGCACCTTTAGCTACTTGGGGATAATCGGTTCCGGTGGGCAGGTTCGTGATGTTCTGGCGAGAGAAGATCAATGCTGTAGGAGTATAGACATTTTCCATGGCCAGTTTCCATGCGATAGTCGTCTCTTCGGCATCTGCCGGGCGAAGTACAAGCATGGAATTATGACCTTTATGGTTTTTCAATTTCTCCATCAGGCGGATTTGTGCTTCTTGCTCTACGGGTTCGTGAGTCGGTCCGTCTTCACCTACACGGAAGGCATCATGCGACCAGATGAATTTTACTGGCTGTTCCATTAGAGCAGCCATCCGGATAGCCGGTTTCATGTAGTCGGAGAATACGAAGAATGTTGCACATGCCGGAATTACGCCACCATGAAGGGACATACCGATACAAACGCATGCCATGCTTAGCTCTGAAACGCCTGCTTGGAAGAAAGCGCCACTGAAATCTCCGCGTTTGAAAGCATGTGTCTTTTTCAGGAAACCGTCTGTCTTGTCGGAATTGGAAAGGTCGGCAGAAGCTACTACCATGTTTTCAACCTGTGTGGCAAGTGCGCCCAATACTACTGCTGATGCGGCACGGGTTGCTACATCGGCTTTTTGTTGGATAGCATCCCAATTTACTTTCGGGGCTTTTCCGGAGAAGAATTCTGCTAACTTGGCTGCAAGTTCCGGATTCTCTTTTGCCCATTCTGCTTTAGCAGCATATTTCTCGGCTACGATCTTTTTCAGATCTTCGGCACGTTTTGCATACAGTTCGGCAACTTCCGGGAAAATGGTAAACGGATCTTCAGGATTACCACCCAGGTTCTTGATTGTATTGATATATGCCTCACCGCCTAACGGAGCGCCATGTGTCGCACAATCGGCTTCATAACTGCTACCGTCCGCTTTGCGGGCTCCTTTGCCCATTGTTGTTTTACCGATGATCAGAGTCGGGCGTTCCATTTCGGCTTTTGCCTCTTTAAGTGCGGAACGGATGGCGTCCGGATCGTTACCGTTGATTTCGATTACTTTCCAGTCCCATGCCTTATATTTCATAGATACGTCCTCGATCGTAACATCGCTTGTCTCAGTAGAGAGTTGAATGTCATTGGAGTCATAAAACATGATAAGGTTATCCAACCCTAAGGTTCCGGCAATGCGGCCTGCTCCTTGTGAAATTTCTTCTTGGATGCCACCGTCTGAAATATAAGCATAAATTGTTTGGTTCATCACATCACCGAAACGTGCTTTCAGGAATTTGGCAGCGATGGCTGCACCTACTGCATATGTATGTCCTTGACCGAGCGGTCCCGATGTGTTTTCCACTCCACGCATGATGTCTACTTCAGGATGTCCCGGAGTAGGGCTGCCCCATTGACGGAATTGTTTCAACTCAGCCAGTGTGTATTTTCCGGTTAGAGCCAATACCGAGTAAAGCATCGGTGACATGTGTCCCGGATCGAGGAAGAAACGGTCCCGACCTTCCCAACGGGGATGTTGTGGATCATATACTAAGAACTCAGAGAAGAGTACGTTTATAAAGTCTGCACCTCCCATAGCGCCGCCCGGATGACCGGAATTGGCTTTTTCAACCATTGACGCAGCGAGGATACGGATGTTATCCGCTGCACGGTTCATAAGTTTACTTTCGTTCATATTTATATGCATTAAGTATTCATATTTTTGCAAAGATAAGTTTTTAACGTTAATTATCAACCATAAAAAGGAGGCTTTTTTCAATCTTTGTTTCTATGCTGAAGAGAGGCTTTGTTTATGGGGACAATAACGATTTATCTTTTTGTCAAGCATACAACAAAAAGAGAGGCATATCTGTTTAGGATACGCCTCTCTTTAAAGAATATGTTCTTGTTTTAAACGAGTCTTCTTGAACCGTCACCGATTACGACATCGTATACTTTCGGGCTTCTGCCGAATTTGGCTTTGAAAGCTTCTTTCGCTTTTTCGATGAAGTTGTCGTACAGTTCGTCCTTCACCAGATTGATGGTACATCCACCAAAACCACCGCCCATTACACGTGATCCGGTTACACCGCATTCTTTAGCAAGGTCGTTGAGGAAGTCGAGTTCTTCACAACTCACTTCATACAATTTGCTCATGCCGTGGTGAGTTTCATACATCTTCTGACCAACAGTTTCGTAATCTCCCCTTTCCAATGCGTCACATACATCGAGTACGCGTTGGATTTCTTCGATTACATATTCTGCACGCATATAGTCTTCTTCACTGATGTCGGCTTTGGCTTCCTGAAGCATTTCCATAGTGCAGTCGCGCAGGAATTCTACATGAGGATGCTTCTTTTGGATAGCGGCTACGGCAGCTTCGCAACTCTGACGACGCTTGTTATAGGCGGAAGAAGCCAATTCATGTTTAACTACCGAGTCAACAAGAACCAGACGATAACCTTCCGGTTTGAAAGGGAAATACTGGTATTCCAATGAACGGCAGTCCAGGCGAATCAGGCTGCCTTCTTTTCCGAATACGGAAGCGAATTGATCCATGATACCGCAATTAACGCCACAATAGTTATGTTCTGTTGCCTGGCCCACTTTTGCCAGTTCAAACTTATCAATTTTATTATCACCGAACAGTTCGTTCAAAGCAAAAGCATATGTGCTTTCCAGTGCTGCTGAAGAAGACATGCCGGCTCCCAAAGGAACATCGCCTGAAAAAGCAGTATTAAATCCTTTCACGTCTACTCCGCGCTTGATCATTTCACGGCAAACACCGAAAATGTATCTCGCCCAACTTGCTTTCGGAGCATCTTCTTCATTCAAGCCGAAAGATACATAATCTTTCAGGTCGATGGAATATGCATTGACAGTTTGAGTTCCGTTAGGTTTGATTTCGGCAATCATGCCTTTATCGATAGCTCCGGGGAATACGAATCCGCCATTATAGTCAGTGTGTTCGCCGATTAGGTTGATACGGCCCGGAGAAGCATATACGAATCCTGTAGTTCCGTCAAAGTGTTTGATAAAACGACTTCTTACGTGTTCTATATCCATGATAAATGTTTATTTAAAGGGTTAATAAATATAAGTTTGTTTATCTATTTATTCAACGGGAATATTCTTGTTTACATTCTTACAACCGATCAGTGCATAATATAAGATGTAAGCGACACCGGCAAAGATTACCCAGAAACTTGCCATATAACTGCTTGTAACATCGGCTACACCACCTTGGATCAACGGAAGGATACCGCCACCGCAAACCATTACCATAAAGATACCGGATGCCATTGCCGTGTATTTTCCAAGACCTTCCACGGCAAGGTTGAATATACCACCCCACATGATAGAAGTACAAAGTCCGCAAAGGATGAAGAACATGACACCTACAGGCACGTTAGCCATGCCGAAGCTGATATCTGATTTGAATACCGGCATGTTAACGGTTGCTTCAACCGGTGCAAACATACCGATAAGTAAGAATGCCAATGCAAACAAACATACCGTAGTGATCTGAGTCTTACTTGAGAATTTTGCTCCGAGGGCACCACCGCAAAGACGGCCGATCATCATAAGGAACCAATAAGTGCCGACAATGGAACCTGCGATAGCAGTATTCATTCCAAGACCTTGCGCACCAGTGGCATCTTGAGCAGTAGTGAGGAACAAGTTTACAAAATTAGGAATACCTACCTCGACACCTACATATACGAAAATAGCTACGGTTCCAAGTACGAAATGGCGGAATGACATCGGACTGTGAGTATCTTTAACCTTGTGGTCGGAAGCGTGTTCCATATGTGGTTCGGGAATGCTCATTGAAGACAGCACGATAAACACTACTGCAAAGATACCCATTGCGATGTAAAGAGCCGGATTAGCATCACTGATTCGTGTATCCTGGCTGATGGTACCGATCAGATAACCACCCAATACAGGAACAATTGTAGCAGCGATGGAGTTCAGCGAACCACCGAATTGAATCAACTGATTACCGGTTTTACCGCCACCTCCTAATGTGTTCAACATCGGATTAACAACTGCATTCAGCATACACATGGAGAAACCTGATACGAAAGCACCTGTCAGGTATACCCAGAACGGTGCGAATTCACCTGGCTGGAAAGGCATTTGTCCTGAAAGGAACTGGATGCCTACACCGACGAATCCAACTGCAACGGCAATCAAAGCGGTCTTTTTGTAACCGATTTTCTTTAACATTATACCGGCAGGAAGACCCATAAAAGCATAAGCTATGAAGTTGGCTGCATTTCCTAACTGGGTCATCCAGTTGGGGGCATTGAATTGTTCTTTTACAATAAGTCCGAGAGGATTGGTAAACCCTGTAACGAACGAAATCATTGCGAAGAGGGCGAACATCATTGCAATAGGCAATAGATAGCTCTTTTTCTGTTGTGTCATGGTCTAAAAAAAATTGTTAGTTTATAATATTTAGTTATATTTCTATTGTTTATTTATCAACACCGAATTTGTAGATGGTTACTTGCTGATATTCATCACCCGGAAGCAGTACGGCTGATGGGAAATGGGCTTTATTCGGAGTATCCGGGAAGCATTGGGCTTCAAAACAGATTGCGCTGCGTGCCGGGAAAGTAGCTCCATGCGCTCCTTCAAATCCATTCAACCAGTTGCCGGTGTAAATTTGTAGCCCGGCTTCAGTCGTATAGACTTCCATGTTACGGCCGCTTACGGGATCCGTACACGTTGCGGCCAGGTCGAGTGAACCGGCTTCGGATTTGTTCAGTACATAGCAGTGATCATATCCCGCACCGAAAATCAATTGTTGGAATTTCTCATTGATACGTTCGCCCACTGTGTGTGGTGTGCGGAAATCCATCGGTGTGCCTTCTACTTTGGATATCTCTCCGGTAGGGATGGATACCTCATCGATCGGAGTATAAAAATCGGCGTTGATGGTGACAAGGTTGTTCTCGATTGTCGGAGTGGGGTTGGCAATTCCTGCCAAGTTGAAGAAACCGTGATTTGTCAGGTTTACTATAGTAGCTTTGTCGGTTGTCGCACGGTATTCGATGACCAGTGCATTTTCCTCTTCTTCCAGTCTGTATGTCATTTCTACTTCCAGATTTCCGGGAAAACCTTCTTCTCCGTCGGCAGATACATAGTTGAATATTACAGTACCTTCGTCAACTTGGTCGGCATCCCATACACGTGTATGAAAGCCTGTCGGACCTCCATGTAAAGAGTTGGGGCCGTTGTTGATCGTTAATGAATGATCCTCTCCGTACAGAGTGAATTTCCCTTTAGCGATGCGGTTGCCGTAGCGTCCGATGGTAGTGCTTAAAAACGGTTCGGGACTGTTGATTACGTGATCGATGCTGTCGTGCCCAAGGATGACGTTGGCATACTTCCCGTTTTTATCGGGGACCATAATGGATAGAATGGCGCAACCGTAGTTCGTTACGGCAACTTCCATTCCTTTCTTGTTTTTCAGGATAAATAAGTCAGTCTTCTTATCATTTATATCCTTTTGAAAATCCTTCCGGTTCAGACCGGACAAGTTTCCTTCAGTTGGGAATGTGTTATTCATGTTTGATATATTGAAATTTCTTGCAAATAAAGGCAAATTCTTTCGTACTCCCAAATTATTCATAGTAAATCTGTTTGGGCATTTAGGAAAGTTTAGCGTTTACTTTCCCGTCCATAACTGCTTAGTTTCATCATGAATCGATGTTTTTTGCTTATAATTTGAATATAAAAGTCTTACTTCTGTGTAATATTTGATATTTTTTGTAAGTTTGTCCCCGGATTGTTAAATCAAGTATTTTAATCTAAGTTTATAACAGAAGAACAAAATGTATCCGTTAAAATTCGAACCTATCCTGAAGCAGACACTTTGGGGGGGCGACAAAATCGTTCCGTTCAAGCATTTGAATTCAGACTTGACCGGAGTAGGAGAAAGCTGGGAGATTTCCGGCGTGGAAAATAATGAGTCGGTTGTAGCCAATGGAGTTGACAAAGGGCTTACATTGACTGAAATGGTAAGGAAATACCGTGAAGAATTGGTTGGTGAAGGCAATTATGCCCGTTTCGGGAATAAGTTTCCTTTGCTCATTAAATTTATCGATGCGCGGCAGGACCTTTCGATTCAGGTACACCCTAATGATGATTTAGCTAAAAAACGCCATAACTCAATGGGAAAAACTGAAATGTGGTATGTAGTGGATGCTGATAAAGATGCTCGGCTGCGTTCCGGATTTTCTGAACAAATCACCCCTAAAGAGTACAAAGAGCGAGTATTGAATAATACGATCACAGACGTTCTGCAAGAGTATGAGATTCATCCGGGGGATGTCTTTTTCCTGCCTGCAGGCCGTATCCATAGTATTGGAGCAGGTGCTTTTATTGCAGAGATTCAGCAGACTTCGGACATCACTTATCGTATTTACGATTTCAACCGGAAGGATGCCAATGGTAAAACCCGTGAACTGCATACCGATCTGGCTCGCGAGGCTATTAATTATGAGGTATTGGATGATTATCGTACCAAATATGATGCGGTAAAGGATGAACCGGTGGAATTGGTGGCTTGTCCTTATTTCACAACTTCCCTCTATGATATGACAGAAGAAATCGGTTGCGATTATTCGGAACTGGATTCGTTTGTGATTTTTATTTGTATTGAAGGCGGTTGTAAGCTGCGGGACAACGAAGGCAATGTACTGACCATGCATGCTGGTGAAACTGTTTTGTTGCCTGCTACTACGCAAGATATTACTATCACTCCGGAAGAAGGGGGAGTGAAGATACTTGAAACTTACGTTTAAACGACCTATAAAAAGAACGGAGGATATGTCAAAAGCATGTCCTCCGTTCTTTTTTTGCTATTACTGCGATCTTAATTGCGTTTGCATCTAATGGCTCTATCGGATTACTTTATAAACATTGCTGCCTATACGGACGAAATATATCCCTTTGTCTACAATGGGAAAGCTATATGTACCGGGTGCGATCTCGCTTTTTTCCATAAGGCGCCCTTGGATGTCTGTGATATAAAGAGGAAGGCATTCCGGGTGATTGGAGACAACCGTTAGTTTTGAACCTTCTACATTGACTGTGATGTCGGTGTCGGGCAATGTATTTACAATTGCGGTGTCGCTTCCTCCATTTACCTTAAAGTAGATGATTCCATTTTCTTCCCTGATGTCGGTAATAGGCTTCTCCTGTCTTACTCTTCCCCATGAAATCATGCCCGGTTTCGTGTCATCAGTGAAAGACGTGTTATTGCTCGTGCCGGGGAAAGGATCACCGTCTCTTGTCTTATTGGTCAGTTTATTGTCTGCTTCTATAATATCCACACGTTGATGGGCAGGCTCCATGTTCATTTTATTAAGCTCCCACAATCGTTCATCGTAATCGATGTGCCAAATGAGCATTCCGTGTCCGGGAATATATTTATCCCATCCCTCTTGTTGCCGGTTCTCAAACAAGAAATACTCATCCTCATTTTCGGTCCGGATGATATATCCTACATTTTCAGAAATATTGCGTAGCGTGATGTCTTCAGGATCTCCTAATTCTTTCGGAGTGATCCAACCCAATGAGTATCTTTCGTAGATTGTATAATAAGGAGGTGTCCTTCCGTCATTGTTGTAATTGCCATAATCCATTATAGCCCAAGGACCGAGCGTGAAACAGTTGGAATTCAAAGGATAATAGAAGTCTGGTAGTCCCAACACATGTGAAAACTCATGACAGAACGTACCTATGCCCATCATAATCTCTCCCAGGTCGATCTCGTTGGAGCATGCGTAGTGGTTCAGCATCACACCGTCCAGTATCACTTCTATTCCGGCTCCGTCATATATATCCCAGGAATGTGGCCATACGGTATCTTCATATCCGGTGGTTGCCTCGCCATATCCTGCATAGAAAACGTATACATTGTCAATTTGTCCGTCATGGTTCCGATCATATTCCGTAAAATCGATCTCGTCATCCAGCTTTTGACAAGCCTCGATAATCATTTCTTCAGGGGCACGGTCATATGAACCACTGTTTCCTCCATAATAGCTCATGGGCTTGTCCAACTTTACAGGACCGTATACATCGAAATCGGGCAGGAACTGACCATTGGAGCTTGCTATAAAATAATCGCGTGCGCTTCCCGTACCGTTATAATCGCTGTAACCTTCCTTGTTCAGCATGTCATAGAAAGCTTCATAAGGATTTTCAATGTAAAAAGACTCATCGGCAAATTCCACCAGGATAACTAATCCTTTTTGAACACCTGTAGTGGGGTAGGTCGCTTTTTGTATGGTTCTACGAGGTGCATTTTGGCGCATGGTCCGGGCATTCTGAGCTTGTAGGTTAAGAAGTTGCTCTTTGTTGACGGATGCTAGGAAAGTTGTCTCTGTCGATGTGCGCAGATTGATATCTTTGGCTTTGAAAGCTGAACACCGGAGTCCGTTTTCCGAACAATCTTCAGCATAGTAGAAGTAGCCGTCGGGAGCCTTAAGCAAGAGATAATGATCCGCACTGGTATAATAATGAGCAAATTCATCTCCCCAGAGTTGTACGGTCAGCGTTGTACCGTCAGGCAGGGGGACTGCAACAGGAGTACGCCTTGCCGGAACTGCAAAGCAATAATCTGTAAAGATCATTGCTGAAAATAAAATAGTAAAAATGATTCTTTTCATAACAAATACTGGTTCTTATAATATATCGGTTTATGAATCAGATTCAGCATTCCCCTGAACTATTCAGAAGAATGCTGAATAAAAACTTATTATTTCATAACTTTTAATGTATGTACTTTTCCGCTTTCGTCCGTGAATTGCACGATATACATGGCACCCGGAATTTCTTCCATTGACAAAGCCTCTCCATTGATTTCGAGCATACGTTTTCCGGTCACGTCGTACACCTTGATAGCTTTCGCCCCTTCAGCAATAAACTTACCATCGACGTATCCGGTGATTTCCTCACTCAAAGCATTCCGGATACCCGTTTCTAATATTTCCAGATTAGGACTGTCTGTAATGGTATATACCGGAATCGGTTCTTCTTCCCGATTTTCAAAAGCAAGCATAATACATAAATTACGAACGTCATTACCTTTCTTAATATTGTTTACTGCTGAAGTTGTCGAGCCACCTTTTGCATATTCTACGTCTAATGTTCCGGAATCATCCTTCAACGTATAGATGTATGTACCGTTGATGTCGGTTGATGCGACATTCTCCACATGTACTTTATTTATCAATGTGTACTTACCTTTCATATCAATCGCCTGAAGTTCGGCAATCGTATTCACATCGGCCTTGCCTGTATAATTCCATTCGATTAAGATCGGATAATTGACTACTTCTCCGGAGAACGTGACGAGATCGTTCTGCACTTTAGCATCTTTGGGATTCAATGTGATGGTAAGATCGAAACCATTTTCACTTTCGGCCTCTTCCTTTTTAATGGTAGTAGCGTTGAGTGTATAATATCCTTCGGTAGCCATGTTTACGGTTAAATCGCTTCTCAGGTTCTTAGCCTTGATGTTCACCGTCTTTTCCAAAGGAGCATCTCCTTGTTCAAAAGTACCTAAATTAATTTTTGCACCTTGTCCCGTTGTTACTTCAGGTGCCAGTCCGACTGCACTGCCATCGAATAATGCCTCCCAGGAAGTTGCCACGCGCACTGCATCTACGAACATCTTATAGTTATCATCGGTTGCACTGTGTTGGATCAAATGGATGTAGCTTAAATTTGCACTCGGTTCCGTAGATACCTCCGTTGTTTTCAGGTGATCTTCGGGTTCTGCACCGAAGATGTCTTTAGGATTGATAAATAATTCAGCAATGTCATCTCCCTTTTCCGGTCCTTGACTGTATTTGACTACAAGCAGCACAGGTTCGTTAAAATTATACTTCGCTTCACTAAACACGGTATTATCTTCAACAAACAAATATTGGGTGACACCGAATGCCAGCTTGTCACCGACCTTCTTTACGATCAATTTACCGAAACAATCATATGGTGTAGGTTTTGTTCCCGCATTGAAGGCAAAAATGGCATTTCCCGATTCTGATGCTTCGCTCACATTTACCAACAGAGAAGCATATACAACCCCACCGACACCTTGGAACTGGGCAGAGATGTCCATGCCTTTTCCATTCAATTCTGCGGCAAGTCCTTTGGCTTCATCTTGATAATCTGCATATGACAGCGCATTGTCCACCAACTTGATAACGGGATCGCCTCCCATGTTAAAATACTTGTATTCTTTCCAGTCACCGTTTCCGGCAAGGTCTCCCGCTTCATACTCAAAATCATCTTCGAACAGCTTTACACCGGTCGGTTCTGCTTCAAATTCCCATTCGACACTTATTTGATAGTTTACCAATATTCCGGAAACGGTGATCAGGTCATTCTTGATCCGTGCATTCTTCGGGTCTAATGTGATTGTAAGATTAACCCCATTTTCACTCTCGGCTTCTTCCTTTTTGATAGAGGTGGTATTGAATGTATAATATCCTTCTGTGGCAGCAATTACAGTCAAATCGCTTCTCAAATCCTTGGCTTTGATGTTGACTGTTGTTTCCAGAGGAGCGTCCCCCTGTTTCATCGAGCCTAAATTATAACTTTGTTTCGGTGTAATGATTTCAGGAACCAGTTCTACCTCACTTTCATCAAATAGGGCTTCCCAAGATGTTGCTATGCGAATGGCATCGATAAGCATCTTGTAATCTTCTGTGGCACTTCCATTTTGTACCAACTCGATGAAGTTCAAATTTGTAGCAGGTTCTGCAAGTACTTCTGTTGTTCTCAGACCATTTTCAGGTTCCGAACCAGATAGATTGTCCGGATTGACGAATAATTCGACAAAATCATCACCTGTTTTTGGCCCTTGATAGTATTTCACTACAAGTAGAATCGTCTCGTTAAAATTATATTTATCACTATATAGGATAGCATTTTCATCGTAGATATTAGACTTCTGGGCAATTCCGAAGACTAGTTTATCGTCTACTTTCGTTATGATTAACTTGCCGAAATGGTTGCCTCTATTAGGAGCAGTTCCTGCATTGAAGGCAAAAACAACATTTTTCCCATCTGTAACATCACTAACATTTACCAACATAGAAGCATATATAGTACCACCGATGCCTTGAAACGGAACAGCTGCATCACCACCTTTTCCGACTAATTCGATGGCAAGTCCTGTAGCGTTATTCTGATAGCCAGAATATTGCAGTGGGCTATTTACCAATGTGATTGCCGGATCACCGCCAAGGTTATTATACTTAAAGTCTATCCAGTCACCTTTTCCGACAAGATTTCCTTCTTCGTATTCGAAGTTATCTAAGAATAATTTTACACCTGTCGGTTCTCCGTTTTTTTCCGATTTGTCGGGAGTAGTTGATGACATTTGTATCAGATGGTTAGTCTGATAGACGGCTTCGCCCGATGGACGTTTATCATTCCCTGCATGCGCAGCAGTCATAAAGCATAAACATGCGATAAAAGTAAAGTGTTTCATAAAACTATAATTTTACAAGATTAAACAATGGATTGTCATTGCGATGATAATTTTTGATTTTTCCAAAAGTAGGTGGAAAGGGTAGAATACACAAATGGAATTATTATTGATTTATGAATTGATAAATGATTTCGTTCTTTTATTAAGTTGTGAATTCACAATTCATGAATTATGAATGTCAGGTTGTCTTTGGGACTGCCCTTTTGCCTTCATCTATCTCTTTGGGTTTGTTATAAGAAGCCAATGGTTTGGCTGAATTGTCGGACAAACAAAAGTAGCGCTTCTGCCGGATGCGGAAAGCGCTACTTGATTTATCTTTGAGCTTCCTTAAATATTGGGAAAGTTCAAAAAGTGAGTATTAGATGTAGTTGACTAAATCTTATTTCTTAAGGATTTTTGTTTTCGTTCCATTCACATCAATGATATAGAGTCCGGTCGGATAACCGGTCATATCTATTTTCTTTTCGTTAGTGTTCAACAGCTTAGCTCCTTGCATGTTATACAGGTTTATTTCTGCACTTTCTTGAGAGTTGATATAAAGCATATCTACTACCGGGTTGGGATATACTTTGATATCTCCGTCACTGACCTGGTTCTCTATACCGGTAGGAGCCGGTGAGTAGTAATATTTGAAAGCTACCCAGTCCCATTCACCATCATTGTTAGCATAATTACGTGTCTCCAACAATTTGTATTCGGTGTCTCCGCCTGGCCACATGTTGACTTGTGACATGTCAGCGTCGAAATCGTAAGAAGCTGCTTGTCCCCAATTCGGAACATACTCTACACCATTCCAGAAGAAGGCTTTCTTGTCCAATATAACACCGTGTTCGGTGTCCCAAACATATTCGAAGCGATTTCCGTTGGTCCAGTTTTCGTCATTGTTTCCTTGTTCGTTCTTGCTTCCACTTTGTTGGGTCAATACGTTGTGATATTCATCATAAGTATATTTGATGATCTGAGCCAGACCTGATTTGAAAACATATTTATAACTTCTCACCAAATCTCCATTCTCGTAGGTGTATTCGTCGGTTTCATAGTCAACGCCACCATGTATTTCAAAAAAGTATACCTGATTTCCCATAGAATCATAATGCCAAGTTGCTATGTCTGTTACTTTTTCACCGTCAAGATCCGGATTCATGGGACTCGGGTAAACAGTCGCTGTACGAACGCGTTGTGTCAGCCCATTTTCTATTTCGGTCCATTCATCGGTCGAGCCTGAACAGCGGCTATATTCCGCTTCTTCTTCGTTGGCAACGGGAGTGTACAACACATTGAACTGTGAGCGGATTTCCCGTCCTTTTTCATCATAATATTGGTTGGTCAGCTTATTGTTGAACATGGTTCCCCACCATTCGTCGCATCCGGTCCAGTTCTGATATTTGCGGTTCCAGTATCTCCAAAGTTGTTGGGAGGGTTGATTGTCTTCCGTGTATTCAGATTCGATGATCTGACACTTGAACCAATCATTGGGTACTTCTCCCCAAATGTAAAAGGCGTTGTATGTCACGTTATCCCATTTATCGTAGGCATATTCTTTCTTGTCACCATTACCGACCCATCCACTGCCGTCCCAATAATACGGTTCGAACAAAGTCATTCTGTGCTTCTCATCATGGGCAGCGAGTGTCTTTATAACCGGTTCCCATTTTCCGTCCTCCCATTGGAACGTTGCTTCTTGGGTCATGTCACCTTTATCGTCATACTCATATTCACCTTTTTCAGTTACATACCAATCATCGCTTACACTGATGTCGAACTTATATACAGTCAGAGTATTACCCAATTTTTGTTCGTTATATGTGTAAACATATCTTGTACCCATATTGACTTTCGGGTAGTAGACTTCTTGTGTCAGGCAATATCCGTCTTCATCCCAGGTATATCGATATAGCTCTTCTGGAACCCAAGAATTAGTCTTTGCGTCCCACATCGAGTTGGTACGCTGCATGGGAAGGTGTGTGTCTTTTTCAAATTCAAAGTATTGTTTTGAATAATTAATGCCTGTTGAATACTGGCTGCTAACAACACTATCTAATTGTTCTGTTACCGAGTATGCCGCCATTTCCCTCAGTTCCTTTTCGTTGAGCATTGTTTTGGAAAGAAAAGCGGGTACTTTAAGAGAGTTGGTTGGCTGCTTTTCCTTTTTTACTATCTGCTGGATAGTGGCATCGCCCACTTCGATAAGTTTGATCTCCGGTTCTTGGATCCTTTGTTCCAGATTCAACTCACCGGATGCAAGTCTAGAAGGCCGTTTGTCGTTCCCTGCATACACAGCAGTTGCAAAACACAAGCATGCGATAAAAGTAAGATTCTTCATAAAACTATAATTTTTAAGATTGAACATTTAGATTATTCTTGCGATGATAATCTCGATATTTTTTGTTCAAAAGTATGCGGAAAAGACAGGATTTACAAATGCAAGAATTATCAATTCGTGAATTTATAGCTGATTTTGCGAACTTATGAGGCATAAATTCACAATTCATGAATTATGAATAGCATATTGCAGTTTAAGACTGCTCTTTTGCCATCTTTTGGTAAATGGAAGGAGTGATTCCGGTGATTTTCCGGAATACATTAATAAAAGTAGCGTGTGACTTATAGCCTAAACTTTCTGAAATTGCTTTTATCGTATAGTTTCCGTAATGTTCAATATCCATCAGTCGTATACGTGCTTCACGAATACGGTATTCGTTAATATAGTTACTGAAATTTTTCTGATATGTTTCGTTGATGACTTGCGAAACATATTTGCTGTTCGAATTGACAAGGGTGGCCAGCTTTTCCAGTGAGAAATCGGATTCGCAATATTCTTTCGTGGTTTCCATAACGTTTGATATGGCATCGGCGATGATTTGTTTTTGGTCCTCGTTCAAACTGCTGGTTTGATATTTCACGCTCGTGTCGCTTTCGTCTGTTAGCAAAAGTTCTGTTTCGCTGTTGTCCAGTGGCTTTTCTTCCCGATCTTCTACTTCGCAATATTGGCTTAGTTGCTTGTAGGCGGCACGTAACTTTTCCTCTTTTTTTTGTAATTCTGGAAGATTTTTATAACCACTTTATTAGCAAGCAGTTCTGAGGATAAGGTAAAAATGAGGTAATGATTTGGCAACCCTGTCTATTTCTACGTTCTGCTGTGAGTTGCTGTCAATGTCTCTCGTCTTGGTACAAAAGTAGCAATAAAAATCGGATACACATCAAAATGTCCCATGATTTTTATCACAGGACGTTTTTTATCTTCGCTGAATAATCCGGTTTAACCGTTACTTCTATTTTCGGCAAGTTGCGGGCTATGATTGCTGAAATTTATACTTTAATCCATACTCTTCCAACTTGCTATACAGCGTTGTACGTCCGATTCCGAGCAATTCGGCGGCAACCTTGCGGTTTCCGTTTGCCTGCTTCAACGCGCGTAAGATGCGTTCCTTGTCCTCCGCATCGTTTCGCAAGGCGAAGCTGACAGGTGAGGTCGGTTTCGTTACGGCAGTTCCAGATGCTCTTTCATGACAACTCCCGTCTGTGCCTGCAACACCGCGCCCATTATCTTCTGCCGAAGCTCACGGACATTACCCGGCCACGGATGGGTCAGCAATGTCTTACGGGCTTCCGCATCGAACCCAGTCACGCTACATTCCAATTCATTGTTGGCAATCTCACGGAAGAACTCCGCCAACGGCATGATGTCCTCCTGACAGTCACGCAAGGGCGGAACAGTTATCTCGAAGTCGTGCAAACGGTACAGCAAATCCTGTCGGAAACGTTTTTCAATGACCGCTTTCTCCAGATCCTCGTTGGTGGCGGCGATGATGCGGACATTGAAGCTCTTGTCCGTCTTGTCACCTATAGGGCGGTATCTCCGTTCCTGTATGGCACGGAGTAACATCTGCTGGGTTTCCAATGCGAGATTGCCTACCTCATCCAAGAACAATGTGCCACCCTCTGCCTCATTGAAGTATCCTTTCTTTGTGCTGTCCGCACCCGTAAACGCGCCTTTGACATGTCCGAAGAATGCCGAGGGCGCAAGGTCTTTGGAGAGTGAACCGCAGTCCACAGGCACAAACGGTTTCCCTGCCCTTTTGCTCTTATCATGCAGATGGTGGGCGATATGCTCCTTGCCCGTGCCGTTCTCTCCGAATATCAGCACGCTCATATCAGTAGGGGCAACTAATCTTATCTGTTGCATGATTTTCTGAAAGGCGGAACTGTCACGGGCAAAAACGGGCATACGATTTCGTCCGATACTCCGTTCTTTCAGGATGGTATGAAGCAGAGGCATAAGTTTATCCTCCACAAGCTGCTTGGGGATATAGTCCAGCGAGCCGAGTTTCATACTTTCGACTGCCGTATGCACTTCGGCATAGTTGGTCATGATGATTAACGGTTGTGTCATGCCTTCCTTGCGCATCCATCGTAATAGGTCGATGCCGTCACCGTCGGGTAGTCGTAGGTCAGAAACCACGATGTCCCCGTCTGAGGCTTGTTGCAGAAGTTTCTTCGCGGTCGAGAGGTGGTAAGCCTGCACGGTACGGAATCCTTCCCGTGCCAGCAGGTTGCAGACAAACTCGCAATACACGATATTGTCCTCCACCACGATGATTCTTGTTTTATCCATTTTCGTATTTTTCCTTTCTTCTTTTGCCTGCCGGATAATTTCAGCACCTTTATCCAGCACAGCCGGTCACCGCTTTGCATATCGCTTCGTCATCTGGAGTGGCACTTCCATGAAGTTGGGCGTAAAGTTCCCTCAATGGCTGGTCGGCACGGAGAATCTGCCATGAACTTCGCAGATGGTGTGTAAGTGTGTCCAGTTCTTGGAGGTCTTTACGCTGTTCTGCATCCTTGACCGCCTGCATTTCCTTTTCGGTTTCCGCTATCAGTTTGTCCAGCATGACGGATTCATTGCCATAAGATAGCAGAGTGGAAAAATCCGGCTTTTCATCCAATATGCTGCTTAATGCGCATTTATCCGTAATCTCCATCAGTTCGGATATGGAGAACGGCTTGAACAGGCATCCGGCAAATCCACGCCCTATAAGTTCCTCCTTGCTGCAACTGCCCGAAGCGGTTGTCACGACTATGGGAATACTCTTCGAGTTGCCTACATTGGATGAGCGCAACAGTTCCAGCAGTTCAAAACCGCTTATCTCAGGCATATTCAGATCCGTCAGAAGCAGGCTGTATTCCTTTTTTCGTATCAGCTCCATCAGTACCGAAACATTGGTACAGGTATCGCAGTGCATCCCTTCATGGGCATACATTTCTTTCAACATAAGGAGAAGTACCTCGTCATTGTCGATGGCAATCACATCATGGCAGATATGATTATGGCGCATTTGCGCTTGAATTGTCTGTTCCGGCAGTTCCTCGGCTGTCTGCATGGGAATTTCCACCGTGAAGCGGCTCCCTTTGCCTTTCTCGCTTTCCAAGCGTATAGTTCCACCGAGCATCGCCACAATACGCTGCACGATGGACAATCCTAATCCGAAGCCGTCTTTTGCGGCGGCATTTGAAAGACGTTCAAATGCACCGAATACTCGTTGTTGCTCATCTTCGGTCATGCCCGTACCGGTATCTTCAACGATAAGTTTCAGCAAACCGTTATCATAATCCGCTGCCAATGATACACTACCGTTATCCGTGAACTTGATGGCGTTTGACAACAAGTTGTTGCCGATTTGCAGGATACGTTCCTTGTCGGTCAAAACCACCGCATCGGTGTGGCTCTCCACTATCAAAGTCAGCCCCTTGTTCATGGCAATGGGCATGAACTCCGTTTCAAGAATATGCGTGATTGCGGAAATCCTGCAAGGGGAAAGGTTGGGTTGCTCCTTGCCGTTGTCCAGACGGAAGAAATCCAGCAGCGTGTTGAGCATCTCCCGCATACGCTCGGAAGATTGCCGGATATTATCCACATACATGGTGCTTTTATCCGCGCTACAACTTTTCTGCATCAGTCCGGCATAGCCTCATTTTGTCAATCGTATTTTTTCGTGGTAGAAGTAGTTTACGATGACAGGTTTGCCTTTTTCCGAGCGTCCGTATGGCAGATCGTTTATACGATACGGGAAGCCCTGCTCCTTGGCGTAATTTGAAATGTCCTGCTCCAATGCCTGCCAGTATTCAAGCCTTTTTTTATTGTAAATTTCCTCGTAAAGCGGTATGAGGTCAGGATACTTCTCACGGATATACGTCATTATCCCGCCTTTGAACTGCCCGCGTAAATTCAGGTTTTCAAGCCAGATTAAATCAGCATAATCTTTTACCTCCTCTATTATTGCCTTCACGTCTGTTATTCTGGGGAATATGGGCGAGACGAAGCATACGGTGCGGATACCTGCCTCGTATGTCTGACGCATCGCTTTCAGACGGCGTTCAATGCTTACGGCGTTGTCCATATCTGCGCAGAACTGCTCGTCGAGCGTATTGACAGACCATGACACAGTCACTTTGGGAAAACTCTTCAACAGGTCGAGATCGCGAAGGACAAGATCGGACTTTGTGCATATCATAATCTCGGCATCGCTTCCTCGCAGCTCTTCGAGCAGCCTTCGGGTACGGTGGAATTCTTCTTCATACGGATTGTAACCGTCCGTCACAGACCCTATTACAACACGTTCACCGTCGTATTTATGAGGATTCGTTATCGGCTTCCAGTTTTTTACATCTAAAAACGTACCCCACGGCTCGGTGTGCCCGGTGAACCGTTTCATGAACGATGCGTAGCAATACCTGCAGGCGTGGGGACACCCTACATAAGGGTTGACCGAATATCCTCCCACCGGCAGAGAGGATTTGGTCATTACACTCTTTACATCTATTTCCTTTATTGTATCCATATTCATTGTATTCGTCTGGTAAATTGTTCCGGCAATTCCTGAATCATTCTTTCGTCGCCCATAATCGGCAGCAAATCCTCTTTCATGAACACCGGTATGCCATGAGCCTTTGCCTGTTCTGCAATGCTAAGCACCCATTCGGGGCGCGAATATGACTTTCCTTTTCGGTTTCCGGTCTCTGTGCCTATGACAATCCAGTCAATTCCCTCGAAATCAATCTCGCCGATATCATCGAAGAGAGGTTCAAACGTGACATGGTAGTGTCGTGCTTTGATATTCTTTTTCAAATCATCAATCCTCCTTTTCTCGGAACTGCGCGTGACGGTCACGCCCATCCATACGTTCTCGTCGTCAGAGGAGAAACTGATTTTGTCAGGGCGCTTCGTCAGAAAGATATAGGCGTGCTGGGGATTGCTGCTGATCCGCTCGAAAATTTCTGCGTTCCATTCAGGCTTCCAATCGGAGAAATCGCTCATTCCTGTCATGAGCCACACATGAGGACGGGACGTATCGATGATGCGCAGTTTTCGTTCCATGTATTCAGGCACGGAAAAGTCGTCGGTAATGTGGAAACGGCGGCAGTTGTTACGGGCATAGCAGTAAGGGCATCCTATAGTGCACCCTACCACTATGTTCATGTTTTTTATCAGGGATTTAATGCAGACACTCATAACACAACTGTTTCTCCGTCCTCCGGGATAATCAGCCGGCTCATGTCGGCTTCGTGATGCGTTGCCTCATTGCGCAGAATTGCACGGGTGGTCTGGCAATGGTCGATGGCATCCATGTGTACGGCTATCAGCTTGATATGCGAAGGCAATTCGTCAAGTATCTGCATCACTTCGTTCTCGTCGGGGATGATAGGACCGTCCGTTTTGGAAAATTCGGGAAAGATTGCACCTCCGGAGTTTACCACGATATAGTCAGGATTGAACCGTTCCACGGTGTCTCGGATACATGCTTCCCATCGGCAGTCACCCATTATATAAACGGTCGGGAAGCCCTCGGCTTTTAGCACATAACCTGATACAGGTCCCATCATCTGCCCGATCTGCCCGAAACCATGATGTCCGGTCGTGCGGTAAATGGATATGCCGTCTATTGTTTTTATTTCTTCGATGGGTATCACATTTGTAAATCCGTCGTTTCTGATGGCGTCCGCGTCCTGGGGCTGAACGTAGAAAGGAATTTCTTTGGGCAAATGTGTGGGGACACTCGGCTCGTAATGGTCGATGTGATTGTGGGTCAGGAGCACCATGTCCACGCCTCCGATAATATCCTGAATAGGAATGGTGAGGTGTACCCTCGGTGTTTTATTCACACCGAGGGCCGATATCAAAGTGCCTTTGTCGGCTAAAACGGGGTCAATTAGCATGGTGTGTCCCGCATACCTGATTTTCAAGGTGGCATTGCGCACCAATTGTACTGTGGATGTCTTTTTCATGACTATATGTCTTGTTATTGATTACGGGTGCAAAGTTCGGAAGAATCCGGCGAAACATCTATGCCTGAAAAAACGGTAATTATGCCATTTTGATAAATGAAATTATTATCTTTGCAAAAACGACAAGGATATGGACGAGATAATCAACCCTGATCGACTGGTCAGCGTACCGTTCAACAAGACACGCTGCGGCGTGGATTTTTACATCAATACTGCCATAAACAAGGACATCGGACTTGTGCTGACAGAAAACAAGCGGTTTAAGACAGACTTCTTCAGCTTCTACTTTTTCCGTAAGGCAAACGGATATTTGCTACTGAACTTCCGCAAGATTGAACTGCGCGACGGCATGGTTCTCCTGCTTTCACCCCATCAGCAACAAGAGTGGCATGTAGATGAGACGGCGTTGGATTACACGTTCCTTATATTCCGCGAAGATTTCATGCGTACTTTTATCGCCGACAAGTTCTTCGTTTTTCGCCTTTTGTATTGTTACCAGACAGATACGCCGCCTTACATCAATGCCACACATGACGAAATGAAGGAATATATGCGGCTGCTCGGAAAGATTAAGTATGAGCTGATGAATCCAGTGTCCGATACGTACAATATCATTGTTTCCTTACTATATTATCTTTTGCTGATTATCAATCGTACATACGCTGCCGCCTATTGCTTGCCCGCTGAAATTGCTAAAAACAATTTCGCTTTTCGGTTCAAGGACTTGTTGGAACAGAATATCCGCACCCACCAGCGGGTGCAGGAATATGCAGACATGCTTCATGTCAGTCGCATCACACTCAATAACTCAGTAAAAGCCCAATTCGGAGTATCAGCTACCCATTTGATAAAACAACGTCTGCTTGAGGAACTGAAGAACGAATTGCTATTCTCCAACCGCACTGTCAGTGAAATGGCGGATGATTTCAATTTCTCTGATCCGAGCCATCTCATGCGCTTCTTCAAACAGCAAACAGGCAAAACATTTACTCAGTACATGACGGATTACAATAAAGGCATATACGAATAACTTCTTAATATAGTCGATAGCGGCTATCGAAATATGGTTGTTGATGTTCAGGCGTTTTTGTACTGCATGAACCATTTTACGATTTCTGGATCTTCGTGCGAGCCGAGTAAGAAAGGCTTGTCGGTATCCAGCGTCTTTATCCGTGCCATGTCGTTGGCCGACAGGGTGAAGTCTAATATGTCGAGATTCTGCTTCATGTGTTCCGGTTTCACAGACTTAGGAATAATTATGCACACTGATATTTATCGCGCCCGGACAGGTGTTCGGTGCGGAAGATGACGGCATGCAGTTCCAACCAGATGGCTACCTGCTTATGTTCCATCCCGACCTGCTGCGGAATACACCTCTCGGGCGGATAATGCGTGAATATTCGTTCTTTTCCTACGAGACAAACGAGGCATTGCACCTTAGTGTGGAAGAACGGCAAATCATCATGGATTGCTTCCACAAGATTCAATATGAATTGAACCATCCGATACACCGTCACAGCAAGAACCTCATCACAGACAGCATCAAGACGTTCCTTGATTACTGCACACGTTTCTATGACCGCCAGTTCATCACACGCGACAACCAAAACCGAGACATCCTCGCAAGATTTGAGCGGTTGCTTGACGAATACTTCCATGATGGGGCTGCTAAACGGATAGGCTTGCCCACTGTACAGTATTGTGCAGACAAGCTCTGCCTCTCGCCCAACTATTTCAGTGATTTATTGAAAAAAGAAACAGGTTCAACCGCCCTACATTTCATTCATGACAAGTCTATTGAAATAGCCAAGACGGAACTTGCATCTACAGACGACACCGTTAATGAAATCGCCTATAATCTCGGCTTTCAGTACCCGCAACATTTTACCCGACTGTTCAAGAAAGAGGTAGGTTACACTCCGAATGAATATAGAGCGCAAGTGTCGTGAGAATTGGATTAGTACAGAATATTAGAACCCAACACCTCTCTTGCGCTTAACTTTCTTCCTTCTGCGAAGTATATCCACCATTTCCTGATTGGCTTCCGCATCAGCAGCGTTATAAGATGAGCCACTGCTTTTTAGCAATCCCCAAGAGCCGTTGAACAACTCGCTTTGTGCCGTGCCGGACGGTGCGCTTGGTGTAGCCGTTTCATATATTCCGGCTGTTATTCCCATACGTTCCCTGCATCTGTTGTGCTGCAAAGCCGCGTCAATCTTGGAATAACTGAAACGCCTGTCCACTTTGGAGCCGTTGAAATGGTAGCCATTCATGGAGAATACAACACCCTGCACCTCGCTGGTCTGCCCCTTATGCTTGAAATGTACTTCCACTCCCTGCCGTTTCAGGTTGGCGATAAGCACGTTCCAGTTGCCGCATCTGCCGACTTCCATTTTGATGATGTCGTAAAGCGCATATTTCGTCCTGTCTGGCTCTTTCAGGCGGTTGCGTTTGACATTGTCCTTTCCGCCAGCCATATGCAAGCCGTATTTCAAGGTCAATTCCTTGCAGATGCGGGTACTGCGCAGACGCTCGTGCCTGTCCGATATGGTATTGCCGTTGTTGTCTATGCGGTTGAAAGCAATATGCACGTGCGGATGCTCCTTGTCGAAATGCTGGGCGATGAAGAACTGCGTATTCTTGATTCCCATCCGTTCCATATATTCAAGCGCGATGCCTGCCATGATACGGTTCGTCAGCCGTAACTCATCCTCTTTGGAAAAACTCAACGCGATATGTCCGACAGGTTTTGTCACCTTATCGTTCATCCGTGACTGGGCATTGAAACTCATGGCGATAGTTTCCAGATTTTCCATAAACAAGCCTTCGCTTGCTACTATCTGCGTATCCTTCTTCTTGTCGATGATGTAATCCACCACACCCTTGAAGTCGCTTCCTTTTACGATTTTCGCCATCATATCCCTATCTTGGTTATAAGTTCATGAATCCTTGCCACTGCCACCTTGCAGTCCCACCGTTCATCGTGGAAGCCTCCGGCGTTTGCCTTACGCGCAAGCTGGTTGAGATTGTTAGCCATGCCGCAGAGTTGGCGGATGTATCCGGCATGTTCCTCCGACAGCCGTTCTTTCACATGACCGTTACGGAAACATTCCCTCATGTACTCGCTTGGTGATACGCCCGCCTCATGCGATCGTGTCAGCAGGCGGAAGTAGTCGGCTGCCGTCATTTTCACTGCGATACGGTATTTCAGTTTCTCGGTTGCTTCCTTCTTGGGGCGACCTCCCTTGTTGCGTTCCTTGTGTTCCTTTGTCTGTTCCATATTTTATTCCTTTTAATTCGGTTACTGATTCAACTGTATAGACCGACGGGATGCCACCTCCTGCAATTTGGATGGTGGGTGGCAAGCGGTTTCGGTACACCCGAAACACAAACTTGCTACCTCCCAATCCTTAAGGAATGAGTTTCGGGCATCTCCCGTTTTTCTCATTCGGGATGTCATAATCCCAACCCTTTCTTCTTGGGTTTTACGATAGTTCTTGGCGGTGGACTAACGGCTAATTTCTGCCGGATTCCACGCAGGTAATCGTTCAGGTCTTTATGCCCTTTGTAGTTGTCGGAGAAGTCGCGGATGCGTCCGGCGAACTTCCTTTCCAATTCCCGATACGCCTTTCTTCCCGCCTCGTCATTGTCGAGCATGCAGTGGATACGTCCATACCCGTGCAGCACATCTATAGCTTTGGAAACATTGGCGGTCGAATTGAGGATGACGTAATCCTGCCTGTCAAGGTCGGGCAAGTTCGAGCAGTTCCTCTTCCGCAACGTGAGGAATGAAAGATAGTCCATCATGCCCTCGAATACAAGGCATTTCTCTCTCGCTTCTCCCTGTTGCCGAATATGGCTGATGTCTTTGGGTGCGACACAGCCTTTGAAAAAACGGTTACGCACTTCAAATCCTCCCGCCACATTCGGAAAACCGATGGCGAAATAGGGCTTGCCGTTATGGGTGAAGTGGAGCTCTTTACATTGCGCCTTTGCCAAAGCGATGTTTATGCCCCGTTCCTGCAAGTATCGGAGCAATGCCGGATGGGTGAGTTCGCCCACCTCCAAATGTTGGAAACTCGGTTCGGATGCCTGCTGGCGAAAAGAGAAAGATATGGGACGGATGTGTGGTGCCTGTTCCGCTATCTTGCCAAGCAGATAAGGCACATGGTCGGATGCGTACAGTACCCCTGCAAGTGCGATGATGTTACCACCTCTTCCCAGTCCATAATCGAACCACAGGTTGCGGTCGGTGTTCACCTTGAACGAGGCTTCCGTTTCCTGACGGAACGGGGATTTATACCACAGGCAGTTTCCCTGTTGCTTTACGGGCGAATAACCCAAACTTTGCAGATAGTCCGCAATTTTGATTTGTTTTGCTTCTTGGATGTTCATGATATAATTTCTATGGATTTGATGATGACTGTAAAAACGTTGATTTGATGAATGAGATATGTATTGTCCTATACGTTAATGCTTTATATTCTCAACATCTTCTCAACAAACCACTCACAAATAGAGAATCCAACAAACTGATGCTGTTTCCCTCTCAACTTTTCTTTTCGATTGTTGAGAATTTGTTGAGAGTGTATGCTGTTTATTATCAGTATGGTTATATCATTATTCATCAATTCAACAAAAAAAGAATAGTATTACAGGGATTCAAGTTGTTCCCTTGTGACGGTGTAGAAACGACCGACTCTTTTTATCGGCTCATATCGGCACTCCCGATTGTAATTGAATTGGTAAGTGGTATATGTAAGCCCGTTAGAGGCAGGAGTAAGTTTCCAACATTCCTGCAATACCTTTCTGACTTGGTGCTTCTCCACCTTTACCTGCGAATGTACCAGCAAAAGAAGAATGTCGTTGTGGCAGAACGAGAATGTGTCCGTGCCGACACTTTCCATAATGTCAAGGATAAGTTCGCACATCTCTATCTCCAATCGGTTGCGGTTGCTGCGGATAATCTTCTGCAAGGCTTCGGTATGCAGCAAAGAGGGCGCAAACCACATACGGCTTTCCTTTTCGGTGGAAAGTTGTCTGTATTGCAGGTAATACAGAAAGGCAGGTATCTCAGCTTTCAGCTTTTGCAGGAAGTCTGTGTCATCGGATTGCAGACGGTCTATCTTGCGCACCCAATAGCGTGTTTCACCTGCATCAATGATAACAGGCAGATACTCGTTGTTGGAGCATAGCACGAACTTGGCAAAGAACGCTATCTCGTCACGGTCTTTGCCTTTGGCTTCCACCTTGTAGGAAAGTGTGGTGCTGAGGTTCTTCAACCGCTCGCTGTCCTCCCTGCGGTTGAGCAATACCTCGTCCACCACGATGAGCAGTTTTCCTGCCCAGTCGGAATTGAACTGGCTGCGGAAGTCCTCGTTGGTATTGAAAGTGACATTGTTTTGAAACACAGCTTTCAGGAAGTTCAGGAATGTACTCTTGCCCGTGTTGCGTTCTTCTGATACCAACAGCAGGATAGGCAGTTTCTGCACGGGTTGCAGGTAGAGCAATTGAAGATAGTCCATGCCCAATTCATACTGTTCACCGAAGATATGGCGCACCAATGACCGGATACAGGGAAACTCGCCTTGTTGCGGACGGTGTCCTATCGGCTCGTAGAGGTTCAGGAACTTGTCCACCACGGGACGGTAGTCCACATGGTCGGGGACGGTGCAGAAGCCGTCGTACTTCGGCACGGTGGCGAGATAGTCCTTGCCGTAGTCCTGCCGCAGTGTTTCGTTGTTCCACACGATGCGCTTCTTCACATAGCCTCCGTTCAGACGGGGCTGGTTCACTAACTTGTAGAGGGTAGTACCCACACGGATAAACTCCTCATTTTCAAAGTTGCCTTGTTTCATTAGCACTTCATTTTTTTGTTTAATCAGTGCAAAACTCGGCAATTAGCGCAGAACGGATTAACAACTCACGCATACCTCACGTAAGATTTTCTTGGATTTGGCTTTATGACATACAACAAAAGCCCGAAGAAATGCCATTCTAATGGATTTTTCTTCGGGTTTGTCGTAATCGTACGTATGAATGGCAATACACCTATTCACATACTCGTATAAATACATTGTTGGCAATGGGAATACGCATAGGTCTCACTACTTCATGTCGTCATATCATTAGAACTTATGCCTGATAATTAGACATATCCCAACCATTTATACCCAGCGAAAAGAAGATATTTGTTTTCTCTTTTCGCAAGTACAGCCTTTTAAATATGGCATTGCGCACCTGTTCCGCACCGAAGCTGTCAATGCGGAAAGCAAGTGCGACTATCATCGGAAAGCTGAACACATCGGCATGATACCCGTTCTCCTGCCGAACATACTTCTGTACCTCGTATTCTTTTAATGCTCCACTGTTATAGATGTTTCTGATGGCAGAACGAAGTGTCGGAGCAATTACTCCGAACAGTTCCACCAATTCCGGCTCGCTCATCCAAATGTTTGAGACATTCTCCGGCATGATGATATTGCCGGATTCATTCACTGTTATGCTGTTTCTTCTCATACTCATGACATCGTTATTCCGTTAAACGTCTTACTCAGTTTGTCGCCGAACATGGTCAGGTCGTTGTCGAGCTTCTGCGTGGTTATCTTTGCGTAGAGTTGGGTCGTGACTATATTCGTATGTCCCAACACACGGCTTACGCTTTCAATGGGCATCCCCTTGCTCAAAGCTAATGTTGCGAAGCCATGACGACTGCAATGAAATGATATTGACTTGGTTATGCCACATTCCCTTATCATCCGTTTCAACGGTTTGCAGATAGACCAATAGTTCAAGCCGGGGAATATACGATTGTCTTTCTGCATCGGTCGGTAGCGTTCGACTATCTGCAAGGGTATATCCAGCAGCTTCACTTGGAAGGCGACTTTTGTCTTGTGGCGTTTGGACAATATCCACTTCTCGCCGTTCACCTCCACGATGTTGTCATTCGTCAGTTCCTGAATGTCCACGAATGACAAGGCGGTGAAACTGGCAAAGATGAAAATGTCACGGATGTATGCGAGCTTGCTGTCTGCAAACTCATGTGTCATGACCGCTTTCAGTTCATCCTCCGTCAGATATTCCCGTTCTTTCACATTGGGGCTGATATGAAACTGGATGAAAGGATTGCGCGGTATCAACCCGTTATAATGCGCTTTCATGACCACGCCTTTCAGCCACATACAGTTTGCCCATATCGAACCGTTCCGCAATCCGGCTTCAGTCGAGAGGTATGCGGCGAACTCCTTGATGAAATCGGGAGTAAGTTCCAACATGGACATATCGCTGCGTCTGTAAAACGACTTGATAAAGGCGGCTACATGGTTTCTTGCCCGTACACGTGCCCGATAGGTAGCCATTACCCTGTCTTTGCCTACCCGTTTCTTGAACACTTCGTTCTCACGGTCGAATGCTTTTAGCAGCGTCTCATACTCGCTGCCGATTCCCTGATAGGCGTTGCGCACCATCTCAGCCGTAACAAATGCCTCGCGGTCTGAAATGCGCTGGTAATGTTTGATGATTTGCGCCTTGATGTTGTCAAGGGCAAGGTTGATGTCTCGTGCCTCGCGGCTCTTGCCTTTCGCCTTGTTTCCTTTCACGTCCCAAAGCGTTTTCGGGATGTTCTGCTTACAACTGAACTGCGCCACAGTCCCGTTGATTGTCACTCGTCCCATGATGGGGACAATACCGTTTTTCTCCTTGCTGCCGTTCACGTAGAACAGAACCTTGAATGTGCTTCTTGCCATACTCGTTTTTTGTTTGCAAAGTTATTACTCAACGAGTTAGACCTTGATATGCCAACCTGTGCCACAAGCTGCCAAATACAACACGGTGTGTTAAAAATCACCATTCGGCGGGTAATGATTTGGAGACCGTTCTTCTTCATAAATCCGCTTTCCTTTACGTTACCTCGATTTTTCGCCTGTCCTCATTTGTCTTCGCAAACGCCTTATTGACAGGCATTACGAAGACATTTGTCCCTTTTTATTCGTCTTTTCCAGAGATTTTTCATAATTTTTCTTTGTATTGTTGCTGAATTTCTTTGTTTTGCTGTTGTGACTCCATGATCTCACGATTGATGTTAAACAGGTCGTGATAACCGCGTTGTATCTTTCTTTTTTGCACATAGACCAGCCCTAACAAAAAAGAGATGATGAGTGTACCCGATAAAATAGAGAAAAGAATTTTTCTCTGTTTTCTGATTTCTTGCTCTTTCTTCTCCTGTTCGGCATGTAAGGAGGAAATTTCCTTGGCTGTTTTCTCCATCTCATAAAGGTATTGTACGTTCTTCACACGGTTGAATTCACGAACATTGAAGATGGAATCGGTTAGAGCCAAATATTTCTTTTGTATGCGTATGGCATTTTTGAAGTCTCCTTTTTTATCAAATAGTCCATAAAGAGTTTTTAGGGATTGAGAGTATTGGTGTAGCAGATTATTCTTTTCTGCCAGCTCTATACATCGGTTGAGGTAGAACATGGTAGAGTCGTCTCTACCCAATAAATTGTATGTGTTGTATATTTCTTCGTAAGAGGAACAAGTATACAATGGGGACATCTTATGTTGGGAGGAGAAGTTGGCGGCTTTATGGAAGTTTTGCAGTGCTTCCTGATATTTCCCTTCATTTCTTAATATGAGTCCCCAATTGAGCATGCTCATGTAGTTGATGATCGTATCACCGGGTTGATTAAATTTTTCCGCCTCTAGATAGTATCTTTTGGCTTTAGCGGTATCATTTATGTGGCTGCATATTCCGGCAAGATTGATCAGTAATTTGAATCCTCTCTCTTTGTCATCATAAATTCGGGAGTTTTCATATCCTTTCTCATAATAGCTGATTCCTTTTTCGTAATCCTGGAAAATGCAATATATATTGCCGATGTTGTTGTAAAAACGTGACATCTCTTTCTGGTCTTTACAAGTCTCACAGATTTTTAAGCCTTTGATATAAAGTTCGAGTGCATTCGTGTAATTGCCTTGTGAATAATAAACATTCCCCATTTTCAGATATCCGATGGCGCAAAGAATTCTGTCTTTTTCGCTCATACCGTCATGAAAACGGCTATATACAATGGAATAAAGCACTATGGCCGTATCCATATAGTCTTTTTCCAAATAGTTATCTCCCAATTTTATGACTTCTTCGGAGGGCAGATTGATCACGCGGTTGTACAAGGTATCGTAAGCTACTTTGTCTTGGGCGAAGCTTATTGTGAAACAAAACAATAGAATACTGTAAACGCAAAACCTTTTCATATATTAGATACCTTAAATAGATTAATTTTCACTTTAAAATAGTAGTATTTGAAATAAAAATAAACAATTATTATTTGTGTAATCCGTGTTTGATATGATTTATAAATTCGCTTGACTATTTCATTGGCTTCAAAACTGTAAATTGTATTATTCTGTGCTTAACTGTTTGCAATGTAATAAACTATATATTTCCTTATCTGATTTGTCTTTGTTTTTTCAGTAACAAATAGCCGTTTTTATTCTTTTCTGAAATAACGGCGTATTTTCTTCATGATCTTTACTCCCGTCATCACACCGTCGAAAATTGCCATTCCGGTATTGAACGACCGCATGATCGCATCCCCTTTTGAAACGGCAGGGCCAAGCGGAGCAAATATGCTTCGTGCGGTACGTGCCATCACCTTTTTTTGAGTACGTATCTCTTCAAGTTTCTCAAATTTTAACCGTGAAATGTCTTCCAGGGTTATTTTTACAGGAGTAGATTGCTGGGTATTCATATGCATTATTCCTTTGGATCGTTAAGAAAAAGACCTGCAAGGAAGTTCACCATCGGAGCGACGATCAGTTTCTTGCGGAAGATTATGATTGCAGCAATGAGTATGATGTTGATTGCTGCGATGATGCCGAAACTTACCATCAGTCCGCCTACAAGCGGTTCCAATATGTAAGCCAAAGCAAACAAAAAGTAAAACAGAGCCACCATCCCGAGGATGATAAGTACCAAAACCATGATTAAGGTGGAAAGTAGTATCGTTAGCTTTTCCGTCAGTTCCAGTTTTGTAAAATCTTTCTGTAACTCCAGATACTTTTTGAATTCGAAGAACAGTTGCTGGAAGTTTTCAATACTTTTGTCGTCTGCAAACATGATGGCTCTGTTTTTTTAATCTTTTTTACTCAGTTACTTCTTTTAGTTCGGCTGCGATTTCGTCAACGAGGTCTTCCATTTCGTTGCGGTTCAACTTAATACCTTTTTTACGAAGTATTTCTGCTATTTTATGACGGGTGTCTTCTCCCTTTTCAGGAGCAAACAATATCCCAAGTGCTGCGCCTACGGCTGCACCACCCAAGAAAGCGGCTAATACATTTAATCCTTTCATAACTTTTATTGTTTTAAAAATGATAACACTACAAATATAACATTTTTATTAAAAAGATGTTCTTGTAAGCCTGTTTTTTTTCATTTAATAGCTCATTTTTTTTGTCCGGGGGAAATAAAATATCCTCGGAAGATAACTGTTTTTCTTCCGAGGATTGTTCATCTTGATCATCAAAAATGCACATGTCTTTATTTTAATATATATTTTATTGGTTCAAACTGCCGTTCAAACTCTTTTTTGAGTTTCCTTTTTGTGAGTTGATATATAGATTCTTATAAAGACATTGACCGTTCAAAGTACCGTTCAAGTTTTTGAGAGGAAAAAAGGCCTTATTTTTTCTTGTTTTCTCCTTTTGGCGCCTGCTTTTTTCTTCTCCAATAATCTCCGTTGGCACGGCTTCCTCGATAGACTTTATTTTCTTTTGCTTTCGCCTTGATTTCTTCGGTTTTCGTCTCTTGCGCCTTTACGCCTTCATCTGTGACGAATGGGTGTTCCTTGACAACAGGTATGTTCTTGCCGATTAATTTCTGGATGTCTTTCAGGTAGGGCAGCTCGTCGGATTCACAAAAAGAGATAGCGATGCCTTCGTGTCCGGCACGGCCCGTACGACCGATCCGGTGTACATATGTCTCGGGAATATTCGGCAACTCATAGTTGATCACATGGGACAACTGGTCGACATCGATGCCACGCGCAGCAATGTCGGTAGCGATCAGCACTCTTAATGTATGATTTTTGAATTCTGTCAGAGCGCGTTGCCGTGCGTTTTGCGATTTATTGCCGTGAATTGCTTCTGCACGTACTCCGGATTTGGTCAATATTCGGGCAAGCTTGTCTGCGCCATATTTGGTACGTGTGAAAACAAGCACCGATTCGATGGAATTATCTTTCAGTAAATGCAGCAGCAAGTCCTTTTTTTCTTTCTTCTCAACGAAATAGACAAATTGCGAAATCGTGTCTACTGTTGACGAAGCAGGAGTTACTTCTACTTTTACAGGATTCATCAGCATGGAATTGGCTAACGATTCTATTTCGGGGGGCATCGTAGCGGAGAAAAACAGCGTCTGCCGGCGGGTCGGTAGGAGCTTCAGGATTCGGCGTATGTCATGGATAAATCCCATGTCGAGCATCCGATCGGCTTCATCCAGTACAAAAAAATCCAGACTTTTAAGTGAAACATATCCTTGAGAAATGAGATCGAGTAAACGTCCCGGAGTGGCAATCAATATTTGTACCCCATTGTTCAAGGCATCTGTTTGTGACTTTTGCCCCACGCCTCCGTAGATGACGGCATGTTTCAGTCCGGTGTAACGTCCGTAAGCCTCAAAGCTTTCACCGATTTGGATAGCCAGTTCACGGGTAGGAGTCAGGATAAGAGCTTTGATTCCTTTGCGGTGGTCAGTCTTATATAGCTTTTGCAAAATAGGGATTGAAAAAGCGGCTGTTTTTCCTGTGCCGGTCTGGGCGCATCCTAATAAATCTTTTCCTTGGAGTAAAACGGGTATTGATTGTTCTTGTATCGGAGTGGGAGAGGTGTATCCCTCTTGATTCAGAGCCTTCAATATAGGCTCTATCAGGTTTAATTCTTCAAATATCATGTAAAAAAATTGAATGAGCCTCGCGGCTCTGTTATGTTATACTGCGCAAAGATACGGTAACTTATGGGGGAAATAATTTTATATCCTCCGGTTTAATCTTATTTAACTAAGAGAACGACCGAATGATAGCTGGTTAAGCCGTACTTTTGTTGCTTAATTCTTATTACATCTAACAATATGAAAGGTAAGATTGTTTTTATTACCGGAGCAAGTAGCGGGATCGGCGAAGGCTGCGCGCGTAAGTTTGCTTCTCAAGGATCAGATCTGATCCTTAATGCCCGTAATGTAGATAAACTTAACGAGCTGAAGAATGAATTGGAAACATCCTATGGTGTCCGTGTTTATTTGTTGCCTTTTGACGTGCGCGATCGCAAAGCTGCTATGGAAGCTCTAGCTTCTCTTCCCAAGGAATGGCAGGCGATCGATGTGCTGATAAACAATGCAGGCTTGGTCATAGGTGTGGATAAAGAATTTGAAGGAAACCTCGACGAGTGGGATGTTGTGATCGACACGAATATAAAAGCTTTGTTGGCCATCACACGCTTGGTCGTTCCCGGCATGGTGGAACGCGGGAGAGGGCATATTGTCAATATAGGTTCTATTGCCGGAGATGCAGCTTATCCGGGGGGGAGCGTTTATTGCGCTACCAAGGCTGCCGTAAAAGCTCTTTCGGACGGGCTTCGTATCGACTTGGTAGATACTCCGTTGAGAGTCACGAACGTTAAGCCGGGAATGGTAGAAACTAATTTTACGGTTGTCCGTTATCGGGGTGACAAGCAGGCAGCCGATAATTTTTATAAGGGAATTCGTCCATTGACAGGAGATGATATCGCGGAAACTGTATACTATGCTGCATCAGCCCCTGAACACGTACAGATAGCAGAAGTTCTGGTGATGCCTACTTATCAGGCGACAGGTACCATTTCATACAAAAAGAAAGATTGATAAGGATGAAGAAGTGGTTAAACTTGTTGGGGTTGCTTTTGTTGTTTTGTAGCACTTTGGCTTCTTGTTCCGGTGATGATGAAGATAAGTTGACTGCCAAATGGCAGTTGCGGACTTATGAATTTGCTGACGGTACGGTGCAGAAAGTAGATAGTGTATTCTATAATTTTCAAAAAGGTAGCTTTTCAGCCATTTGTTTGTTGCCGGATGGAGGTAATCAAACTTTTTTTGGAAATTATTCTTTGCAAGATGATAAAATTTCTATTATTTTGCTGCCCGAATATAAAGGGGAAATTTATGATAAATATATGGGATGGGAGGATAATGAACGTACATTCCGCATAGATGAACTTTCTTCTTCAACACTTCGTCTCGATTATGAAGGAATTATATCTGTTTTCAGAAAATATTAAATGAATTTATTAATTAAAATGTATAGGTTATGAAAAAATTGGTAGTATTGGGAATGGGCGTTTGTATGGTACTGGCGTTTGCTTCCTGTAAATCAAGCGAGAGTGCATATAAAAAAGCATATGAGAAAGCGAAACAACAGGAATTGGCCGAACCTCAGGTTGAGGCTCCGGTGGAAGTGACTCCCGTTGTTGCAGCTCCCGTTGAAGTGAAGAAAGCCACTGATTCGGCAAACGGTGTACGTCAGGAAAAGGTGACGGTTGTTTCAGGAGATAACAGTAGCATGAAAGACTATAGCGTAGTGTGCGGTAGTTTTGGTTTGAAAGCGAATGCAGAAGGCTTGAGAGACTTTTTGATCGCTGAAGGTTATAACCCGATTATTGCATTTAACGCTGATACTGCCATGTACCGTGTCATTGTAAACACTTTCGGTGACAGAGCTTCTGCAGCACAGGCTCGTGATGCATTCAAAGCGAAGTATCCTAACCGGAAAGACTTCCAGGGTGCATGGTTGCTTTACAGAGTATATTAATTATTTCTTTTTGGTAATATCCGGAAGTTGAAAAGCAAACTTCCGGTAAAAGGGCAGTAGCTGGGAAGTTGCTGCCTTTTTAAGTAATATCCTGTGACTTTGGAGAGGAAAACTTGAGAAAGTACCTTAGTGTGAAAACGTTTTAGGAAATTTCACGGCTATGCTAAAAGAAGTTATAAATGTATGCGGGGAAACTTTATCAGCAGAAAAAGTTTTTACTTTTGCAGTTCTTTATAGAATGACATATTACGCCTTGTCGGAAACGAGGTAATAATTAGATTGACAAGATGGAACAGAAATATTTGTTTGTTGCTGTTGACGCGGCCCTGAGAGCAGGTGAAAAGATACTTTCTATCTATAATGATCCCTCGTCGGATTTTGAGATAGAGAGGAAAGCCGATAATTCCCCCTTAACTATTGCTGACCGTAAAGCGCATGAAACGATTGCCGGAATTTTAAAAGATACGCCTTTCCCACTGTTGAGTGAAGAAGGGAGACATATGGATTATACGGTACGGAAAGATTGGCGGGAATTATGGATTGTAGATCCGCTGGACGGAACCAAAGAGTTCATTAAACGTAACGGGGAATTTACGGTGAACATCGCATTGGTTCGTGAAGGCATACCTGTGATAGGAGTTATTTATTTGCCGGTGAAGCAAGAACTTTATTTCGCGGAGGAATCTTTGGGTGCTTATAAGCTCTCAGGCATTACTTCTTTGCCCGATGGAGTGTCGGTTGATAAACTGATTGCTTCGGCCGTTCGTTTGCCGCAACCGTACTCCCGCGATCGTTATATTGTCGTAGCTTCCCGTTCACATCTCACACCTGAAACAGAAGCTTATATTCATGAAATGCGGCAACAGCATGATAATGTGGAGTTGATATCAAGTGGAAGTTCCATAAAAATATGTCTGGTTGCAGAGGGAAAGGCAGACGTATATCCGCGTTTTGCTCCGACGATGGAATGGGACACTGCTGCGGGACACGCAATTGCCCGGGCGGCAGGTATGGAAGTGTATCAAGCGGGACAGGATGTTCCGTTGTCTTACAATAAGGAAGATCTGTTGAACCCGTGGTTCATCGTGGAGAAGAAACGAGTAAATCATTAATTGGTCTGTATATCTATGACGTTTGAAATTGCATTTGTGCTGCTGTCCTTATTGGGAATGGTGATTGCTCTGATTTTGGACAAGATGCGTCCGGGAATGGTACTCTTTTCGGTTGTTGTGTTGTTTCTCTGCGCAGGGATTCTGACTCCGAAGGAGATGCTCGAAGGATTTAGCAATAAAGGAATGATTACTGTTGCCATGCTCTTTCTGGTAAGTGAAGGTGTTCGTCAATCAGGGGCACTGGGGCAGGTGATTAAAAAGTTACTTCCGGAAGGGAAAACGACTGTATTTAAGGCACAATTTCGAATGCTGCCGTCTATCGCTTTTATTTCTGCTTTTCTGAACAACACACCGGTTGTCGTTATTTTTGCACCGATCATCAAACGTTGGGCGCAGTCTGTTCATTTACCTGCCACCAAGTTCCTCATCCCCCTTTCTTATGTCACTATTCTGGGGGGTATTTGTACATTGATCGGTACCTCTACCAATCTTGTGGTGCATGGTATGATTTTAGAAGCAGGATATGAAGGTTTTACGATGTTCGAGTTGGGTAAAGTCGGTATCTTTATAGCGATTGCCGGCATTATTTACCTTTTCTTGTTCTCCAAGAAACTTCTTCCGGATGCCCGACCGGATACGGCTGTCCCTGACGAAGAAGTAGAAGACGGTGAAAAACTTCACCGGGTAGAAGCCGTGTTGGGGGCACGTTTTCCGGGTATTAATAAAACTTTGGCTGATTTTAATTTTCAGCGTCACTATGGAGCGGAAGTGAAAGAGATAAAGACTCGTAACGGACAACGGTTTGTTACGAACCTGAATCAAATAGTACTTCGTGAAGGAGACACTTTGGTAGTGATGGCGGACGATACCTTTATCCCGACATGGGGGGAGTCGTCGGTCTTTATGATGCTTGCCAATGGAAAAGACACGGAACCGGTTCCCGGAAAGAAAAAACGTTGGTTTGCTTTGATCTTATTGATTCTTATGATTGTTGGTGCGACAGTCGGAGAGCTTCCGGTGACGAAGGAGATGTTCCCGAATATCAAGCTGGATATGTTCTTCTTCGTTTGTGTGACTACCATCATTATGGCATGGACCAAAATATTCCCTGCACGTAAGTATACCAAATATATCTCATGGGACATACTGATAACGATTGCTTGTGCTTTTGCCATCAGTAAAGCAATGGTAAATTCGGGAGTTGCCGATGGGGTGGCCCACTACATCATCGGGTTGAGCCATAACTACGGACCTCATGTGTTACTCGCCATTCTTTTTGTAATTACCAACCTCTTTACTGAACTTATAACGAATAATGCGGCAGCGGCTTTGGCATTTCCATTGGCGTTGGCTCTTTCACAACAGTTGGGAGTAGATCCTACACCGTTCTTTGTAGTAATCTGTATGGCGGCCTCTGCAAGTTTCTCTACTCCGATCGGTTATCAGACAAATCTGATCGTGCAAGGTATCGGAAACTATAAATTTATGGATTTTGTCCGTATCGGTTTGCCATTGAATATAATAACTTTCCTTATTTCGGTATTCCTGATACCTTTGATCTGGCCTTTTTAATTTAGAAATGTAAATGATGGAAAATAAGAATAATATATACCCGATTTTTGATAGAATGTTGGCACGGCAGGACAAGGAAAATTTGTTGAAACAGCATAGTGTCATGATTTGGTTCACCGGCCTGAGCGGATCAGGCAAGAGTACGATTGCTATTGCTTTGGAACGTGAACTGCATAAACGCGGATTGTTATGCCGGATTCTTGACGGTGACAATATACGTAGTGGAATCAACAATAATCTAGGCTTTTCCGAAGCCGACCGGGTAGAAAATATCCGTCGCATCGCTGAAGTTTCCAAACTTTTTATTGATACGGGAATTATCACGATTGCTGCCTTTATCAGTCCCAATAATGATATTCGTGAGATGGCTTCCGACATTATCGGAAAAGAAGATTTTTTGGAAATATTTGTCAGTACACCGCTTGCAGAATGTGAAAAGAGAGATGTAAAAGGTTTATATGCCAAGGCTCGGAAAGGTGAAATCCGGAATTTCACGGGTATCTCTGCCCCTTTTGAAGCGCCCGAACATCCTGCATTGGAATTGGATACCTCCAAGTTGTCATTGGAAGAATCGGTCAACCGATTGCTCGAACTGATACTTCCGAAGGTAAGAAGGTAATTGAATAAGCGTATAATAAAATAAGAATATAATGAAAGAAGAGTATAAATTAAGCCACTTGAAGGAACTCGAAGCAGAGTCTATACATATCATCCGTGAAGTGGCTGCGGAATTTGAGAATCCTGTGATGCTATACAGCATTGGAAAGGATTCGTCTGTCATGGTACGTTTGGCGGAGAAAGCATTTTATCCGGGGAAGGTGCCGTTTCCTTTGATGCACATCGATTCTAAATGGAAATTTAAGGAGATGATTCAATTCCGTGATGAATATGCGAAGAAATATGGTTGGAATCTGATTGTGGAGAGTAATATGGAGGCTTTTCATGCAGGTGTCGGCCCTTTCACTCACGGTAGTAAGGTGCATACTGATCTGATGAAGACCCAGGCATTGCTTCGCGGGCTTGATAAATATAAATTTGATGCTGCTTTTGGAGGAGCCCGTCGCGATGAAGAGAAGTCGCGTGCCAAAGAGCGTATTTTCTCATTCCGTGATAAGTTCCATCAATGGGACCCGAAGAACCAAAGACCGGAATTGTGGGATATCTATAATGCCCGTGTGCATAAAGGGGAGAGCATTCGCGTATTTCCGTTGAGTAACTGGACGGAACTGGATATCTGGCAGTATATACGTTTGGAAAATATTCCGATCGTGCCTTTATACTATGCGAAAGAACGTCCGTGTGTGGAAATCGACGGTAATCTGATCATGGCCGATGATGATCGCTTGCCGGAAAAATATCGTGATCAGATTCAGATGAAGATGGTTCGTTTCCGTACGTTAGGATGTTGGCCATTGACCGGGGCGGTCGAGAGCGAGGCCGATACCATTGAGAAAATTGTGGAAGAGATGATGACCACGACGAAGAGTGAACGTACTACCCGCGTGATTGATTTCGATCAGGATGCGAGCATGGAGCAGAAAAAACGCGAGGGTTACTTCTAAATTTTAAAATAAAGAAAAGGATACTAAAAATGGGAGAAACATTAGATATAAAAGCATTTCTGGACAAAGACGAACAGAAAGATTTGCTCCGCCTTTTGACGGCTGGTTCGGTAGATGACGGAAAGTCGACTTTGATCGGTCGTTTGCTATTTGATAGTAAGAAGCTGTATGAAGATCAATTGGATGCGCTCGAACGTGATAGTAAGCGTATGGGGAATGCGGGTGAGCATATCGATTATGCACTGTTACTTGATGGCCTGAAAGCTGAACGTGAACAGGGGATCACAATCGATGTTGCCTATCGGTACTTCTCGACCAATAACCGTAAATTCATCATAGCCGATACTCCGGGACATGAGCAGTATACGCGCAATATGATTACGGGCGGTTCAACTGCCAATCTCGCCATCATTCTTGTCGATGCCCGTATGGGAGTGATTACCCAGACCCGCCGGCATACTTTTTTGGTTTCGCTGTTAGGAATAAAGCATGTGGTACTGGCTGTCAATAAGATGGATCTGGTTGATTTCTCAGAAGATAGGTTCAACGAGATTGTTTCCGATTATATGAAGTTTGTAGCACCGTTAGGCATTCCTGATGTGAACTGCATACCTCTTTCTGCGTTGGACGGTGACAATGTAGTTGAGAAGTCAGACCGTACGCCTTGGTATAAGGGCATTTCATTGCTTGATTTCTTGGAAACGGTCCATATCGATAACGATCATAATTTGTCGGACTTCCGTTTTCCCGTACAGTATGTGCTTCGTCCGAATCTTGATTTCCGTGGTTTCTGTGGCAAGGTCGCTTCGGGTGTTGTGCGTAAGGGGGACAAAGTGATGGCTTTACCTTCCGGAAAGGTTTCTCATGTGAAGAGTATTGTGACGTATGACGGAGAATTGGATTATGCTTTTCCTCCTCAGGCCATAACTCTCACATTGGAGGATGAGATCGACGTATCAAGGGGAGAAATGTTGGTTCATCCGGACAATTTGCCCATTGTAGACCGTAATTTTGAGGCCATGCTTGTATGGATGGATGAAGAACCGATGGATGTAAATAAATCGTTTTTTATCAAGCAAACCACTAATATGAGCCGTACCCGCATCGACAGTATCAAATATAAAGTAGATGTGAATACGATGGAACACTCTTCCGTGCCGTTCCTTTCTCTCAACGAAATAGCGCGTGTGGTACTGACCACCGCCAAAGAGTTGTTCTTTGATCCGTATAAGAAGAATAAGTCTTGCGGTTCGTTCATTCTGATCGATCCGATTACGAATAATACGAGTGCTGTGGGTATGATCATAGATCGGGTCGAGACAAAAGACATGAATATTGCTGAGGATATTCCTGTATTGAATCTTCCCGGGCTGGGCATAGCTCCGGAACATTACGCTGCTATAGAAAAGGCTGTGAAGGAGCTTGAACGTCAGGGATTCGCAGTGAAATTGGAGAAGTAAAGAGGATTTATTATAAACAGAAAGTCGAACCTGTGTGCGACTTTAAATACTAATTATCGAATAAAGAAGTGGGACTACTTGAATTTAATAAACTTCCGATAAATACCTTAGTAGGGGCTGATTGGAAAACTTTTAATTCTATAACGAAAGGTCGGGATATCGATGCTTCTTATAAAGGGAAATATCGTTTGACCAAAGCAGTGTGCCGGTTGCTTTCTACATTGGCACCTTTGCAGGACACCCGTTATGAAAAGTTATTGGCTGATAAACCACTGGAGCATGATCCGGTTTTTATTTTGGGACATTGGCGTAGCGGAACTACCTTTGTTCATAATGTTTTTTCCTGTGATAAGCATTTCGGATATAACACTACCTATCAGACTGTGTTTCCGCATTTGATGATGTGGGGACAGCCGTTCTTTAAAAAGAACATGAGTTGGCTAATGCCCGACAAACGTCCGACCGACAATATGGAATTGGCTGTGGATCTCCCGCAGGAAGAAGAATTTGCTTTGGCCAATATGATGCCGTATACATATTATAATTTTTGGTTCTTGCCGAAATATCAACAGGAATATGCCGACAAATATCTACTTTTTGACACCATAACTGAGGATGAACTCAAGGTATTTGAAGAGACATTCACCAAGTTGATAAAAATCTCTTTATGGAATACGCACGGTACTCAATTCTTGAGTAAGAACCCACCTCATACCGGACGTGTGAAGGAGCTTGTTAAGATGTTCCCGAATGCGAAGTTTGTGTACCTGATACGTAATCCGTATACGGTTTTCGAATCTACGCGGAGTTTCTTTACCAATACTATTCAACCGTTGAAGCTGGAAGATATCAGCAATGAGGAGTTGGAGCGGAATATACTGTCCATTTACGCCAAGCTGTATCATAAATACGAAGCGGATAAGAAATATATTCCTGAAGGTAATCTGATCGAGGTTAAATTTGAGGATTTCGAAGCTGATGCGATGGGAATGACTGAAAACATATATAAGACGCTTTCCATTCCTGGTTTTGATGAGGCGTATCAAGCCATTGATAAATATGTGGGTGGTAAGAAAGGATACAAGAAAAATAAGTATAAGTATGATGACCGTACTGTTCAGTTGGTGCAGGATAATTGGAGTTTTGCCCTTGAGCAGTGGGGATATAGTCTTTAAATGAAAGGAGAAATGAGGATGAAGAAAACATATCATCGTCTGTTGGCGACGGGCTTTATGGTGTTATGTTCCAGCGTTGTTATGGGACAGCCTAAAGTGGAAATGCTCCCGTTCGGGGATATGGATCAGTGGGTAAACCGTGAAATTAAAGAATCCGGCATTATAGGTGGAAATACAAAAAATGTATATGCCGTCGGTCCGACGCAGACCATTTCCGGAGCAAAAGTTTATAAAAACTTGGGAGGCTCTCCTTGGGCGACTTCCAATGTAATGGCTAAAGTGGCGGGAGTGGTCAAGACCAATACTTCTGTATTTCCTGAAAAGAGGGGAGAGGGGTATTGTGCCCGACTGGATACCCGTATGGAGAGTGTAAAGGTTTTCGGGCTGGTTGACATAACAGTACTTGCTGCCGGTTCCATGTTTTTGGGATCGGTACACGAGCCGATAAAGGGAACGAAGAATCCGCAAAAAATGTTGCAGTGTGGCATTCCTTTTACGAAACGTCCCATAGCCCTGCAGTTTGATTATAAGGTGAAGATGTCTGATCGGGAAAATCGTATTCGTGCGACAGGTTTCAGTAAGATTACCGATGTTGCCGGGAAAGATTTTCCGGCTGCTATCCTACTTTTGCAGAAACGTTGGGAAGATAAGGAAGGCAATGTTTATGCTAAACGTATCGGCACAATGGTGGTACGTTATTATGCTACCACGGACTGGCACAATAATGCTACTTATGAAATACTTTACGGTGATATAACAGGCCATCCCGATTATAAACCTCATATGATGAGGCTTCAGGTGGAAGAACGATATACTACCAATAGCAAAGGTGAAAGTGTGCCTATTCAGGAAGTCGCTTGGGGTGATAAAGATGATCAGCCTACTGATATGATACTTCAGTTCACATCTAGTCATGGCGGGGCTTATATAGGCTCACCCGGTAATTCTCTTTGGATTGATAATGTGAAGTTGGTGTATTAAATGATTCTTCTGGTAGGAATAAAATAAAGATATTATTAGAACCCGGTTAAATTGTCCTCTCAAAGTAATGAAGAGCGAAGTTTGACCGGGTTCTTTTATTTAGTTACGATTAAAGCATTAAAGCTGTCTCGATATCCGTCATGAGGCAGCTTTTTCTGCCGTGGAGCAAAGCCGCATATTTTTCTATCATTGGATGGCATTATAGTGGATACTGAGAATAAAAAACAAGCTGTCCCAATTGGATGTTGAGACAGCTTGTAATCATAGTTTCAGAGCTTTCTGCTCTGTAAAATCCCTATTTTATTCCAGAATCACTACACGGTTCAGGAAGTTCTTGCCGAACATGTTCGCAGTACCACCGAAACCGATGAGTTCGAGCTGATCTTTGTTCACACCTTCTTTTACGAGGGCATCGTAAACAGCCTGAGCGCGCATTTCAGAAAGTTTCTGGTTCCATTTAGCACTACCGGTTGCTTCGTCGCAATATCCGGCTACCTTGTACTTCTTATCCGGATTAGCTTTCAATATCTTGGCAGCCAGTTGGATGTTAACCATGCCGTAATCATCGATCTTGGCACTTCCGATCTTGAAGAAGATAGCACGAGGACCGGCAACTTCAATTTCCTTAACAACCTCCTTTGTCACAGGCTTAACATTTGCCAGAGCGTTCTTGGCGTCTGCCAGGTCGGTCTGGGCCTGAGCCAATTCATCACGGTACTTGTTCAATTCATCGTTGATGGCGTTCTGATCTACCTTTCCGCCCGATACGAACTTCTTACCACCGAATGTGTAAGTGACACCGGCTGTCAAGTGGATATAACCGTCAGTCTTTCCGCTGCTGTATGCGCCCAGGATAGATGGAGTCACCTGTCCGCGAGCTTCTAAGTCGATGGCAAGATACTCGTTCACATTGAACTTAGCACCTAAGCCGAGACTTGCACCAACCAAACAACGGAGGTCGTGATTAGCTGGTTTTGTACTTGAAGGGTCGATGGTTGTAGTGTATTTTACACCATTTTCCACTTTTACACCATCATCAGTCTTGTATCCCAAGCTCCATCCTCCATAGTTTTTGACAATGTTCATTGAGGGTCCCACGAAGAAATTCAATTCGAACACCCTTCCCGGCTTGTATCCGCAGAACAGGTTCGTGAGGTTCATCATTCCGTCGAGGTTCACACCGACGTAATTCTCCTCCCTTTTCACCTCAGGGCCGTTGATGGCGGCGAAAGGATAGTCGGTGGTCATCTTCGACTTCCACCCGTACACCTGTCCCCTGAACCCCCATATTGGGTTGATGAACTTACCAACCGACACGTTGATGAGCGGCGTCAGATTCTTTCCGAACTTGCTGTCCGGGTTCGTCGTTCCCTGCACGCCTGCCCCCACGCTGATAAAGATGTTGTCCTTCCAGCTCTCACTGTAGAACTTCTCCTTGTCTTGTGCAGAAGCCGAGGCAGCAGTCCCCGCCAGCAATAAAGATAATATTACTAATTTGCTTTTCATTGTTTTTCTATTTTAAATATTTCAACTCTTTTATTTCTATATTCGCCTTTCCTACTTCAACCGGAACTGAAAGGTAAGCCCCCCGGTGAAATATTTCATTCTCTGCAATTCTACCTGTGCATGCAGATGATTGAAAAGCAGATAAGTGGCTCCCAACGCAAAGTCCCTCGAATCGTATTCGGCTATCAGCCGCAGCTGCGGGTGGAAGGACGGGTTGTAGGTGACCCCGGCGGCGACCCCGTTGAGCTTGTACTCCCTCCTCCTGTTGTACACGTAGGAGAGGCTCACACCGATCGTTTCCCGGCCGACCCGCACATGTTTCGTGGCAGCGAGGTAGAAGCGGTTGTAATATCCGTTCCCCTGTTCCGAGGCTATCACGCCACCCGAGGACGTGAACGGGTCGGAAGTGCCCAGCACCACCGCGGGCATGTGTTTCCAGAACTGCCCTTCTTTCAAAGCGCGCAACCGGACTGAAAAATACCGGTCCTGATTCGTAAAACCCGAATAACCGTAGGGCTTGAGCCCCAGCGCCTCCGCCTTGAACAGCGTGCATGTGTATGCCACTTCAAGCCAGGGCAATATGGTCACGTTCAGGTAGTAATTATACGTATGGTAATACCATGTAGGAGGAGTTATCTCCTTGTTTAAAAAGTTTGCACCAAGCATCACCGTCTTGTCCTCACGCATCTCAGCGGAGGGAGCATGAAGCAATCCTGTGGTTCCATAAGTCAATTGAGCCGAAAGCGTGAACGTGAAGCATAAGAACACGCATAATATTAGAATTCGTTTCATCATATCATTTTATTAATACTTTCGACTCAATTTCCTATAAATATTATTCTGCTTCGATGATACCACCACCGGCATTCAAATCACCGTGACCATGATCATGGCTATGTCCATGTCCGTGACCGAATGTGAAAGTTTTAACATCCTTAACTTCTGTCTTAACTGCAGTAGTAACGTCAAGTGTTACTTCTTTTGAGCCAATTTTATATTTATAAGTTGTGACTTTAGTAAGAGCCTCTATAGTAGCACTTTCTAAGCAAGTATAAGGAGCTACTGTGTAAATGAATTCAGCAGTCTTTTTTTCTTCCCAATTATTTACGATGTTTTTGCTTGCCAGATCATTTAGGATCAATGCCTTTGCGCGTTCTTTAGCCTTATCGTTTGTGAAATCTTTTACTGCTTCATCAATATCAAATTTAGAGCCTGTGTTATAATAATATCTGATTGTTGCATTCACTGCATAATCAGTATCATTTTTCTTTCCAATTTCACGTTCGGTTTTTTCTTTCTTTTCAGTGGGAGTCCCAGATTCTTCTGAGCTAAAGTCGATCTTTGCACCGAATGTAGAGAAATGCGGGATAGTAAGAACATATGCTCCATCAGTAGCAGAAATACTACCATCAGCTTTGTCTAAATTAGCATTGACTAACGTAACTTCTCCAAAGTCTTCTGTTCCGAATTCATTGAAAGAAACTGTGATATCGGCTGCACTACCATCTTTTGCAAATTTAATACCGTCAGGGGTACCTCTATACATACGTAATACGGTAAGATCAGCTATTTCGTTTTTAGATAATCTGTTAATTACAACGTTTACATCTGCCGGTACATTTATATCCTTATAATAAGGATAAACACCCGGTGCCATGTTTGCTTCGTCTCCACTGTTTCCAAAATCTATTTGATAAAGACTGCCATTCCAAGTATCATCTGCTGGTACAAAACCATCTAATAGATCTGCAACTACGTTATTATCAGCGTTACAATCATATTCTTTGGTATGTGATGCACCCTTTTGATCTTTATAATTTACTTCTATCTTATAGGTATACTTATTAGCATCTTCTTTTTTCAACTCATCAGTATATGAGAAATAATTTATACCTTCTACTTTAAATTTCCCGTCAAGAACAATAGGAGTTGTGCCTTCAGATTTCTTTAATTCGATGGAAGTTACTTCTGCACCATTTATAAGAATAAAGTTAGCATTGAAGTTTTTATAAACATACTCTTGGGCAGGACCTTCGATATATGGTAAAATTGCAGTCAATGGCATTGATACAATATTATTCTCTCCTTTTTCTACTTGATACTTTGGAAGAGTGATAACAGTTGTATAATTACCATATTTTGAGGCTTTATCTCCATTGGGAGTTATGACAACATTCAATATTGTTCCACCATCGTATGTTTCTTTGACATTAGCATTATTTACTTTTACTGTGTAATCTTCATTATTCCATGCATTTGTCAAATTGTCTGATCCATAAACCGATGTTTCTAACTTATATTCAACATCAATAAACTCAGTTGGAACCACATCTGCAAACGGCAATACAATAGTCTTATTGTAAACTGCTGCTTGGCCGGCCGCAACTTCTTGGATGTCGACAGTAGTAGTTACTGTACCTTTATACACTTTAGTGTTTTTTGGTGTAACAACAATCGCAACAGGACCTGTTGTCTCTGTTTGGTATGTAAACGAACCGCCGTTCAACTCAACCGATGCACCACCGATAGTCATGGTTGCATCACCGTTAGCGATAAGTTCACCGTTTGGATTAACGACAGATCCTGTAATGGTGTAAGTTGCGTTCGGCAAAATAACTTCTCCCGCAGGGCCGTTTACATCCAAGCCGTCATCCTTATAGCACCCGGTTAATAAAGCCCCGGATAATGCTACAATGGCTAATGCCATTTTTGCATTAAAACCACTAAAAAAACTTTTCTTTTTCATCTCAATAAAATTAAAAATTTAGTAATTCTGATTTAATAAAATATGGGTTAAAACTATTATTCTGCATTATGTTATCGCTGGGGTTAGAACGATATCCTTTGTAATAATAGCGTTCATTACCAGCGTTATATGCTATTCCCATGTTCTTCGATGGAGTCACACGGGGAATATAACCTTTTCTTTTATACTTATAAGGCGGCAACGCCACCTGGAAACGAAATCCGCCATTTGCTTTGGCTCCGTCAGCTTTCATGGCATAAAAGCCAATCGACGCATAGCGGAAATGACGTATGATATCCAACCTTACTCCCTTTTCACCTAATATATATTGTTCGGCCTTCAATGTCGTTTGAACGTTATACCGGGGCCAGTAGAAACTACCTCCAAGGCTCCAGGTGATACGTTGCTTCGTCCCATAATTATATTCAAAACCGTTCCAGTAATAGGTTCCGGTCATGCCGATACGTCCTTCAACACTGAAACGTTCGTCTTTAAAAGGGTGGAAAAATTTTAGGTCTAATCCATACCTTCCACCATTATAAGTTCCCACCGTCAATGTTCCCCATATATTATAAGGTAAACGGACAGTCTGCTGTGCCGTCAGGAATCCCGGGTGAATTTTCCCCAAACGATCTCCGTACCCGTCATTATAAACCGGAAAAACAACCTGCGCTGTCAGTTTCATACCTTTCCAAAGAGAAACTTCGATTGCGGGGGAGAGATTGAACAAAACCTGATAGATCTGATTGATCACGAGATTCTTCAAGTTTAATTCGGGATACACCACTATATCGACCTTGAACAGAGAACTGTTCAGTTTTTTCCCTTTTGTCAGCTGTCTCCAATCATTTCCCAAATCATAACTCACCTCCCAATCCTTTCGACTGGCTTCAGGTACCGTGTCACCAATTATAGGTTCGTAGTACAAAGAGATCTGAGGCACGTTGTTATCCAAAATGATTAATCTACATGGCTTTTTATCCGGATAAGACTACAAATAATTTTCCTTAATAGTATATTTGTTTATTTTATTGATTATCATATATATATACTTTCTTATCTCTAAAATAAAAGACATATAAAAAGTGATATTTGTGAGTTTATATATTATATTTGCCATTTGTTTGTTACTTTCTATCAGCAAAAAGGAACTACCTTAATCTTGCTTTAGTTAATTATGATAGTAGAAATAAATGAAAAGCTATATATGCACTCTATTGAAACTGTTACCTATTTGTTACTTTAGACATAGAGTTGTATATATTTGCGAAAATAAACGAAGTATATGAAACGAGAAATAAAAATAAAAGAACCTATAAAACTTAGAAGCAAACAACTATTAAATGGTTGTTTATCTCTCTATCTTGATATCTATATGAATAAGAGGAGAATGTACGAATTTTTAAAGCTTTATATAATTCCGGAATCCAATCGTGCAGACAAACAACGCAATGTGGAAACTTTAAAATTGGCCAATGCAATAAAAGCCCAAAAAATTGTAGAGTTGCAAAATAGCAAGTTCGGATTTAATTATAACAAAAATAAAGCAAACATGTTATTAACTGAATATATTGCAGAGCTTGCAGACAGAGATCCGACGAAAAAGGCAAAGAAAACGTTAATGAATACACTTATATTTCATCTACAACGATATGACACAAATGGAACCAGTCTAAAACTAATTGATAAAGAGTATGTAATTGGGTTCATAGAATATCTCAAAACAACTACTCAAAAACATTGTAAGAAAGAAAAAAAGATAAATGTAAATACTCAGGTATGTTATTTTAAAGAGCTAAACTATTGTTTAAATTACGCAGTCGTTGAAGATATTTTATCTATAAACCCCATAAATAAAATAAAAAATGAGGATAAACCGAAAAGAAAAAAGACTGAACGTGATTATTTATCCATTGATGAGATTAAAGCATTATCAAAAACTTATTTTTATAATGATATTCTCAAAAGAGCCTTTCTGTTCAGCTGTTTTTGTGGACTCAGGCATTGTGACATTATGGCTCTAACATGGGCAAACCTCCGAAAAGATAAAACAGGTAGGACTCAGTTACATATACTCCAAAAAAAGACTCAAGAATGTATATCGTTACCCCTGTGCAATGAAGCTTTAAAACAGCTACCGGACAAGGGAGGATCTTTAGATTCTGACAAAGTTTTTAAAGGATTAATTTCTCTTGGAAGAACAAATGAGGTACTATCTCGCTGGGCAATGGATGCAGGCATACAAAAACATATAACTTTTCATGTGGCAAGACACTCACATGCCACTATGATGATTACTTTGGGAGCAGACTTATATACAGTTTCTAAACTATTGGGACATACAAATATACAGACAACGCAGATATATGCAAAGATAGTTGACGAAAGTAAAAACAAGGCAATTGCTTTAATTCCGGAAATAACATAAAACTGATAATCAGACGATAATAAAACAATAATTTATTGGATTGGAATGTATGTATTTAAAGGATAATTAAATACCTTTTTTAATCAGAGTTAAATACCTATTTCTATTATAGAAGAAATACGTACTTTTGCTTACAACATATTTTCTGTTCTTTTGATGAGTAATAAAAAATCACATAAATGACCTTATGTTTTACTAGCTGGTATAACCATAAAACCACGATATATTTTTCTGTAAAAGCCTAAATAAAAGGATGAAAATTTAATATATGGCATATAAAATAACTATTCAATATTATTTTTCACTAATCCACGGTTGGAATAAAAAAAAACAATACAATATTTCGATTTTTCATGTAAAATTCTTTGGTATTATTAAAAATGTATCTATTTTTGCAACGTGTTTGCGTCATTCAGATGATAACGATTAATGTTTAAAAATGGGATATATTGTCTCTTACATGTGGAAAAGTCTAACCAACAGCATAATAGTGCATGGAATAGCGGTCTTTTTGTTCTGTTTGCTACCTTTAAAGGGTATGTGTCAAACAGGGGAAGAGACTGTGAATACTTTAGTTGGAATGGGTTTTGAAAATGTAGCATGGCATGAGAACGATAAAGAACGTGTCTATGTGATGGAAAATGCAGCCTATCGATTAAATGGAGTAGGAATTGGTAAGGCTGTTGATGTTGTCCAAAGGATGGGTTTACCGGATAAAAAGCCATGTAGGTTGATTTTTTTGGACAATAATGTTCCTCAGATCTCTTTGTACTATGAACCTATAATTGGTGACACGGTACCTGAAGCCAGTCGAAAGGATTGGGAGGTGAGTTATGATTTAGGGAATGATTGGAGACAACTGACAAAAGGGAAAAAACTGAACAGTTCTCTGTTCAAGGTTGATATAGTGGTGTATCCGGAATTAAACTTGAAGAATCTAGTGATCAATCAGATCTATCAGGTTTTGTTCAATCTCTCCCCCGCAATCGAAGTTTCCCTTTGGAAAGGTATGAAGCTGACAGCGCAGGTTGTTTTTCCGGTTTATAATGACGGGTACGGAGATCGTTTGGGGAAAATTCACCCGGGATTCCTGACGGCACAGCAGACTGTCCGTTTACCTTATAATATATGGGGGACATTGACAGTGGGTGCGTATAATGGGGATAGATATGGAGTGGATTTGAAATTGTTTCATCCTTTTAAAGACGAACGTTTCAGTGTTGAAGGACGTATCGGCATGACCGGCACCTATTACTGGGACGGTTTTGAATATAACTATGGGACGAAGCAACGTATCACCTGGAGCCTCGGAGGAAGTTTCTACTGGCCCCGGTATAACGTTCAAACGACATTGAAGGCCGAACAATATATATTAGGTGAAAAGGGAGTAAGGTTGGATATCATACGTCATTTCCGCTATGCGTCGATTGGCTTTTATGCCATGAAAGCTGACGGAGCCAAAGCAAATGGCGGATTTCGTTTCCAGGTGGCGTTGCCGCCTTATAAGTATAAAAGAAAAGGTTATATTCCCCGTGTGACTCCATCGAAGAACATGGGAATAGCATATAACGCTGGTAATGAACGATATTATTATATGGGATATCGTACCAATCCCAGTGATAACATAATGCAGAATAATAGTTTTAACCCATATTTTATTAAATCAGAATTATTAAATTTTTAATTTTATTGAGATGAAAAAGAAAAGTTTCTTAAGCGGGATTAGTGCTAAAATAGCATTGCTCGTTTTGGCTGTATCCGGAGCCTTGTTGACCGGATGTTATAAAGACGATGGATTGGACGCTTCCGCCCCGGGGGGAGGTACAACTGTTCTTGACGATGCAGTTTATACAATCACTGGTTCTGTTACGGATATTACTACTGGTGCAAACATCCCTAATGCTGAGGTTACTTGTGAAGGACAATCTGTTCCTGTAACAGAAGGTGTCTATAGTGTAAAGATCGCTAAGTTTACTTCTGAAACTAAAGTTGTAACTTTGACTTTCGCTGCTACTGGTTATAATGATGGTAAGAAAATTACAAGAACAGTTACCTTAAATAAGGTAGAAGATGGACAAGCTGTCGTTTATCCTTTGTCAGTTGCAATGAGACTGAGTGAACAAAAGACTTATCCTGTTGAATATAAAGTAAACTTTGTTGTGAAGGACAGTAAGACTGGCGCTGCAGTTACTACTTTGACGACTACTCCTGCTGATGGTTTTGTAACTAAAGGTGGAGAAGCTTTCAAAGTTACTACTCCTGATACTGAAGAATATAATTCTAGTGTAACAGTTGTTACTCTTCCTGAAATTTATTCTGATAAAGAGGGTGAGCAGAAATCTACTATTGTTGAAGTTCTTGTAACTCCAAAAGATCCTGCTGATGATACAGTTACTTACACAACATTATCTGGCAATCTTGTAGATATTAATGGTAAAGCTGTACAGGGTACAATTGTATTGTGGAAAGATGGTGCTGCTACTGATAAAAAAGTAGAAAATGCTAATCATTTCAACTTCACATTAAATGATAAGGATGAAGCTGGAGAATATAAAATTGTTGCTACCAGTGGAGATTATACAGTAGAATCAGGCATCTACACAATACCTGGATGTGGAAATCAATCATTTGCATTGGTGTTTACTGAAATTGGAGCTGAGAAGCCAGTATATGAAGCTACTTATAAATTGTCTTTTGGTGCGAAAAATGACAAGACATTTAGTGATATTGAAGGTGTTGAGTTTGTGTTTAATGGACAGAATGTAAAAGAAATCGCTGGTGTTGCTGCCGGAACTTATAAAGTGAAAGCTTATGCCAACAATTACTATACAGGCGAAACAACTATCACTTTACCAGTAGTGAAAAAAGAAACTCAAACTGAGGTAGAAAAAACGATCACAGTCTTTATGACTGAAATGCCTGCACCTGCTGTAGAAACAATAACTTTATATGGTGAAATTGTAGATGCTAATGGCAATATGATTAAGGCTCAGTCAATTAAATTGGATGGAACTTCTATTGATGCTTCTCCGATTTATAACAGTGATCACTTTAAATTTGTGGTTCCTGTAGAAAAAGCAAAAGAAGTTAATGCTAATACTTGGACTGTTATAGCCTCTGTGAAGAGAGTGGATACAAATGGTAAAGAGTTGACTCCTGTAACAATCTCTCAAATGTTTACTTATACAGGAACAGGTGATGCTCTTTACGCTAATGTATTACTTCCTTATGTAACTAAAGATGGTGTTCTTGTTGTTTCAGAAGAAGAAGATGGTGAACAGGGTGTTATTGAGCCTGATGTAAATGAGAAGGGCGAAGTTTTGAATGACGTTACAGTAGAAATGAAGGGTGACGGTTCTCCTGAACAAGCAACTACGGTTACTATTGAGGCTGGTACTATTATAACTAATAGTGCAGGCGCTCCTTTAGATCTGCCTATTATCTTGACAAGAAACACTACAGAAGAAAAGAATCCTTCATTTACTCAAGAGGATGAAACAGATATAGTTATTCGTAGCTTCTTTGGTAATCCTGATGGTGCTAAGTTTAATAATAAACCGCTTAAGATTACATTTGCTGACATTTATGGCGGACAATTGGGCGGATTGGAACTCCAGTATAAGACTGACAATGGTTGGGGTATAAGTACTTCTAATCTTAATAATGAAGTTACTACTGACAATTCTACGTACACTATGTTAGTTTCTCACTTCTCTCAGTTCCGTGCTGCTATCAATGGCAAACTTGAATCTGTAAAGAGTGAAACTATGTTTGGTGAAGAATTCCACAAAGATGTTAATCAACAGAATAATACAGATAAATCAGATAACTTGATCGTGACATATAATAATGCTCAGGAAGGTTCTATCTATAATGGTTTGTCTGAAGCTATTTCTGCTGTTTATACTAACGAGAATGCCCAAGGTGCTGTAAATTCTGCTATCAAGAATGTATTCCAGAAGAGTGGAATGGCAATTGGCGATGACTTTAAGACACAAAATGTAGAATTAAAATATGCTGTTGCTCCTTATACTTTGGTGAAATCAATCAAAGTTAAAACAGAATATAAGATTGATACATACGAGTTTACTTTGAATGGAAAGAAAGTGGAAGTTGTTGTTAAGTCTGTATTGAGACATCTCATTGATGCTGAAACAGTATATTTGGGTCATGGACACAATCATGGTCATGGACATGGTGATGATCTGAATTCTGGTGGTGGTATTTTTGTTGGTGAATAATAGCACTCAAATTACAATTGATCCGAAAGTGTAGATTTTAAAGTAAAAGATACAAGATGCAAAAACGAGTTATATTATGTATTCTGTTATTGTGCTTCACGTTCACGCTTTCGGCTCAATTGACTTATGGAACCACAGGATTGCTTCATGCTCCCTCCGCTGAGATGCGTGAGGACAAGACGGTGATGCTTGGTGCAAACTTTTTAAACAAGGAGATAACTCCTCCTACATGGTATTACCATACGTATAATTACTACCTGAACGTGACCATATTGCCCTGGCTTGAAGTGGCATACACATGCACGCTGTTCAAGGCGGAGGCGCTGGGGCTCAAGCCCTACGGTTATTCGGGTTTTACGAATCAGGACCGGTATTTTTCAGTCCGGTTGCGCGCTTTGAAAGAAGGGCAGTTCTGGAAACACATGCCCGCGGTGGTGCTGGGCACTTCCGACCCGTTCACGTCCTCGGGTGGCGTGATAGCCTCGGAACAGGGGAACGGATATTACAACCGCTTCTACCTCGCTGCCACGAAACATGTGCGGGTCGGCCGGGAAACGATCGGTGTGAGCCTCTCCTACGTGTACAACAGGAGGAGGGAGTACAAGCTCAACGGGGTCGCCGCCGGGGTCACCTACAACCCGTCCTTCCACCCGCAGCTGCGGCTGATAGCCGAATACGATTCGAGGGACTTTGCGTTGGGAGCCACTTATCTGCTTTTCAATCATCTGCATGCACAGGTAGAATTGCAGAGAATGAAATATTTCACCGGGGGGCTTACCTTTCAGTTCCGGTTGAAGTAGGAAAGGCGAATATAGAAATAAAAGAGTTGAAATATTTAAAATAGAAAAACAATGAAAAGCAAATTAGTAATATTATCTTTATTGCTGGCGGGGACTGCTGCCTCGGCTTCTGCACAAGACAAGGAGAAGTTCTACAGTGAGAGCTGGAAGGACAACATCTTTATCAGCGTGGGGGCAGGCGTGCAGGGAACGACGAACCCGGACAGCAAGTTCGGAAAGAATCTGACGCCGCTCATCAACGTGTCGGTTGGTAAGTTCATCAACCCAATATGGGGGTTCAGGGGACAGGTGTACGGGTGGAAGTCGAAGATGACCACCGACTATCCTTTCGCCGCCATCAACGGCCCTGAGGTGAAAAGGGAGGAGAATTACGTCGGTGTGAACCTCGACGGAATGATGAACCTCACGAACCTGTTCTGCGGATACAAGCCGGGAAGGGTGTTCGAATTGAATTTCTTCGTGGGACCCTCAATGAACATTGTCAAAAACTATGGAGGATGGAATGCCGTATATAAAGAGGTAAAATCGGAAGTAGGAGGCAAGACAGTAATTAATGATGTTTTGCAGCCTGAGGGAGTTGGTGGTACTAATCCTAAAAACCATGATTTTCGTTGTTTGGTTGGCGCAAGTCTCGGCTTAGGTGCTAAGTTCAATGTGAACGAGTATCTTGCCATCGACTTAGAAGCTCGCGGACAGGTGACTCCATCTATCTTGGGCGCATACAGCAGCGGAAAGACTGACGGTTATATCCACTTGACAGCCGGTGTCACTTACACATTCGGTGGCAAGAAGTTCGTATCGGGCGGAAAGGTAGATCAGAACGCCATCAACGATGAATTGAACAAGTACCGTGATGAATTGGCTCAGGCCCAGACCGACCTGGCAGACGCCAAGAACGCTCTGGCAAATGTTAAGCCTGTGACAAAGGAGGTTGTTAAGGAAATTGAAGTTGCCGGTCCTCGTGCTATCTTCTTCAAGATCGGAAGTGCCAAGATCGATGATTACGGCATGGTTAACATCCAACTGGCTGCCAAGATATTGAAAGCTAATCCGGATAAGAAGTACAAGGTAGCCGGATATTGCGACGAAGCAACCGGTAGTGCTAAATGGAACCAGAAACTTTCTGAAGAACGCGCTCAGGCTGTTTACGATGCCCTCGTAAAAGAAGGTGTGAACAAAGATCAGCTCGAACTCATCGGTTTTGGTGGTACTGCGAACATGTTCGGCAAGAACTTCCTGAACCGTGTAGTGATTCTGGAATAAAATAGGGGTTCTACAGAGTATTTGCTCTGAATGCAGAAAAGGCGTCTTGAATAAAGACGCCTTTTTTATATTATAATGAGCTTTATTCGAAATATTAATCGTATTTTTGTGCCCGATTATGAGTAGGATATTAGCTATTGATTACGGTAGAAAACGAACGGGGCTGGCTGTTAGCGATGTAATGCAGATTATCGCAAATGGTTTGGCAACAGTGTCTACACATGAATTGTTAGATTTCATCATTGATTATACACGTAGAGAATCTGTAGAACGTATCATAATTGGTTTGCCTAAGCAAATGAATAATGAAGTTTCTGAGAGTATGAAGTATATCGAACCATTTGTCAGGAATTTGAAGAAACGTCTTCCGGAAATGTCTGTTGAGTTTGTTGACGAACGTTTTACATCCGTATTGGCGCATCGTACGATGCTTGAAGCCGGACTAAAAAAGAAAGATCGTCAGAATAAAGCTTTAGTAGATGAAATCAGTGCGACTATCATCTTGCAAACATATCTTGAAAGTAAGCGTTTTAATATAAACGGATAAATTGTTTAATATAATTATAAGGAATAACAAAATATGATTTTACCAATTTACACATATGGCCAGCCGGTTCTTAGGAAAGTGGCCGAAGATATACCATCTGATTATCCTGGATTGAAAGATTTGATTGCTAACATGTTTGAAACCATGGTGCATGCCGATGGCGTAGGGCTTGCCGCACCTCAGATCGGACTTCCAATTCGTGTTGTAACGATTACTTTAGACCCGATATCTGATGAGTTTCCGGAATTTAAAGATTTTAATCGGGCGTATATTAATCCGCACATTATTGAAGTTGGTGGTGAAGAAGTTTCGATGGAGGAGGGATGCCTTAGTTTGCCTGGCATTCACGAAACAGTTAAACGTGGAGGGCGTATAAGAGTGAAATACATGGATGAGAATTTTGTTGAACATGACGAAGTGGTGGAAGGATATCTTGCACGCGTCATGCAACATGAATTTGATCACTTGGATGGTAAAATGTTTATCGATCATATTTCTCCGTTACGGAAACAGATGATAAAGGGAAAGCTGAATGCAATGTTGAAAGGCAAAGCCCGTAGCTCTTATAAAATGAAACAAGTGAAGTGATATAATTTACAATTTGATATTTTGAGTCTTACGATTGGGGAATGAATTAAATTAAAAAAGAAATTCCTCAATCGTAAATTGTTTAATAGTCTAATCTACATGATCAAATGCTCAAAAAATATAAAAAGTTGATTGATATCCCTGTAGAATAGACTAAAAGCATTACTTTTGTTTCGCTTAATAAGTATCTTAAGGCTAATGATAAAAAAAATATTAGTGGCACTATTGCTACTTCCTACATTGGTATATGCTCAGATAAATACAGAGCGGGTGATGATGATCGCCCGTAATGCACTTTATTTTGAAGATTATGTACTTTCTATTCAATACTTCAATCAGGTAATTAATGCGAAACCATATTTATATGAGCCTTATTTTTTTCGGGGGTTGGCAAAAATAAATTTGGATGATTTTCAGGGTGCTGAAGCTGATTGTGATAAAGCTATCGAGCGAAATCCTTTTGTAGTTGGGGCTTATCAGATTCGTGGATTGGCGCGTATCCGTCAGAATAAATATGACGGTGCCATCGAGGATTATAAAAAGGCATTACACTATGCACCAGAAAATATAACTCTTTTGCATAATCTTGTTTTATGTTATATCCAGAAAAAGGATTATAAGGAAGCGGAAGAAAATTTGGAAACCATGCTTAAGGTGGCACCCAAATATACACGTGCTTATCTAATGCGTGGAGAGGTTGCCTTAAAACAGCAAGATACTATCAGGGCGTTGAAAGACTTTAATACTGCTATTGAGATGGATAAATACGATCCGGATGCTTGGGCTTCCCGGGCTATTGTTCAGCTTCAGCAAAGTAAGTATGCGGAAGCCGAGTCTGATTTTAATCATGCAATACGTTTAAGCGCCCGGAATGCGGGTAATTATATAAATCGTGCGTTAGCTCGGTTCCACCAGAATAATCTGAGAGGTGCTATGAGTGATTATGATTTGGCACTGGATATTGATCCTAACAACTTTATCGGACATTATAATCGTGGTTTGTTGCGAGCGCAGGTTGGTGATGATAACCGTGCGATTGAAGATTTTGATTTTGTACTTGAGATAGAACCGGATAATATGATGGCTACTTTTAATCGTGGTTTGCTACGTGCCCAAACCGGAGATTATCGGGGAGCTATAAAGGACTATACAACAGTGATCGACCAATATCCTAATTTCTTGGCCGGATATTATCATCGTGCTGAAGCCCGTAAGAAAATCGGAGATAAAAAAGGTGCTGAGATGGATGATTTCAAATTAATGAAAGCACAACTAGATCGTCAAAATGGTGTTACGACTAAAGATGTCGCTCAGAATGTGGAGGAAGGTGAAGAGGAGGATGGCAGTAAGACTCGAAAAAAATCGGATAAAAATATGAATAACTATCGTAAGATAGTGATTGCGGATGATTCGGAGCAGGAGCGTCAGTATAAGAGTGATTATCGAGGTAGGGTACAGGATAGGAATGTAAATATTCAGTTGGAACCGATGTTTGCTCTCACTTACTATGAGAAAGCAAGCGATGTAAAACGTTTCGTGAATTTTCACAAATTCATTGACGAATTAAATCAATCCAAAGTATATCCGAAACGTTTACTTATCACTGATATGGAAGCACCGTTGACAGAAGAACAGGTCAAGTTCCATTTTGCATTGATTGATGCTCATACTTCGGCAATAGTGGAAGATGATAGAAGTGCCTCCAAACGTTTTGCACGTGCGCTTGATTTCTATTTGGTACAAGATTTTACAAGCTCTATAGAAGATCTGACTAAGGCTATTTTACTTGATGATACATTCTTTCCTGCATATTTTATGAGATCTTTAGTGCGCTATAAACAGTTAGAGTATCAGAAAGCGGAGGAAGTGGCCGCAGCAAAACAGGGAGGTGACACTTCTCAAAAAGAAATCACAGCTGTAGATTATGACGTTGTAAAAGCTGATTTGGATCGAGTGATAACTTTGGCACCGGATTTTGTATATGCATATTATAACCGTGGCAATGTACAGGCTATGCTCAAAGATTATCGTGCGGCATTGGTCGATTACGACAAGGCCATAGAATTGAATCGTGATTTTGCAGATGCATACTTTAATAGAGGTCTGACACATATATTCTTGGGTAATAACAAGCAAGGGATAACTGATTTGAGTAAGGCGGGTGAGTTGGGTATTGTATCCGCTTATAATATCATTAAACGTTTTACGGATCAGCCGGAATAACATTTTTTCATTAAAAAATAGAAAACTCGAAAAGTTTACTTATTTTTGCGTGCTAATAAGAAAAATATAACATCACATTATGATAAAGATAACATTTCCCGATGGCTCTGTTCGTGAGTATAACGAAGGGGTGAACGGTTTGCAAATTGCAGAAAGTATCAGTTCACGTTTGGCGCAAGATGTGCTGGCTTGTGGAGTGAATGGTGAGATTTATGATTTAGGTCGTCCTATTAAAGAAGATGCTTCGGTAGTACTTTATAAATGGGAAGATGAAGAGGGGAAGCACGCTTTCTGGCATACGAGTGCGCACTTGCTGGCAGAAGCGCTGCAAGAACTCTATCCGGGAATACAGTTTGGTATAGGTCCGGCTATTGAAAATGGTTTCTATTATGATGTTGACCCGGGAGAGGCTGTTATTAAAGAGGCTGATCTGCCTGCTATTGAAGCTAAAATGGCTGAATTGGTCGCAAAGAAGGAAGCCGTGGTTCGTGCGGATATAGCAAAGTCGGATGCATTGAAAATGTTTGGTAATCGTGGAGAAACTTATAAATGTGAATTGATTTCCGAACTGGAAGATGGTCATATCACTACGTATACTCAAGGTGCGTTTACCGATCTTTGCCGGGGACCACATTTGATGACAACAGCTCCGATCAAGGCCATCAAATTGACTTCTGTGGCTGGTGCTTATTGGCGTGGACATGAAGATCGTAAAATGCTGACTCGTATATATGGTATAACTTTCCCGAAAAAGAAAATGTTGGATGAATATCTGACTTTAATGGAAGAAGCAAAAAAACGTGACCATCGTAAGATCGGTAAGGAAATGCAACTCTTCATGTTCTCTGATACAGTAGGAAAAGGTTTGCCGATGTGGTTGCCTAAAGGGACTGCTCTACGTCTTCGTCTGCAAGAATTCCTTCGTCGTATTCAAACTCGTTACGATTATCAGGAAGTAATAACTCCACCCATTGGAAATAAGTTGCTTTATGTGACTTCAGGGCATTATGCCAAATATGGAAAGGATGCTTTCCAACCGATACATACTCCGGAAGAGGGAGAGGAATATTTCTTAAAGCCGATGAACTGCCCTCATCATTGTGAGATTTATAAAAACTTTCCCCGTTCTTATAAAGATTTGCCTTTGCGTATTGCTGAGTTCGGAACAGTATGTCGTTATGAGCAAAGCGGTGAACTTCACGGGCTGACCCGTGTTCGTAGCTTTACGCAGGATGATGCACATATTTTTTGCCGTCCCGATCAGGTGAAAGGAGAATTTCTTCGTGTAATGGATATTATTTCAATTGTATTCCGTTCAATGGACTTCTCTAATTTTGAAGCTCAGATTTCTCTTCGTGATAAAGTGAACCGTGAGAAATATATCGGAAGTGACGAAAATTGGGAAAAGGCAGAGCAAGCAATCATCGAAGCGTGTGAGGAAAAGGGGTTGAAAGCAAAAATTGAATATGGTGAAGCTGCTTTTTATGGTCCTAAATTGGACTTCATGGTGAAAGACGCTATCGGTCGTCGTTGGCAATTGGGAACTATTCAAGTAGATTATAACTTGCCGGAAAGATTCGATCTTGAGTATATGGGATCCGATAACCAGAAGCATCGTCCGGTAATGATTCACCGCGCACCGTTCGGATCTATGGAACGCTTTGTAGCCGTACTTATTGAGCATACTGCCGGCAAGTTCCCATTGTGGTTGACTCCTGATCAGGTTGCAATTTTACCGATTAGTGAGAAATTTAATGAGTATGCCGAACAAGTAAAAATGTATCTGAAAACACGTGAAATTCGTGCTATTGTGGATGATCGTAATGAAAAAATTGGTCGTAAGATTCGAGATAATGAGATGAAACGTATTCCTTACATGCTTATTGTTGGTGAAAAAGAAGCTGAAAATGGTGAAGTTTCTGTTCGTAGGCAAGGGGAAGGTGACAAAGGAACCATGAAATTTGAAGAATTTGCTAAAATAATGAACGAAGAAGTTCAAAATATGATAAATAAATGGTAACTTTGCGCGAAATTAAAAAATATAGAATAATTTGGTAGACAATAAAAAACAAATCGGAAGTAATCGTTTAATGAAAAATGATACCTTGAAAGGGCAGTACCGGATCAATGAACAGATTCGTGCCAAAGAAGTTCGCATTGTGGGCGACGAAGTGGAACCGAAAGTATATCCTATTTTCCAAGCATTAAAAATGGCTGAAGAAAAAGAAATGGATTTGGTAGAAATTTCACCTAATGCACAACCCCCTGTTTGTCGTATTATTGACTATTCAAAGTTTCTGTATCAATTGAAGAAACGCCAAAAAGAACAAAAGGCCAAACAGGTGAAAGTAAACGTAAAAGAAATACGTTTCGGACCTCAAACGGATGATCATGATTACAATTTTAAATTGAAACATGCCAAAGGTTTTTTGGAAGATGGAGATAAGGTGAAGGCTTATGTGTTTTTCAAAGGACGTTCAATCCTTTTTAAAGAACAAGGGGAAGTATTGCTACTTCGTTTTGCCAATGATTTGGAAGAATATGCGAAGGTAGATCAGATGCCGATTTTGGAAGGTAAGCGTATGACGATCCAGCTTTCTCCTAAAAAGAAAGAAGGGGCTCCAAAGAAGCCTGTCGTTAATATAAAAACTGCTACTCCTGATGCTGTAAAAGCAGATGGAAACGCAGAAAAAGAATAAAAACGAAAGAATGCGTAACGCGCAGGTATAGTGCGTTGCCATATATTTAATAATTTAAAAACAAGTAAGATGCCAAAGATGAAGACTAACTCCGGTTCTAAAAAAAGGTTTACCCTTACCGGAACAGGTAAAATCAAAAGAAAGCACGCTTTTCACAGTCATATTTTGACTAAGAAAACTAAGAAGAGAAAAAGAAATCTGTGCTACTCTACAACTGTTGATACAACAAATGTAAGCCAGATTAAGGAACTCTTAGCTATGAAGTAATCAAAAGCGTAAAAGTATTATTAAAGTATTAACCGAATGCATTAGCTTTAAGTTCGCTACGTGAAGTATCGACGCTAACATTCAAAAAAGAGTAAAACTATGCCAAGATCAGTAAATCATGTTGCTTCAAAAGCAAGAAGAAAGAAAATTTTGAAATTAACCAGAGGTTACTTTGGTGCAAGAAAAAACGTTTGGACCGTAGCTAAAAACACTTGGGAAAAGGGTTTGACATATGCGTTCCGTGACCGTAGAAATAAGAAAAGAAATTTCCGCGCTCTTTGGATACAACGTATCAATGCTGCTGCACGTCTTGAAGGAATGTCATATTCTAAATTGATGGGCGGTTTGCATAAAGCCGGTATTGAAATAAATCGTAAGGTTTTAGCTGATTTAGCAATGAATCATCCGGAAGCTTTCAAGGCTGTTGTAGCTAAAGCAAAAGTTGCTTAAAATACACAGTTTAAGGATTATACTGCCGATTACCACTTAGTAATCGGCAGTTTTTTGTTATTTCTATGTGATTTAGAAAGCGCGAAAAGTTAGTTAAGGACAAACAATTTGTGTTTTTTCCTTGTTTATTTCATGCAAAGTTAATATATTTGTGTAGTTAAAATATTAGCCGTATCGACTGGATCGGGAAACTCTTCAAATTAATCTGATATACCGAGAAAGCTTCAGTCCTCAATGGCGGGCCACGTCCTTCGGGATAGCGAATAGCCGGTGGATTACAAAGGGGGCGGGCACTCAAATCTTGTTCTATCAGAGTTTCATCACATCGTCGGTACGGCTTTTTTTATTTTCCTTATGATCTTCTATTTTTCTGGTACCGGTAATTCTAAGTGGATTGCTTTACAGCTTTCTAAAGTGCAAAATGAGCAATTGGTGTTTATTCCCGATGCTTTACATAAACTTGATTTTCAATATTACATAGCTGATAATGAAAAAATAGGTTTCATCTTTCCAATATATTCATGGGGGGTGCCTCCCATTGTCTTGCAATTCATACAGCGGCTTACATTTCTTAATTATCATAATCAATACCTTTTTTTCGTATGTTCATGTGGAGATGATATAGGTTTAGCTCATCGAATGTTTTGTAACGCTGTAAAAAAGAAGAGTTGGGAGTGTAACGCTGGTTTTTCAGTAATCATGCCTAATAATTATGTACTTCTTCCAGGTTTTGATATCGATTCAAAAGAATTGGAAAAATATAAACTGCAAGAAGCAATTGATAGGGTTGCTGAGATCAATCATGCAATAGAGGAGAAGAAAGCTCTTTTTAATTGTAACAAAGGTAAATTTCCTTTTATTAAAACGAAAATCATTAATCCCTTGTTTGTCAGGAAAGGAATCGTGACAAGTAAATTCTTTACTACGGACGACTGTATATCTTGTAAACGCTGTGAGATGTTTTGTCCTGTAGGAAATATTGTACTGGTAGATTGTAAACCGGTATGGGGCGATAACTGTACTTCTTGCTTAGCTTGTTATCATATTTGTCCGAAGCATGCTGTTCAATATGGAAAACAAACACTTAAAAAAGGTCAATACTTTAACCCGAACAGAATTTAAACAGGTGAATGGTTAAATCCAGTTGGAGTATTGTGTGGAAGTACGCTATTTATAGGTTTTCTCTATATCGTACAAGTTTACTTGATTTTTATCTGGCAGTTTGAAAGATCTTCGATGATGGCTAAACTCTCGATGCGTACTCCCTGTGCTTCCAGTGTTTTACGACCATTTTGGAATGCCTTTTCTATAATAAATCCCATGCCAACTAGATTAGCACCGGATTGTCTGATCAGATCTAAAACACCTAATGCTGCATTTCCATAAGCTAAAAAATCATCTACAAAAAGAATATTGTCCGTTGGGGTCAGAAAGTCTGAACTAATGACTACTTCGTAATCACGATCTTTTGTGAATGAGTGTACTGTAGTGCTTAAAGCGTTTTGAATGGTTTTAGGCGATTTCTTTTTGGCAAATACCACAGGTAAATCCATTAAATAGCCAGTCATGATGGCAGGAGCAATTCCGCTGGCTTCTATTGTCATTATCTTGTTAACATTGGTGGCTGCAAAACGGCGTACAAATTCAACTCCGATTGATTTCATCAATGTCGGATCCATTTGGTGATTTATAAAACTATCTACTTTTAAAATTCCGCCCTCAAAGCATTTTCCATCCTGGAGGATTCTCTTCTTTAATAATTGCATAAGAAATGAATTAAATTGAAAACATATAAGTTCCCAATTGCTTTTAAATGTACATTAATGTGTTAATACGAAATCAACGCTTATCTATATTTTATTCCTAAGAATGATTTTTTATGGTGTATAATGTTGTATTTCTAAGCGAATAGATCAAAATGCCAGTTAATTGCACTCCATGGTTATGCAAGTCAACTGGCACATTATTTGATATGTGGATATTTACATCAGCTTTTCTGCAATTTCTTTTCCTGCAGCCAGTGCTTTCAGATTCATTTCTACGATAGCATCACCTTTGCGTTGGAATATTTCACGTATACTATCTTGAATCTTTTGATAATCAATGCCTAAAAAAGGAATTGTAGCACCTAATAATACAATATTGGCAACACGGGGAGAACCGACTTCTTTAGCCACTTTATCCACATTTAATACTACCTTATGAGGTAATTTGCTGATTTCTTCTAATACTTTGTCTTCTGCCGGATAATTAGGAATATTAATAAAAGGAGTTTCATTAGTGACTAACCATCCCGTTGGACTTAGGTATGGGAGGTAACGTAGTCCTTCCATGGGTTCCAATGAAATGATCAAGTCACATTTGCCTGTTGGAATTAAATCGGATGCGATCGGTTGATCGCTGATGCGCAAGTTCGATTGTACATCTCCTCCTCGTTGGCTCATGCCGTGTACTTCGGCTTGTTTCATGTAAAGTCCGTCTTTCAAGGCTGCCTTACCGATGACTGTGGCGATAGAAAGGATACCTTGTCCACCTACACCTGATAATATGATATCTTTTTTCATGGCTTACTTATTTCTTTTTTTACGTGCTAATGTTTGGATACACTCTCTGCGGGGGATAATAACGGAAACACCGTGATAGTTAAGTTCTTCACGAATAACTTGTTTCATTTCCTCATAGTTTTTCTTTAGAGGCACTACTACCCGTACATGTGTAGGATCGACTCCCAATCCCGTGCAAATAGATTCAATACGTCCGGTTCCTGCCGAATCTTGTCCACCGGTCATAGCTGTTGTTTCATTATCGGAAATAACAATTGTAACGTTTGAATTTTCATTGATGCAATCCAGTAGTCCGGTCATTCCAGAATGGGTAAACGTAGAATCGCCAATAACAGCTACTGCTGGATATACTCCTGCATCTGAAGCACCCTTAGCCATAGTAATGGAAGCTCCCATGTCTACACAAGAATTTATGGCATTAAATGGTGCATTTGCTCCTAAAGTGTAACAACCGATGTCGCTGAACACTTTATGCCCTGGGTATTCATTTCTTAAAACTTCAGTTAATGTAGTATACATATCGCGATGGCCACATCCTTCGCATAATGCTGGAGGACGCATCTCTACGATTTCAGGAACTGTGAATTCGGACTTGTTCTCTTTGCCGACAGCGCGTGCTACAGAATCAGGATTCAATTCCCCATCTTGCGATAAGGTTCCATCTAAGCGCCCCTTGACTTTTACACCGATTCCCAAATAACCCTTAAGATGTTTTTCAACAAATGGTTGGCCGTCCTCTAATACTAAGATTTCATCGCAGACTTCTACTAATTGTAATAATTGTTTCTTGGGGAGAGGGTATTGTCCGATTTTTAATACAGGGAATTCACAACCTTCCGGATAATTTTCCATCAGATAGTTGTAGCCGATGCCACATGCTATAATACCCATTTTTTTATTCGGACCATCGATATATTTGTTATATGGTGATTCTTCAGATGCTTTGATAAATTCATCTTGACGCGCAAGCAGCATCTTATAGCGTTTACGTGCAATGGCAGGAAGAAGGATGAATTGACGGGGATCATCGCTAAATGTTAATTCGTTTTGAGGCTTCTGTTCTTTGCGTTCGACGCCTGAACGTGAATGGGCAAGGCGGGTAACCATACGTAATAGAATCGGTTCTCCGGTCTTTTCAGAAAATTCGAATCCATTATACACCATGTCATAAGCTTCTTGCTGATTGCTCGGTTCATACATTGGGATCAGCGAGAAATCTCCGTAGAAGCGACTGTCCTGTTCGTTTTGTGAAGAGTGCATGCTCGGATCGTCGGCAGCAATTACAATAAGGCCTCCATTAACTCCTGTGATTGCAGAATTGATGAAACAGTCGGCAGCTACATTCATGCCTACATGTTTCATGCAAACTAATGCTCGTTTACCAGCATATGACATACCCAATGCAGCTTCCATGGCTGTCTTTTCGTTAGCAGACCAACGATTGTGTATGTTCCGTTCATTTGTGATAGGAGATAGCTGGATATATTCAGTTATCTCTGTTGAAGGAGTGCCCGGATAAGCGTAAACACCTGAGAGTCCGGCATCCAATGCTGCTTGTGCAATGGCTTCGTCGCCAAGTAAGAGTTGCTTGTTCATAATATCTATTTAAAATTAGTATTAGGTACGGTTTTATTGTACCTTTTCGCAAAGGTACATTTTTTAAACTCATTATTGATAAGATTTACTTAAAAATCTTTTTATCATTTAATGCTTTCCAATATTTGCGGGCATTTATCATGTGGTCAGTGTAATTGGATGCAAAATTATGCGTACCCGAAAAATCTTCCTTAGCACACATATATATATAATTATGCTTCGTATAATTCAATACACTATCAATGCCTTTTACAGTGGGGATACGGATTGGCCCCGGTGGAAGTCCTATATTAACATATGTATTATAGGGAGATTCAACTTGAAGATTTTCATTGGTTATTCTTCGCAAACCAAAGTCTTGCAGTGCGAATTTGATAGTTGGATCGGCTTGAAGGGGCATTCCAATGCGGAGACGGTTAATATATAATCCTGCAACTTTGGGCTTTTCATCATTGTTGTTTGTTTCTTCTTCTACAATGGAAGCTAATGTGGAGATTTCTTCCGGTGTCATTCCTATGGATTGAGCTTTGGCGAGTCGTTCGTCATTCCAGAATTTCTTATGTTCTTTATGAATTCGTTTAAAAAAATCATCGACACTGATATTCCAATATACTTGATACGTTTCCGGTATAAATAGGCAAGCTATGGTTGCTTTATCGTATCCCATTTTTTGTATAAAAAGGCTGTCGGATAACACGGATGCGATTTCTGTTGAATCAATCATTAATTGTTTTCCTATATTCCCTGCTAATTTATCGAGTGTCCTTACACTGCTGATTGTTAGATTGATAGGCACTTGATGGCCACGAGATATGCGACTGTAGACGTGGTGGACATTATCTCCGGGATGTATTGCATATCGTCCTGTATGAATCGTTTTTTTCAGGTTGCGGAATTTAGCCATCCATCGGAAGCCGGTTAGTGTATTGGGAAATCCATTGGCTTTTATTTTGTTGTATATGGAATCTGCCGTATCATCCCGATCTATATAAACGTAAATGGTTTTAACGGGGTGAAATTGCGGGTATAGTAAATAATAATATGTAATACTCACGGTGGCCAAGCTGATAATAAAGATAATGCTGAACAAGCCGATAAATAATTTTTTCTTTTTTTTATTCATTAGAATGATAATGTTTTTTATAATGTCAAAGGTAAGAAGAAAATTGCAGATTTTTATTTGTCAGTGATTAATGTTTAATAGATATTTTGATTTTGATATATTTACATTTGGTTTTTAAAAGAATATTGTATAGTAGCAAATAAATTTATAAATTCCATTGGTTAATATTTAAATGGGCTTCGATACTGTCTTCTATGTGATCAGGCAGTGGGGAAAAGAAATCCATCCCGGTCAATATTTCAATGCTGTCTACAGATACAGCATAATTGGACAATGGTGACACAGATTGTTCGTTTGTGAAAAGGAATCCGATTGCTTTCGGGGGCTGGGTGAAAGGAGACAGAATCGCTTTGAAGAACTGCTGCGGTATTACTACCTTGTTTTTTCCAATAACTTTGGGTGTTTTGTCTACGATTGGTCCGCAAATTATGATGATCGCACTATCTTCGATTGCCCAGTCACGTATTTTATCCTCAAGATCTTTCCATTTTTTCCGATTAAGTTCAGGGTGTTGGGGGCATATATTACTGAAATAAAATGATTCTTTCATTGCGATGCTGCTCCATTTCATGTCAGCTGCTGGTGCCATATGACCTTTGTCGTATCCAGAATGAAGATAATCTGAATTGGTGGCAATTGTTCCTTTTATCATTGGATCAGGGATGAAACGGTTGCTCCTTTTTGCATTTCCTTGTGTCTCTTGTCGCGTTAGTTCATACGCTACCCAGTTTGGTAATCGCAAAGATTCGTTGTATGATACGATATAACCAGTATGATGTACGATTTGTTCTTGTTTGGGAGAAAGTAAAAGTGGTCTTTCAAGTTCTGTTGCTTTTGGAACTTTCTGTGATTTTATGACATTGCTTGTATTGGGTATTATAGAAGTATTTTGTAGGCAATACAAGAAAATACCATAAATAATAGGTATTAATCCAATGATAATTATAGTACTACTTAGTTTCGGAAAAGTCCAAGACTTTTTCTTTTTAGAAGGATTTTTGTGATTCACAAGAGGAGTATATATCTAAAACTGTAAATGAGCCGCTAGCCAGACTTGAACTGGCGACCTACGCGTTACGAATGCGTTGCTCTACCAACTGAGCTATAGCGGCAGGTCTCGTTTACGGTGTGCAAAATTACAGCTTTATTTGAAAAAACAAAAACAAAAGAGATTTTTTTTGTTTTATATTCGCTTTGGAAGTTTTTTCAGTTGGTATTAAAAATAAGGAGTGTGAGAATAGGTATGTTTTTATACTTTATATATAAGTATCTTGAGTAAAGTTTTCTATACACTCTAAAAGAATCGTATATATTACCAAATATGAAAAAAGTAGATATTACATAATTTCTTGGTGGAAGAAAATATTTGAATAATTTTAGAATGTTAATGAAATAACTTGTCCTATTTATCATCGAAAAATTATGATAATTGAAATTTGGGAATATAGTTTTGAAGGTGTGAAGAAAATAAAACAGTTTGCTAAAGTTAAGTTATACATTTGATTTGATGATTCTTGTGGCTGTTGTGAAGGAATAAGCAACGGGATTTATAAATAGAAATTCTATTTTTGAGTTTTCGGGTTAGTTTGCTTTTTAATGTAATTTCAAAAACTTAGGACTGAAATAAATTTATATTATGAAAATAATGTGTTACCTTTGCGCCCGATTTATAATAAATACAGAACTTATATAAAGATTAATCGGAATATCTTATGCGTAGATTTATTGCACTGTTCTTATTGATTATTGCCTTCACCGGAATAGCTGTTGCTCAACATATGTCCGATGACCAGGTGGTACAATATGTAAAGGATGCCCAGAAGCAAGGGAAAAGTCAGAAGGAAATGACTACAGAGTTGATGAGAAGAGGCGTTACTAAGGAACAAGTAGAACGAATAAAAACTCGTTACGAAGAATCACAGGGAGAAGAGAATAGAGCGACTTCTGTGGCTGCTCAACGCAGGCAACGCTTGGAAGCTCCAGAAGAAGTTACAGCGGGTACTTTGGATGAACTCAGTACTGAAGTACAGACTCCTACTGAAATGAAAAATGCTAATCAAGCATCTAAGCTGGTTTTTGGACGGAATATATTTACCAGTAGAAATCTGTCTTTTGAACCGAATTCGAATATCGCTACTCCTGCTAATTATCGCTTAGGCCCAGGAGATGAAGTTATCATCGATGTATGGGGCGCTTCAGAAAATACTATTCGACAGACAATTTCTCCTGAAGGGAGTATATCTGTGAGTACTATTGGTCCGGTTTATTTGAGCGGGATGACAGTAAAAGAAGCTAATAACTTTTTACAACGTGAATTTAGTAAGATTTATTCCGGTATTTCTGGTAATACTTCACAAATAAATTTGACGTTGGGGCAAATTCGTACCATTCAGATAAACTTAATGGGAGAGGTGGCTGTACCGGGTACATATACTTTATCTTCATTTTCATCCGTATTTCATGCTTTGTATCGTGCCGGTGGAGTAAGCCCAATCGGTAGTTTACGTAGCATACAGGTAATGCGTAATGGAAAGAAAGTTGCTGATGTCGATGTATATGATTATATATTGAAAGGTAAGATGAATGATGATATTCGTCTTATGGAGGGTGATGTGATTATTGTACCACCTTACGATTGTCTGGTCGATATTTCCGGTAAAGTGAAAAGACCCATGTATTATGAAATGAAAAAAGGTGAGACAATAGCTACATTATTAAAATATGCGGGTGGTTTCACTGGGGATGCTTATTCTAAAGCTATTCGGCTATTACGTATGAGCGGTCGTGAGAAACAAATATACAATGTGGACGAGATGGATTATTCTGTGTTCAAATTGTATGATGAAGATGCTCTTACTGTAGGTGCTGTACTGGATCGTTTTGAAAATCGTGTAGAAATTCGGGGAGCTGTATATCGAGATGGAATGTATCAGATTAATGGTGACGTGAATACGGTAAAACAGTTGATTCAAAAAGCAGAAGGACTTCGTGGCGATGCCTTTTTAAACAGGGCACAGCTACAACGCGAACATGAGGACTTAACTTTAGAACTGATTCCTATTGATTTACAAGGTATGCTAAATGGGACAGTGGCAGATATGCCATTGAAACGGAATGATATTTTGTATATTCCGAGTATACATGATCTGAGTGTAGAGGGAACTTTGACCATTCATGGTGAAGTTGCTCGTCCGGGGACTTTTGTATTTGCTAAGAATATGACGATCGAGGATTTGGTGATCAAAGCTGGTGGCTTATTGGAAGCGGCATCTACGGCTCGTGTTGATGTTTCTAGACGTATAAAAGATCCAAAGGGTACAACTCTTACCAATGAAATCGGAAAAACATTCACTTTTGAACTTAAAGATGGATTTTTGGTGGGAGCTGAAGGTGATTTTTACTTGCAACCGTTTGACGAGGTATATATTCGTAGAAGTCCGGCTTATCATAAGCAACAGAACGTGGTCGTTGGTGGAGAAGTCTTGTTCAATGGAAATTATGCTCTTACCACCAAGAATGAACGTTTGAGCGATTTAATAGCCAAAGCTGGAGGAGTGACTGCTGATGCTTATGTACGTGGAGCGCGTTTGCTTCGTCAAATGACAGAAGAAGAGAAACGACGTAGGGAGGATGTACTCCGTATGGCTAGTAATAGTGTAGGAAAAGATTCTATAGCGACAGCATCTTTGGATTTGTCGAATATTTATTCTGTCGGTATAGATTTAGAGAAAGCTTTAGCCAATCCTGGATCCGATTATGATTTGGTATTGAGAGAAGGTGATATGCTCTTTGTTCCGGAATATGTAAATACAGTAAAGATTAATGGGGCTGTAATGTATCCTAATACTGTCTTGTTTAAGAAGGGTGAAAAACTCAGCTATTATATTAATCAGGCAGGTGGATTTGGTAATCGTGCAAAGAAAAGTAGAGCTTATGTTGTATATATGAACGGGACAGTATCCCGTTTGAAATCGAGAACTGCTCAAAAAATAGAACCGGGATGTGAAATAATCGTTCCTACTAAAGAAGAAAAGAAGAAGATGTCGGCTGCCGAAATGATCGGAATGGGTACTTCTGTTGCGTCTTTGGCTACGTTGGTTGCTTCTATGGTTAACCTCTTTAAATAAACGGAATATGAGTGAAGATAAAAATATAAGCAAAAATCCTCAACAGCCGGAAGAACAAGAGATAGATCTGATAGAACTGGCTCAGAAAGTGTGGGCGCAGCGTAAACTGGTTTTTAAGGTTTGTGGAATTGCCTTGGTAGTAGGTCTTGTTGTAGCCTTCAGTATTCCTAAGGAATATGCAACCAGCGTAACTCTTGCACCAGAAACAAAGGGAAAAGCTTCGGGTGGAAATATGGGGGCTCTTGCTGCAATGGCAGGTATTAACTTAGGGTCTTCAACGGGTGAAGATGCACTTTCACCTGAGTTATATCCCAATATAGTTAGCTCTACTCCTTTTTTAATTGAACTGTTTGATGTTCAAGTGAAAGATCAAAAAGGGGAGGTTAATACAACTTTATATGATTATCTATATGATTATCAGAAAGCTCCTTGGTGGGGAACGATAACATCTGCACCTTTTAAAGTTTTGGGTTGGGTTGTTTCATTGTTTAAAGATAAACCTCAGGAAGAAGGTAGTGGTAAAGTGGATCCTTTTATGTTGACAAAGGAAGAAGCTGCCATAGCTGATGCATTAGGTAAAAGGCTTGCTGTTTCTGTAGATAAGAAAACAGGGGTGACGACGCTATCCGTAACGATGCAGGATCCATTAATTTCTGCAACCTTGACTGATACCGTGATGAAGCGTTTGCAAAATTATATAACTGATTACAGGACGAATAAGGCACGTCATGATTTACAGTTTACTGAAAAGCTATATCAGGAAGCTAAAACAAATTATTACGAAGCACAACAAAAATATGCACATTACATGGATGGTAATCAAAATATTATTTTGCGGAGTGTTCGTGCCGAACAAGAACGCTTACAGAATGAAATGAATCTGATGTACGGTGTTTATAATCAGGTAGCTCAGCAATTGCAGATGGCAAAGGCTAAGGTACAGGAAATAACTCCTGTATATACAGTAGTACAACCAGCAACGGTACCATTAAAACCGGCTAAACCAAATAAAATCATGATTCTTATCGGTTTTGTATTTCTGGCAGGTGTTGGAAGTGTAGGATGGATACTTTTTGTAAAAGACTTAATAAAGGGATGGAAGCAACAAACGGAAAAATAGAAGGAAATTTTTCTTGTTGGTATGTAATTTGTACCGTTACAAGGAAAGAAAAGAGTGTAAAAGACTGCTTGGAACAAGATGGCATTAGAAGTTATTTGCCATCACAGAAAGTTATTCGGTTATGGAACAATCGTAAAAAGGAAATAGAAATTCCTGTTGTTTCAAAATTGATATTTGTATACCTGACTTCTTCGGAACTTGAAAAACTTAAAAAGCAGAATCTTTCATTTTTGATGAAAAATGCAGAGGATTATATAACTATTTCTGAAGAGGCGATGGCCGATTTGCAAGAGATGATGGTCAAATCTGAGGGCTCTGCAGAGAAAAGTCGAGTACTGTTGTCACAGATGGGGCTTGAATAAGTTTATGAAACTGATTACTGACACTTTATTGAACGATGTATCCGGGCAAGCGAAGGAGAATCCTCGCTTACGTATGAATTATAATTTTCATAATTCAATGGATGCTCCAATTCATAGACTGTTGAATGCTTTGGAACCCGGTACATATTTACCACCGCATCGCCACAAGAATCCTGATAAGGAAGAGACGTATCTTGTTTTACGAGGAAGTTTGTTTGCCATCTTGTTTGATGACAAAGGAAATGTCACTGAGAAAGTCAACTTGAATCCTCAAAAGGGGATGTACGGAATCGAAATTCCTCCTTGTGTTTGGCATAGTATTGTAGTTTTGGAACCAAATACTGTAATATATGAAATCAAACAAGGACCTTTTGCACCATTGATGCCTGATAATATAGCTCCGTGGGCACCAGATGTTACGGACAAGAAAGGTGTTGAAGAATTTATGAACCGGATGATTGAGATTTAATTCTCAAACATCCGGCTTCTTGCTAACATACAAGCTCCAACGATACCGGCTTTGTCTTTTAGTTTGGAAGTGAGGATGATTGAATCCTTATTTACCAAATTTAGTGAGTATTTTCTAACAGCAGTTTTTATAGGTTGCGTGAGATAATCTCCGGTTAAGGATAGTGTACCTCCAATAATAACTAGTTCCGGGTTGAAAATATTAATTAGTCCAGCGATCTGTTTACCTAACTTTTGTCCGATTTCCTCTACAATTTCAATGCATAAGACGTCTTCTTTATTGACAGCAGCAATTATTTCATCGAGAGTTAACGGATGATCCTGTATGTTTCGATCGGAAATGATTGAACTTTCCCCATTTTGAATATGCTCTAAAAAAATACGGTATAAAGCTGAACCGGAGGCCTCTGTTTCAAGGCATCCTTTTTTTCCGCAGTGGCAAATTATTTCGTTATCATAGGTACTGATATGTCCAAATTCTCCTGAGAATCCCGACTTTCCATTATAGATTTTCCCATCTATAATTATTCCTATACCCAATCCCCAGCTAACATTAACAAAGATTATGTCTTTTTCTCCTTTAACACATCCTTGCATGTATTCTCCATATGTCATGGCACGAGTATCGTTATCTATGGTTACTTTGTAGCCGATTTTTTCAGCCAGTACATCAGCCAAAGGACGTTCCTCGAAATTGAACTGACTGAAACTGTACCCGGATTCAGGATTGACTCGCCCTGACACGTTTACATTAATATTTAATATTTTCTCCTTATCTATATTTAGTTTATTTATAAAACTGAGAATGAGATGGCATAAATTATTCATTCCTTCTTTTGAATTTTCAAATTTATAAGGAATATTCATTTTGAGTTCCATCATGTCTCCTTTAAAATTGATTAATCCAATATTGATAGCAAATTTCTTGATATCCACTCCTATAAAATAGCCTGATTCTGGATTGAGTCCGTAGAGATTAGGATGTCTTCCACCGCTTGTTTCCAGTTTTCCATAATCATTTATATAGCCGTCTTCACACATTTCGTCAATGAATTTGGTGACAGTAGGCACACTTAAATCCAATTCTCTGGATAGATCTGTGATAGTAGAACTACCATTATATATATAATGTGTAATGATCCTCTTTTTAACAAGCGCATTTTTGGATCCTATTTCTATTTCTTTAAGTAAACTGTGCTTCATATTTTGCAAATTATTGAATGATTTTGAACAAATATACGCATTATTTATATATCTGTCTTTGTTTGCGACTATTAAATCGATTAATAATTGCTATTTACTTCATTTAATGCTGTTATATACTAAAATAAAGTGACTATATTGTATTTTTATAATAAAATAATTTATTAATAATACTGCTATTAATTAATAAATTTCTATATTTGTGCCGTAAATATTCAAATGTAAACTTGATTATATTAAATTTATATACTTATGGAAAAGATTATTGGATTGATTGATGCTCCTTTTACTCCATTTTATGAAAATGGAGAGGTTAATTATGAACCGATAGCTGCTTATGCCGCTATGTTGGCTAAAAATGGTTTGAAAGGTGTGTTTATCAATGGTTCTTCCGGTGAAGGTTATATGCTTACGGAAGAAGAACGTATGAAACTTGCGGAACGTTGGGTTGAAGTTGCTCCTGAAGATTTTAAAGTGATTGTGCATGTAGGTAGTACTTGTGTGAGGTCAAGTCACCGGTTGGCAGAACATGCACAGAAAATCGGTGCATGGGGAATTGGAGCAATGGCACCTCCTTTCCCGAAAGTAGGTCGTATTGAAGAATTGGTAAAGTATTGTGAGGAAATAGCTTGTGGCGCTCCTAAGTTGCCTTTCTATTTTTATCATATACCGGCATTTAATGGTGCATATTTGTCCATGGTAGCTTTCTTGGAAGCGGTGGATGGACGGATTCCTAATTTTGCAGGAATCAAATATACTTATGAAAGCCTTTATGAATATAACCAATGCCGTCTTTATAAGAACGGTAAGTTCGATATGCTCCACGGACAAGACGAAACGATTCTTCCTTGTCTTGCTATGGGAGGCGCGCAAGGAGGAATTGGGGGTACTACCA